>DASTYL010000269.1:0-10478 GCA_035764975.1 Gemmatimonadaceae bacterium | reverse complement strand
GAGGAGAAGCGCGAGGACGAGGGCACGGTGCCGGGCAAGACGGAGCCGCCGCAGGCGATCGGCTAGCGCCCGCCCGCCCGCTGTGCGGCGCGCGCAAGCGCCAGCAGCTCGTCGAAGACCTGCCGGACCGCATCCGCGTCGAGCCCGCGCGACCGCGCGAACACACCCGCGCGATCGAGGACGACGGCCTCCTGCACGGGATCGCGGACAGGGAGCCCCGCCGCCCGCTTCAGCGAACCCGCCTGCTGCGCGAGCTGCACGCGCTCCGCGATCAGCCGCACGATCTCCTCGTCGACGCGCGCGATCGTCGCGCGCAGCGTCATGAGCTCGCGGCCCATCGCCGCCCTCGCGTCCGGTTGCAGTCCGTCCTGCGCGTCGCTCATGTCACTGGCACTCCCATTAGCTTTTTTCGATCCCGAGCGACGAGCGCTCGCGTGAACTGCACCACGCCGACGGAGACCGCATGCACGTCCAGTACGTCGCCCTCTGCGACCAGATCATCCTCGCCAACGACGGCCGCCCGTCGCTGATCGGCGTGTTCAATCATCTGACCGTCCCTGCCCTGCCGTTCACGCTGCCACGGCTCGCGTTCGCCGGGCGGCTGCTGTTCACCATCGACGAGACCGGCCGGCCGCATCGCGTGGAGGTCGTCATCACCGACCCGGCAGGCAACGAGCTCGCGCGTCCTGGCGGTGAAGTATCGCTCCCTCCCGCGCCGGCGGGAATCGAGTCGGTCGCGGTCGACCTGCCGATGCAGTTCGATCTCTTCCAGGTGGATGCCGCGGGCCGGTACACGTTCCTGCTGAACGTGGACGGCGAGGCGAGTGCGGCGGTGCAGCTCATGGTGCACCTCAACGAGCAGGGGTGAGCCGACGTCCGGCACGGGTCGCGTTGCGGCGCCCCGTGCCGGACGGTACGATACGCAATCCCCCGCATTCCCAGAGATCCGATGCGTCTCCCGATCGCGCTCCTCGCCGCCGCCGGTTTCCTTCAGGCCGCGCCGCTCGCCGCCCAGGGCCCTGCTCCCACGGAACCGGCGCCGGCGCCCACCGCCGAGCATTTCGCCCGCGCCCACCGGGTGCTTCGGTCCACGCCGCTGGTCGACGGCCACAACGATCTCCCGTGGGAGATCCGCCGGAACGATGCGGGCCCGCGCGACGTGCACGCGTACGATCTCACGAAGCGCACGCCGGGCCACACGGATCTCGCGCGGCTCGACTCGGGGCGGGTCGGCGCGCAGTTCTGGTCGGTCTACGTGCCGGGCGACGTGCGTGACTCCGGTTACGCCCGCCTGCAGCTCGAGGAGATCGACATCGCGCGGCAGATCATCGCGAAGTATCCGCGGTTCGAGCTCGCGTGGTCCGCGGCGGATGTCCGCCGGGCGTTCAAGCGGCGGCGCATCGCGTCGCTCATCGGACTCGAAGGCGGACACGTCATCGAGAACTCGGTCGCCCTGCTCCGCACCTACCGCGACCTCGGCGCGCGCTACATGACGCTCACGCACAACGTGACCCTCGACTGGGCCGATGCGGCGTCCGACAGCGCGCGACACGGCGGGCTCACGGCGTTCGGGGAAGAGGTCGTGCGCGAGATGAACCGGCTCGGCATGCTGGTGGACCTCTCGCACGTCTCCCCGGCGACGATGAGCGATGCGCTCGACGTCAGCGCCGCGCCGGTGATCTTCTCGCACTCGTCGGCGCGTGCGATCACCGACGTGCCGCGCAACGTTCCCGACTCCATCCTCACGCGGCTGCCGCAGAACGGCGGCGTCGTGATGGTGACCTTCGTCCCGGGGTTCATCAACAGCGTCGCCGGCACGCGCGCCACGCTGGCGCAAGTTGCCGATCACATCGAGCACGTGCGTCGCGTGGCCGGGGTCGATCACGTCGGGATCGGCAGCGACTTCGACGGCATCGACGAGACGCCCGTGGGCCTCTCGAGCGTCGCCGACTTCCCCGCCCTCTTCGCCGAGCTCGCGCGACGCGGCTGGTCGGATGGCGAGCTGCGCAAGCTCGCCGGCGAGAACGTGCTGCGGGTGATGGAGCGCGCCGAGCGGGTCGCCGCCCGGCTCCAGCGGACCACGCCGCCGTCCACCGCGCGCCTTCCCTGACCTGGGAGGGGGTCGCATGGCCGCCGAACGCATGACGCACGCGCAGATCTTCGCGGTCGTGCGGCGCATCCCGCGGGGGCGCGTGGCGACATACGGCCAGGTCGCCGCGCTCGCGGGATTCCCGAATCATGCACGACAGGTTGGCTACGCGCTGAGCGCGCTGTCCACCGACTCACCGGTGCCGTGGCACCGGGTGGTGAATGCGCAGGGGCGCATCAGTATGCGCCGGGACGATCCTGGCGGAGCGATGGTGCAGGGGCTCCGCCTCGAGCAGGAGGGGGTCGTGCTGAAGGGCGGCCGGGTCGCGCTCGGCGAGTTCGGCTGGGCGCCGACTCGCCGGCATGCGCGTGCGCCCGTCAAGGCGCGTTCGTCGCGATCTCCGGCCGCGTGATCCTGAACTCGAACTCCTGCTCCACGAGCTGACGGACCCGTCGCGACGCGATCATCGCCGGGCGGAAGCGCATCCCCGGCAGCGCCGCGAGCACCGCGGCGGTGAACTGCGGATGCGACGAGCGGAGCACCTGCGCGGAGGTGACTTCCGCCGCGCCCAGCGTATCCACGACGTAGCGCATGAACACCGCGCCCTCGACCGACCGCTCGAGCAGGTTGTCCGGGTAGCGCGGGGCGTCGCTGTCGGCGAAGCGCTCGACGGTCTGATCCACCTCGAGCACCGAGAACGCCGTATCGTTGCCGACGATGAGGCGCGTCGGCGGGATCTCGAAGTCGAAGTCGCCGATCTCGGAGCCCTTGAGCGGGTCCAGGAAGCGCCGGCCGCTCTCGTCGTTGCCCGTCGGCAGATCGGTCACACCCTCGAGCCCCGTCGGGATTCCAAGCGCGAGATACTGCAGCCGCTCGGCCTGGGCGTCCAGCGTCGGCCGTCGGTCCTGCGGCGGAAGGAACAGCGCACGCGTGATGAACGACTCGGGCTTCATCACGGGGGACGCGTGCGTCGTCACCGCGATCGCGGTCGCGAGGAGCCCGAGGTGAACGACGGTGCTCACCACGAAGCCAGTGGCGGCCCGTGACCGAGGACGGTCCGATTCGAGGAGCGTGTTGAACATGTCCCCTCCTGCCTGACGAGCGGCAATGGCGTGATCCGGGCGCCGGCGAAAGCACCCTCCCATCGGCTAACCGCATTCCTCGAACCCGCGTCACGCCGTCCGCGGGAAAACGAGGAGGTCCACAGAAACCTTACAAGTAGCGCTCGCGAAGGATCGCCACGTGATGCAGCTCGTGCCCGGCGATGATCCACGCGAGCGCCCGGGCGCTGATCGGGGAGTCGCTGGCCGTCCCGATCCGTCCCAGCTCCTCGTCGGAGAGCGGCCGCAGCAGCGACAGCGTCGCGGCTCGCACGACCTGCACGTCATCGGCGAGTGCCGGAAGCGGCCTCGATCCGAAGTCCGCGTTCTCGACGTATGCGTTCTCGTCGAAGGCGGGCAGGTGGGTGGCGTCACCGCGGGCCACCCGAAGCGCGCGATACGCGAAGATCCGTTCCGTATCCGCGATGTGCCCAAGCACCTCGCGGATGCTCCACTTGCCCGGGGCATAGCGGTGATCGGCGCGCGATTCCGGAATCGACCGGAGCAGCGCCTGGGTCTCGCGCTGCTGCGCCTCGAGCGTCCCCAGCACGTCGCCGTCGGGAACGCGGTCGATATATCGGGAATAGTACTGCGAGAACTCGGTAGTCGCGGGACGGGACAGGATCGGCATGGGGGTGTGAGCGTTCGGAGTTCGATCCGCACCATGGCGCGCGGACCACTACTGCGCAAGAACCTCCACCGGCACGACGTCGCTCTGGACGCCGACCCGGCTGACGGCACTGACCCAGACGGCGTACGGCGCGACGGGGCTCGCGCCCGGCGACAGCTCGAACGTCCGCTCCGCCCCGGGGACGATGCGCGTCGTCCAGCGTCCATCCTGATCGCGCTGCTGCACCGTCCACAGCCAGGGGGAGGCGGCGCCCTGCGCCGGCCTGAGCTCCAGGCGGACCGTGCCCGTGGCATCCCGCGTGATGCGCGGCTCCGGAGCGGGGGGCACCCGCGGATCCAGCCACGGTGAGGCCGGCGGAAGCGCCGGCTCGGCGTAGAACGAGGTCGCCACACGAGTGGCCACGCTGTCGGGATCCAGCTGGAGGGCGCGCATGCTGTAGTGAATCTGGCCGGACGCTGTCGCGTCCTGCCGGGCCATCCGGATCTGGCGGAGGATCACGTCGGTATCCCAGCCGGGGTTCGTCTCCCCCGGGACCACGCGACTCGTGTAGAGTCCCGCCCAGATGTGCCGGTCGTGGGGATTCTGTTCGTCCGATCCCCACCATTCGAGCAGGCGGGCGAAGCTCTGCCGCTCGGCGTCGGGGTGCCAGTAGAGCTGCGGCGCGAAGTAGTCCACCCAGCCCTTCCGCAACCACAGTCGCGAGTCGGCGTAGATCTCCGCGTAAGCGTCCAGCCCGGTGATCCCTGCGGGGTAACCGGGGCGCCAGATCCCGAAGGGCGAGATCCCGACGCGGACATGCGGTTTCTGCCGCCGCGTCTGCTCGTACAGGGCGCGGACGAACTGGTTGACGTTGTCGCGCCGCCAGTCGTTGCGCGAGAGCCGGCCGCCCCGTCGGCGGTACTTCCGATATGTCGCATCGTCGGGGAACGGGACGTTCCTGCCGCGCCGATCCTCGATGCGATAGGGATAGAAGTAGTCGTCGAGATGCACCGCATCGATGTCGTACCGGCGGACGACGTCGGCGATGACGGCAAGGGACCGGCGCCGGACTTCGGGATCCCCCGGGTCCATCCAGAGCTGGTCGCCATAGCGGCGCGTCAGCCGCGGGTTGCTGCGGGCGACGTGTGTCCTCGCCGTATCACCCGCCCAGCCGGACGGATGGAACGCGCGGAAGGGGTTGAACCAGGCGTGAAGCTCGAGCCCGCGACGATGCGCCTCGCGCACGGCGAACGCGAGCGGATCGTAGAAGGGCGACGGCGCCCGCCCCTGCTTTCCCGTGAGGTACGCGGACCACGGCTCGCGTGTCGACTCGTACAGCGCATCGGCCGCGGGCCGCACGTGCAGCACGACCGCATTCATCCGGAGCTCGACCAGCCGGTCCAGGATCGCCAGCAGCTCGGCCTTCTGCTGGCCCGTCGTCAGGCCTCCGCGCGACGGCCAGTCGATGTGGGAGACGGCCGCGACCCAGGCCCCGCGGAATTCACGAGCGACCGGCGGCGGGACGAGCGGGTCCTTGCTGACGGGGACAGCGCCGGGCTGTTGCGCGGCGACGGAGACCGGGGCCACCAGCCCCGCGAGCAGGAGCGCGAGGAAAATGCGACGACACATGCGCGAAACATATTGGTGCCCCTTCCCGCTCGCGCGCGCCGTTGCCTATTCTTCCCCAGTCCGTCGATAACCGAGGCACGTCGTTCAGCCCCCAGCTGTTGCCATCATGGAAGCGAAGGACTCAGCCAGACGTTCACGTCGTTCGCGCGGCACGCCCGCGAGTTCGCCGTATTTCATGCAGCCGGCCCGCGGCGGCGCCTACACCGTCCTGCGAAAGCCTGCCGGTAACCGGGCGACCCCCAAGGTCTGCGGCGTGATGGCGAGCCGCGCGCAGGCACAGGCGCTCGTTCGCCAGCTCGAGCAGGCGGAGTCGGTCGTGAGCGACCTCTTCCTGGAGGCGACGGACGACGGCATCGAGGCGCTCGAGGCGGTGCTGGAAGCCTGCCGCCGCTCCGTCAGCGAGCGCGCGGAGCGGGCGGGCCGTGAGGGCGCCGAGGGCGGCGCGGAGCGGCGGCCGCGGCGCGGGCGTGGAAGGCGGAGAGGGCCGGGCGGCCCACCGCGCGAACCGGACCCGACGTCGGCCTGAGCGGCGAACCCGGCAGGGTCGCCGCCCCCATGCCGCATCAGGTTCCCTTCGCCCAGCCCCTGAGGTGCGGGATGAGCTGGTCGAGCGAGAAGATCCGACGCCGTCCATCGCGCTCCCGGCGAAAGACGACCCGCGACCATCCCTGCATCCCGGTCGCCTTGTAGCGGTCGGCTTCCATCCGGAGCGTGTCGCCGGCGATCGCATGCCGCACGACGCGCTCGTAGCGGGACCGCGGCAGGTCGCGCTCCGGAAAGCTTCCGATGTCCCACGTGCAGAGCTTCCCGACGTGCTCGTACGACGGGGGCCGGTCTTCCAGCTCGAGCAGCGACAGCTTCTCGCCGGACAGCACGCTCTCGATCAGCCGAACGGAGCGATGGTCCCCGAGTGATTCGATCGCCGGGCGGAAGCGCGCGATCGTCCGCTCCGCCATCTCCCGGGCGCTGAGCGTCTCTCCCGCGGTCGTGTGCCACACCGCGTCATCCACGTCGGTCACGAACGGATTGCGGTCGAAGCAGCTGTATCTGGCGACCCATCCCTGCCGTGAGCTGTGCTTCGCGGGGACGAACCCGCGGACGACGGGGATCCCGTGCCGCGCGAGCTCGCCCAGCTCGTAGCTCGGCCACGCCATCACGGCGCGTGTGGCCGCCACGATCAGCGTCGCGGCCGCGATCATGAGCTCGGGATCCGGAGTGAAGTCCGCCGTGATCTCGATGCGATTCCCGCGCGGGCGCACGCCGACGCCGGTCGAGCGGCGGTTCCCGGCGAGCAGCATCACGGGAAAGGCCAGGACGTGCGTCAGCAGGTACGCCAGCTTGTGGACCGTGCGCGACGGCGTCTGGTCCTGCTTCGGCACGTCGAAGGAGATGTTGTAGTGCGTGCTGAAGCCGGCGAGGTGCACCTCCTTCCCTTCGCGGAGCTCCCATGCATCGAGCTCGCGCCGCAGGTAGAGGATGTTCTCCCAGAGGATGCGTCCCGCCTGGGCCGCGCAGCCCGGTGCAAGCTCCACCATCGGTGTCGCGATCTCGATGACGCCGGTGTCGAAGTAGACGGCGCCGCCAGTCGGCAGGTGATACGAGCGTCCCGTGCGGTGGACCATCGGATCCCGCACGATGCGCGTCGGCGTGACGAAGACCTTCTCGGGCTCCACCTGCACGCCATCCATGACGACGGCGAACTCGGCCTCGAGGCCGATCGCCGCCAGCCGCTGCCGCTCGCGCGGCCTATGCCTGATCTCAGGGCGACGCGACCTGCCCTTTCCGGGCGATCCGGCGGCGCTCATATGGCCCCCCATTCGAGCTTTGGATGAAACGGCTCCCCGGGCGCCTCGCGCGGCGTCGACACGACATAGCCGACGTCCACGTGCAGATGATCGTCGACTTCGCCCGGTCCGCCCCCGTACGGCTGCACCCATACGCCCGGCAGGGCATCCCGCGCGATCGCCGCGTACTTCTCGATGGCCTCGCGCGTGTCGAGATAGGTGTCGCCGATCCGGTAGATGTTCGCGGCAGTGGCCCAGCAGTGCGTGGACGCACCATGCGTCAGCGCGTGCCGCGGTGAGCGGTAGCCCCCGTTGGCCGCGATGTGCACGGTCGTGCCGACCCGGTCGCGAAGCCGCTCCAGGGCGAACGCGAGCAGCGTCACCGCGCACGGGACGTACCGGGGAAACGCCCGCAGCGGCGGCGCTTCCCGGACGTCCGTCTGCACGAACTCCCACAGGTGGAAGTTCGGAGTGAGCTGCGTGTTCACCGCGTCCTCCCACGTCGGGATCTCGTAGAAGAATCGCGGGAGCTGCCGCGCCCTTCCGTTCTCATCCATGAGATATCCGCCGGGGTTCAGCGCATCGCGCACCCGCTTTTCCAGCCGCCGGCCGTCCACCACGCGCAGCAGGGACGGCGCCGTCGCCACGTCAGGCATCGTCCTCTCCGGTGATGTAGTCGTACACGGCCCGCGACGCGCGCGCGATGAGGCTCATCCGGCGTCCCGCTTCCGGGTCCCACTCCGTCAATACCACCACGACGTACGGCCTGCGGTCGGGTGGATACACCACACCCGCGTCGTGGGCGATGGTGCTGATCTCCCCTGTCTTGTTCGCCACGCGCGCGCCCTTGGGTAGCTGCGCCGGGATGCCGGAGCGGAACTCCTGGGCGTGCAGGATGTCGAGCATGCCTTCCGACAGCTCGGGCGTGAACGCGCGCCCCTCGACGATGAGCCGCAGCAGCGAGCTGAGCCCGCGAGCCGTCACCCGGTTGTTGATGCCGTGCTCGAAGGCGCGCTCGTCCTCGACGCCGCGCCGGACGTCGATCCCCTCGATGCCGAACTGGTCCAGCGTCCGCTGCACCGCCTCCACGCCGACGAGGTCGAGGAGCAGGTTGGTCGCGAGGTTGCTGCTCGTGACGATCATGTGATGCGCGAGCTCGGCGACGCGCATCGTCTTGCCGATCGACTCGTGGACGGCGGAGTTGGCGTCGCGGTCGGACTCGACGCGGAACGACTGGCCGTTGAACGCGCTGGCGAACCGGTTCCGGACGTGGACGCGCGACTGCGGGAACAGCGCGCCGCGGTGGAACGCGCCGAACACCCCAAGGAGGATGGCCACCTTGATGGTGCTCGCCGCATGGAACCACCGGTCGGGCTGCAACCCGAATTCCTCGCCGGACTCCGTGTCGTAGACGGAGACCGCGAGGGCGTTGGCGCCGGCCTCGCGCTCCAGGGACTCGAGCTGCCGCCGAAGCGCGCCTGCATCCCGGCGCGAGGGCCGTTCGAGAGCCTGTGATGTCATGAGCAAGCGCTACGGGAGCAAGGGGAGTGCCGTGGGGCGGCTGCGCCGAGGGGGCGGCTGACGCCGAGGGGGGGCTACGCCGAGGGGGCGTTGCCTCGCGCCAGCGGCGCAGCCGCGTGGCGCCACCTCGCCGCGCAGCGGCGCCCCCTCGCCGGCGGCGCCGTCAGGCGCCGTCCGGCGCCCTACATCCCCGACGGGTACGTCTCCTCCTCCCCCGTCACCCGGACCGGCAGGTGCAGCGCCGCCACCGCCGCGGTCTCCTCCACGAACAGGAACGCGTCGTACCGCCCTGCCATCATCGTGGGGACGTAGTTCCCCCATCGCTCCTGCCGGGGGTTGTACACGACGCCGATGGCGCGGTGGTCCCATGGGAGATCGAGCCCCCGGATCCCGCCGTCGTCGTTCCCCTCGAACAGCAGGAGAAAGTCCCCGCGCCCCGCACGGCGACAGGCATCCTCGAAGCTGCCGGCGCGCGCCTCCGGGACCCGCATCCGCTCCATCGGCTCCCCCCATTCGCGCGCGGCCATCACCGCCCCGCGGTGCGTGCCGAAGCCCACGAGCACGACCCCCTCCTCCGCGTGCCGCTCCCGTACGATCTGGCCGACGTTGACCATCCCGTGCGCCGCCATGTCCGTGAAGCGCGCATCGCCGATGTGCGTGTTGTGCTCCCAGACGATGGCCTTCGCGTCCGGTCCATGGTGCCCCATGAGCCGCTCGAGTGTCTCGACCATGTGGCGATCGCGAACGTTCCAGGACGTCGCGCCGCCACGGATCATCGTCCGGTAGTACAGCTCCGCGTTCCTCGCCGTGAGGGCGTTCTGCTCGGCGTCGAAGTAGGCGTCGCGGTCGCCGTCGCCATCGCCGGCTGAAACCGGATGCTCCCGCAGCGCCCGGAGGACGGCGACGACTTCGTGCGCGCACGAGGTCGGGACCAGGGCCGTGGCGCGCGCGTAGTCCTGCGGGTCCTCGTAGTACGGATCGAAGCACGCGTAGGCCCGCTTCGCATCGGCCGCGAGCGCCGGGTCCGTGCGGTCGAGGTACTCGGTCACCGCCCGGATCGAATCCCACAGCGAATACACGTCCAGCCCGTAGAACCCCGCCATGCGGTCCGCGGGGAGCCCCGTGTTGTGCCCCCGCATCCACTCGGCGAACTCCACGACCTCGGCGTTCGCCCACATCCAGGTCGGCCATCGGTCGAAGGCATGCAGGACGTCACGCGCGGTTCGCGCCTCGGCGCGTCCGCGCACGTAGCGGTTGACGCGATAGCAGTCAGGCCAGTCGCCCTCGACGGCGACGAACGAGAAGCCATGCTCGGCGATGAGTCGCCGCGAGAGCCGCGCGCGCCACGTGTAGAACTCGGAGGTCCCGTGCGTGGCCTCGCCGAGCAGCACGTATCGCGCATCGCCGATCCGCTCGATGAGGGGATCGAGGTCGGCGTCGTTCGCGAGCGGGCGCGCCGAACGGGCCAGTTGCGCGCCCAGCCGGGCCGCGTCGGTGTGGTCATCGCGCCGGGCCACGGGCACGGCCCTCCCGGAACGGTCGTGAGCGACCGCTCGACGAGTCTGCGCGCGGCCGCGGCGCCACGGCGTGCGGTCGGCGTGAACGTCGTCCCTTTCAACTCGTTGTACGAGGTGAAGAAGTGCTCGATCTCGTCGAGCATCGAGGCCGGCAGGTCGCGCAGTTCCCGGATCTCCGCGTGCAGCCGCGACTTCTCCGCGACGGCGATCAGCCGGTCGTTGCGCATC
>DASTYL010000268.1:0-4928 GCA_035764975.1 Gemmatimonadaceae bacterium | reverse complement strand
ATCGACTGGAACCAGGCGTCGATCGACTCCAACCGGGTGTGCCGCGACGGTGCGACGCCCGGCGATTACGTGCAATGGACGCCGATGGAGCTGGCGTACCTGCACGACTGGAACGTCATCTACGTCCCGGACGGATTCGATTTCCAGCAGATCGGCGCGGCGCAGCGCCTTGCTCTGACGCTCGACAACGGGCAGCCGGTGGCGATCGTCTATCGGACCGTCAAGGGATGGCGCTACGGCATCGAGGGGCGCGCGTCCCATGGGGCCGGCCACGCCCTCTGCTCCGCCGGGTTCTACGAAGCCGTGGCCGGTCTGGTCGAGGGGCGGGCGCCTGCATTCCCGCGCTGCCACGGCGACGTGCAGCGCTGCGCCGGCGGTGCCAACCCGGGCGTCGTCGAACAGTGCTACTGGGAGGCGCTCGAGGTCGTGCGGCATTACCTCGAGGAGCACCGCCCCGTCGTGGATGCACTCGCAGGGAAGCTGCGGAGTGCGCGCACGCGGCTCGACGAGCGCGGGCGGAAGCCGCGCGCCGGCGCGCCCGATCTGGCGCCAGCATTCGCGGCTGCCGACGCCGCGGCGAGGAGCCCGGATCCCGGTGTGGCGATGCAGCCGGGGACCCGCCTCACGCTGCGCGAGGCGCTGGCGTCGGTGCTCAACCGGTACAACACGCTGTCCGGCGGCGCGTTCGTCGTGGCGGCGGCCGACCTGCTGGGGTCCACGAGCGTCAACAAGATCGGCGACGGGTTCCCGGCGGGCTTCTACAACCGGCGCACGAACCCGGACTCGCGCACGCTGTCGGTCGGCGGGATCTGCGAGGATGCGATCACCGCGATGCTCGCGGGCATCGCGACCTTCGGCACGCACAGCGGAGCGGGATCGTCGTACGGCGCGTTCATGGCGCCGCTGGGACATATCGCGGCGCGGCTGCACGCCATCGGCAACCAGGCACTGCACGCCGTGGACGGCGGGAGCTACAAGCCGTTCTTCCTCGTGTGTGCGCACGCGGGGCTCAACACCGGCGAGGACGGCCCGACGCACGCGGATCCCCAGCCGCTTCAGCTCCTCCAGGAGAACTTCCCGCCCGGGACGATGATCACGCTGACGCCCTGGGATCCGCAGGAGGTCTGGTTCCTCGTGTCGGCCGCATTGGCTCGTCGCCCCGCCGTCATCGCGCCCTTCGTCACCCGTCCGCCGGAGACGATCCTCGATCGCGCGGCACTCGGGCTGCAACCCGCATCGGCCGCCGCCAAGGGGGTCTACCGGCTGCGGGTCGCACGCGGGGAAGGTGACGGCGTCGTGGTGCTTCAGGGCAGTGCGGTGACCAACGCCTTCGTGCAGACCGCCCTCCCGCTGCTCGAAGCCGAAGGGCTCGACCTCCATGTCTACTCCGTGGTATCGGTCGAGCTGTTCGACGCGCTGCCGGCCGAGGAGCGCGAGGCGATCTTCCCGGCGGCGCACCGACAGGTGGCGATGGGAATCACGGACTTCACGCTGCCGACGATGTACCGCTGGATCACGTCGGACCTCGGGCGCAGGTACACGTTGCACCCGTACATGGGCGGCCATTTCCTCGGCAGCGGCCCGGGGGCGATGGTCGTCGCCGAGGCGGGGCTCGATGGGGAGAGCCAGTCGCGGGCGATCACGGAGTATGTGCACCGGCTCCGGGGGCAGATGGCCGAATGACCTGAGCAGGTGTGGGTGCGGAAGATCAGGCACCCGTATCCTGTTGAGCTCTTTTTGAACCGCGGAGAACGCGGAGAGCGCGGAGGAACGCCCCGCGTTCTCCGCGTTCTCCGCGGTGAAAGCCCTGAACACGGCTAGTCGACAGCGGGCGGAGGATCTGCACGGAAACGGCGGGATCGCATCGATCGAGGATCGAGCGTTACCCGCGGTGCCAGCCTGAAATCTGTGGAAATGAGAAACCGCCGGGTGTGATCCGCCCACCCGGCGGTATTCGCCATCCTGCGGTTTCCGTGATCCTCCGCCCGCTTTTCCAGGCAGGCACGGCGGTTCACTGTATATTGGCATCCGGCTGACGGAGCCACCCTCGGCACGCCCTCCCGCCCGGGACGACGCGCGCCACGACACTGGCCACAACCGACCTGGAAAGACATGACACGCAAACTGATTGTCGAGGCGATCGGCACATTCTTCCTCGTGTTCACGATCGGGCAGGTGGTGATCGCGCCGGGTGCGGGCGACCTTGCGCCGATCGCGATCGGCGCGGCACTGATGGTCATGATCTTCGCCGGTGGCCACATCTCCGGCGGCCACTACAACCCGGCCGTCACGCTCGGCGTCTTCCTCCGGGGTCGGGCGACGGCCGCGGAGCTCGGCGGCTACTGGGTGGCGCAGGTCGTCGGCGCCGTGCTCGCCGCCCTGGCCGTCGGCTTCCTCAAGGGTGACGTGGCGGTCACGCCGATGCAGCCGGTGATCGCGGCTGCGTTGCTGGCCGAGTTCCTCTTCACCTTCGCGCTGGTGTACGTCGTGCTCAACGTCGCCACGGCGCGCGGAAACGAAGGCAACTCGCATTACGGGCTGGCGATCGGCTTCACCGTCACCGCGGGGGCATACGCCGTCGGCGGGATCTCCGGCGGAGCGTTCAATCCGGCGGTGGCCGTGGGCATCACGATGCTCGGCCTGTCGGCGATGGGCAACATCTGGATCTACCTCGCGGCCAACCTGCTCGGGGGCGCGGTCGCCGCACTCGTCTTCAACGCGCTGAACCTGGGTGAGGACAAGCCGACCGCCGCGACGGCGGGCGAGCAGCGCGGGCTGCGTCCGCCTGGAGAGCCGTCGCGGTAAGTGTCAGCGGACACCTCCGGCCGCGGCTCACCCCGCGGTGCCGCCGTTGCGCTGCGCGACAGCTTCGAGGCGTGGCACCTGGCGTTTCGAGGAAGCGCGCATCGCATGGCGCGCTTCTTCGAGACCGGGGATTGGCAGGCGATCGCGGGCGAGTCGGCGGATCGCCTGCGGCTGTACGGGCAGCACGTGGTCCGTGCCCTCGTGGAGGTCGAGACGCACGCGGGGCCGCGGGCAGATCACGCGTTCTGGATCGCCATGCGCGACGTCTACGCCGGACTCGTCGCCGGGCGTGACGACGAGGAGATCGCGGAGACGTTCTTCAGCTCCGTCACCCGTGTCGCATTCGATACGGTAGGGGTCGACGCCGCGATCGAGTTCCACCGGCCGTGGAGCGACGATGAGCCGCGCGACGGCGTGGAGGCATGCTGTCGGGTCCTCCGCCTCGGCGACGCGATGTCACTCGACGATGCCGTCGTTGCGCTCCTGACCGCTGTGCCGCACCGCTTCGCGGATCGCGACGCCGATGCCGTGCTTCTGGCGGAGGCGCTTCGAGCGCGTATCGCGCAGGCGTGGGGCGCCGCCGTGCCGCAACAGATCGAGATCCTGGAGAGTGTCTTCTATCGCGCTCGGGGTGCGTACCTCGTGGGGAGGATCACCGCCGGGGAGCGCATGCTGCCGCTGCTCGTCGCGCTGCGCGGATCGCCCGAGGGCGCGGTGGTCGATGCGCTCCTCACCGACGAGGACGACCTCTCGATCGTCTTCGGCTTCGCCTGGTCCTACTTCCACGTGGACGTCGCGAAGCCGGGAGCGGTCGTCGCCTTCCTCCGCGAGCTGATGCCGCTGAAGCGCGTCGATGAGCTGTACACGGCGCTCGGATATCACAAGCACGGAAAGACGGAGCTGTATCGCGAGCTGACGCATCACCTCGCCACTCCCGGTGCGGAGTTCGCGGTCGCCGAGGGCACGCCGGGGCTCGTGATGAGCGTGATCACGCTGCCATCGTTCAGCATCGTGCTGAAGATCATCAGGGACCGCATCGGCGCCCCCAAGCGCACGACGCGCACCGAGGTGATGGGACAGTACCGGCGGGTGTTCCTGCGCGATCGCGTGGGGCGGCTCGCGGACGCGCAGCTCTTCCAGGGGCTCGCCTTTCCGCGGGAGTGCTTCCCGGATCCGCTGCTGCGGGAGCTGCTGCACGATGCGCCCTCGGTCGTCCGCGCGGACGGTGACCGCGTCGCCATCGGCCAGCTCTACACGCAGCGGCGCCTGCGCCCCCTCAACCTCTATCTTCAGGAGGCCGCACCGGCCGACGCCGACGCGGCGATCCTGGACTACGGCCGGGCCATCAAGGAGCTGGCGGCCGCGAACATCTTCACCGGGGACCTCCTCCTCAAGAACTTCGGGGTGAGCCGCCACGGGCGCGTGATCTTCTACGACTACGACGAGCTGGCGGCAGTGACCGACTGCACCTTCCGCCGGATGCCGGTCGCCGCGACCGACGAGGACGAGCTCTCCGCGGAGCCATGGTACCACGTGCACGACGACGATGTGTTTCCGGAGGAGCTGCTGGCGTTCATGGTCCCGCGAGGCCACTTCCGCGATGTGTTTCTGTCGGAGCACGCAGACCTGCTCGATGCGGACTGGTGGATCGCGCTGCAGGAGCGGCTGCGCGCGGGGGAGCAGCCGGAGGTGCTGCCGTACGGCGCGGACCGGCGACTCCGCCCCTGAACACTTCCTTATCCAGTGAGGGTGTCGTGACATTCTCGCAGGCCATCGCCGGGCAGCCGGCGGACAGCGGCCCGACCGCCGACGTGAGGGTCGTCTGGGTCGGGGCGCAGGGTGAGTGGCCGCTCTCTACGGTGCTCCTCGTCCTGCTCGTCGTGGGGCTGCTCCTCGGATGGTGGCTCTATCGGCGACGGGGCGGGCGACCGCGAGAATGACCGCGCATGATCATCACCTGTCCCCACTGATGCCGGTTCCGACTGAATACCGCACCGCCCGTCTCCTCCTTCGCCGCTGGTGTGCGGACGATGCCGTGCGGCTCCAGCCGATCCTCGAGGCGAACGTCGCGCACCTGAGGCCGTGGATCCCCTGGCGCGTCGCTGAACCGGCGCCCGTCGAGC
>DASTYL010000267.1:0-8151 GCA_035764975.1 Gemmatimonadaceae bacterium | reverse complement strand
GATGGCTTCCCATGGCGCCGACTCGAACTGCTCGAGGATGTAGCCCGAGCCGACGTTCGACGTCATGATCACGACCGCGTTGCGGAAGTCCACCGTGCGGCCCTGCGAGTCGGTGAGCCGGCCGTCGTCGAGGATCTGCAGGAGGATGTTGAAGACGTCCGGATGCGCCTTCTCGATCTCGTCGAACAGGATGACCGTGTAGGGACGACGCCGCACGGCTTCGGTGAGCTGGCCGCCCTCCTCGTAACCGACGTAGCCCGGCGGCGCGCCGATGAGCCGCGCGACGGCGTGCTTCTCCATGTACTCGGACATGTCGATGCGCACCATCGCATGCTCGTCGTCGAAGAGGAACTCCGCGAGCGCGCGGGCCGTCTCCGTCTTGCCGACGCCGGTGGGGCCGAGGAAGATGAACGAGCCGATCGGCCGGTTGGGATCCTGCAGGCCGGCGCGCGAGCGGCGCACCGCGTTCGCGACCGCCTGCACCGCCTCGTCCTGGCCGATGACGCGATGCGCGAGCTCCTGGTCCAGCTTCGTCAGCCGCGCGCGCTCGCTCTCCATCATCCGCGAGACGGGGATGCCCGTCCACCGCGCGACGACTTCCGCGATGTCCTCCTCGGTGACCTCCTCCTTGAGGAACTGGGGGCGTCCCCCATCCTGTGAGGCCAGGCGCTTCTCCGCCTCGCGCATCTCGCCCTCGAGCTGCGGGATGCGCCCGTAGGTGAGCTCGGCCGCCTTCGTCAGGTCCCCGGCGCGTGTGGCCTGCTCCGCCTCGACGCGCGTCTGGTCGATCTGCTGCTTGATCCGGCCGACGGCGCCGAGCGTCTCCTTCTCCTGCTGCCACTGCGCCTTCATGCCCGATGACTTCTCGCGCAGCTCGGCGATCTCGCGCTCGAGGGCCTCGCGCCGTTCCACCGCGGCCTTGTCCTTCTCCTTCTGCAGCGCCGTGCGCTCGATCTCGAGCTGCATGATGCGGCGCTCGACGTCCTCGATCTCCTGCGGCATCGAGTCGATCTCGATGCGCAGGCGCGAGGCGGCTTCGTCGAGCAGGTCGATGGCCTTGTCCGGCAGGAAGCGGTCGCCGATGTAGCGGTGCGACAGCGTGGCCGCGGCGACGACGGCGCCGTCGGTGATGCGTACGCCGTGATGCGCCTCGTACCGCTCCTTGAGGCCGCGCAGGATCGCGATCGTGCTCTCGACGGTGGGCTCGCCGACGTACACCGGCTGGAAGCGCCGCTCGAGCGCGGCGTCCTTCTCGATGTGCTGGCGATACTCGTCCAGCGTCGTTGCGCCGACGACGCGCAGCTCGCCGCGCGCGAGCATCGGCTTGAGCATGTTGCCGGCGTCCATCGAACCTTCAGCCTTGCCCGCGCCGACGAGCGTGTGCATCTCGTCGATGAAGACGATGAACTGCCCTTCCCCTTCGGTGAGCTCCTTGAGGACCGCCTTGAGCCGCTCCTCGAACTCGCCGCGGAACTTCGCGCCCGCCACCAGCGACGCGAGGTCGAGCTGGAGCAGCCGCTTGCCCTTGAGCCCCTCCGGGATGTCCCCGTTGACGATGCGCTGGGCGAGCCCCTCGACGATCGCCGTCTTGCCAACGCCCGGCTCGCCGATGAGCACCGGGTTGTTCTTCGTGCGGCGCGAGAGGACCTGCACGACGCGGCGGATCTCCTCGTCGCGGCCGATCACCGGATCGAGCTTGCCCTGGCGCGCCACCTCGGTGAGGTCGCGCGTGTAGCGCTGCAGCGCCTGGTACTGCGTCTCCGGCGTCTGGTCGGTGACCCGGTGCGACCCGCGCACGGCGGTGAGCGCGGCGTCCAGCGTCGCGTGCGTCGCGCCGGCATTGTTGAGGATCGTGCGGCTCTCCGTGCGCACCTCGGCCAGCGCCAGCAGCAGGTGCTCGGTGGACACGTACTCGTCGCCGAGGCGCTTCGCTTCCACCTCGGCGCGGTCGAGCACCTGGTTGAGCTCGCGCGACATGGTCGGCTGCGCGTCGGACTGCTTCGCCAGGCGCGCCAGCTCACGCTGCAACTGGTCCCGGATCGCCGCCACGCTCGCGCCGACCTTCTGCAGCACGGGCACGACGATGCTCTCGTCCTGGTCGAGCAGCGCCAGAAGCAGGTGCAGATCGTAGACGAGCGGGTTGCCGGCGCGGCGGGCTGCGGCGATCGCCTCGTTGAGCGCTTCACCGCTCTTCAGGGTGAGTTTCTCGGGATTGATCATCGATCCGGTGGTGAAATGGCGCGTTCGGCGAACGGGCGCACGGGATCAGTGGCCCTCGGTCGGAATCATCCCGCCCGGCACCGCAACCCGCGGAGCGACGTGACGGTCAGTCGTTCGGGTGCAACGTGGGTGCCGCATTTCCGTGCCGCAATGGCAGGATCCGGAGGCGCCGATGGTGCCCCACCGTCACCGGTCGGTCCAGCGCTCCGTCTCCCACGCCGCGAATGCCCGGAGCGGCCGCCCGTCGGTGAGGTGCTCCTCGAGAAACTCGCGCAGGAGCCGCTGGTGGGCTCGCACCTCGGCCTCCGACCCGAGCGTCACGTCTGCGCCGCCGAGCCACCCGGTGAGTGCGGCGCGTGCGGCGGGCGGGAGCAGCCGGCCGCGGGCGATCCGCCCGCATCGCTGGCAGAGGGCGCCACCGGCCGGATGGGAGAAGAGGACGGGCTCGTCCGCGGCGAACGGCGTGTGGCACTCGCTGCACGCATCGACCGACGGCGCGAACCCGAGCTCCGCGACGAGTCGCCAGCAGCCGCGCAGGACGGCTGCCACCGTGGCTGGCCCCGTCGAGCTCGCGATGTCATCGAGCGCAGTACCCAGGGTGTCGAAGAGGCGTGCATCCGCCTCGGACTCGCGCGCGAAGCGCAGCACGAGCTCCGCCACGACGGCGGCGCCGGTGAACCGGGCCATGTCCGTCGCCAGCTCGAGGCGTGCGCGCACGTCCTCGAACCCGGCCAGCGTGTCGAGGTCGCGCCCTGATTTCGTGTACAGGTGCGCGGTGCCCCGGGTGAACAGGTCCACGGCGCCACCGAAGCGACGCGCGGACTTCCGCATCCCCTTCGCGAGCACGGAGCGCACGCCGGCGTCCCGTGTCAGCAGGCGCAGGATGCGCGAGGACTCGAGATAATCGAAGGCGTGGAGGACGATCGCGTCGGTCGAGACGAGGGGCACGCCCGCAATCTACAGCGCCGGCGGCCCCTCGAACGCGGCGGTCCTCGCGCGCACCATCAGAATGCCGCGCGCAGCCCGGCCAGCACGGCGCGGCCGGGAGCCCGGTAGCCAGCCGCGGGCTCGAATTCGGCCCCCAGCGCATTGTCCACGCGGAGCGTCGCGGCAAGCGAGCCCGCGCGCCGCGTCAGCACCGGCAGCTCGGCGGAAAGGTCCAGCTTCGCGTAGCCAGGCAGTGTCTCCTCGGCGGCATACGGGGGGCCGTAGGAGAAGCGCACGTCCTGCCGCTCCCCCACGAATGCCACCCGCGCGCCGACGGACGCGCCACGTTCCGCGTAGCGCACGCCCGCGCTGGCGGTTCGCTCGGGCCGCCGGAGCAGCGGCCGTCCGTCGAGGAACGCCCCGCCGAACCCCGCCGTCTCGACCCGCGTCCGGAGGATGGTGAGACTGCCATCGATGGTCCAGGCGCGCGCGGGACGGAGGCGCGCCTCGAGCTCGGTGCCGCGCGCGCGCGCCGCCGCCACGTTCTCGAACCGGCCCGGATACTCGCCGGCAAAGTAGTCGATCATGTCGGTGAACCGTTGCGAGAAGTACGTGGCGCCAAGCATCACCCGGTCATCCGCAAGCGCCTGCTCCACGCCGACCTCCCAGCTCGCCGTCCGCTCCGGACGGATGTCGGGATTGCCCGTCGAGAACGCGCCCGGCAGTGCCTCGTCGAACGACGGCTCGCGAAACGCCGTCCCCACCGAGGCGCGCAGCCGCGCGCCCATCCACGCCCCCTGGGAGACGCCAATGCGGTAGGTGGCGAAGTCCCCGTACATCTCACTGCGATCGAGCCGCCCCCCCGCGGTCGCCGTCGTCGCACGCACCGATGCAACGAGCTCGACGAAGGCGCCCTGGTTGGCGCGAGCGGCGCTGCCGGCCGTCCGCGTCGTCGTCGCGGGTGCATCCGGCGATGTCGTGATGACGTTCGACGCGCTTGCCCGCCGCTGCCACTCCGCGACACCGCCCACCGACGCGGTCAGTGCAGGAGCGAGCGGGATGTCGGCCCGCAGCTCGAGCTGCTGCCGTCGCGTCCTGGTGTCGTACGAGTCGGAGGTGCCCGGCTGCACATCCGCGGGATTCACCGACGACGCGCTCACCAGAGCGTGGGTGGCGATCAGCCGTGCAGTGGCGGGGCCGATGGCACGCCCGGCCTCGGCGGAGGCGCTGGCGCGCTCCTCGGTCCGGTACGAGTTGGGGTCGACGGGCGCGCCGGTGAAATCCGTGGGAAAGTGTGCGCGGGTGCTCGCGTAGCGTCCGTTCAGCCGCAGCGAGGTCGACGCGCCGGTCCAGCCGGCGGATCCGCTGGCCAGCGCGTTTCGATAGGCGCTGTTGAGCGCGTAGGTGCCCGCCGATATGTGGCGCGCGCCGCTGACTGCCCCGCGCCACGCGCCGGCTGAACGCTCGACGGCGGCACTGACGTCGCGCGTTCCGAACGTCCCGCCTCCGCCGGCGATGCTGCCCCGGTCGACGGCGCCACGCTTCGTGATCACGTGCACCACGGCCGACAGCGCGTCCGAGCCCCACGCCACACTGCTCGGCCCGCGCACGATCTCGATGCGCTCGACGTCGTCGAGCGTGAGCGTGCCGAAATCGAAGGCGCCCCCCGGCTCGTTCGCCGGAACGCCATCGATGAGGATCTTCGTGTAGTTCGCCTGGCCGCCGCGTACGAACAGCGACGCGGGGGCACCGTACGAGCCGGACTGGGCGACGATCACTCCGGGGACGAGCCGCATCGCCTCCGCGAGGTGGGTGATGCCCTGCGCGCGCAGCTCCGTTCCGGTGACGACGGTGGCCGAGGCGGGGATCGCGTCGGCCCGCAGGGGAATCCGCGTCGCCGTCACGAAGACGGGTGCCACCCGCGCCGTATCGGCCGCGGCCTGCGCGAAACTGACGGTGGGGATCGCGGTGAGGAGCAATACGATCACGCGAATCAGGCGAGACATGTGAGCGCTCTGGTTGCGAAGCATGATCACCGGGCGCTCGGGCGCCGGCGAAGCGGGATGAGGGCGGGGGCGCCGACGACCGGGTCGCGCGCCACGAGCAGCGGCCAGTCGTAGACACGCTCGAGCACCGGCCCCTGCATCACGTCGGCCGCCGTCCCGCTGGAGGCGACGGCGCCCTCGTGCAGCAGGACGATGTGATCGGCGAAGCGGGCGACGAGGTTGAGTTGATGACTCACGAGGAGCACCGCGAGGCCTTCAGCGTGCGCAAGCTGCGCCAGCAGCTCGAACACGAGCATCTCGTGGGCGATGTCGAGAAAGGTCGTGGGCTCGTCGAGCACGATCGCGTCGCCGCCCTGCGCGATCGCCCGCGCGAGCCGGACGCGCTGCCATTCGCCGCCGGAGAGCGCGTCGAGGCGCCGGTCGAGGAGCGGCGCGACCCCGGTGAGTGCGACGGCGCGGTCGATCGCCACCCGGTCGTCCGCGCCGAGCCCGCGCCAGCCTCCGAGGTGCGGGTACCGCCCCATCGCGATGTACTCCGGCACCGGGAGCGAGAACGTGCCCTCCTCCCGCTGCGTCACGACGGCGACCCGGCGGGCGATCGACAGGCGCGGCATGTCGGCCGTCGATACCCCATCGATGCGCACCGTGCCCGCGTCGAGCGGCTGTCGCCCGATCAGGGCGCGCACGAGGGTGCTCTTGCCACTTCCGTTGGGGCCCGCGACGGCCGTGAGCGCGCCGCGCGGCGCCACGAGGCTCACCTCGCGCAGCGCGGGGCGCGGCGCCCCGCGATACCGGACGGTCACCGCATCGAACGCGATCATGCGAGCCGCCGGATTCGGGAGAGGAAGAACGGCACGCCGATGATCGCCGTGACGGCGCCCAAGGGGAGCTCGGCGGGCGGGCGCGCGGTGCGGGCGGCGACGTCGGCGAGCATCACGAGCGTGGCGCCGGCAAGCGCGCTGGCGACGAGCAGGCCGCGATGGCGCCGGAAGCCGAGGGCCCGTGCGATGTGCGGAACGACGAGTCCGACGAAGCCGACGAGGCCCGCGGCCGCCACCGTCGCGGCGGCGAGCAGCGACGCCGTCACGTAGATCCGCGGCGCGGCGCGATCGGCATCGAGGCCCAGCCCCGCCGCCGCATCCTCCCCCAGCGACAGCAGGTCGATCTGCCGCGCCCGGATGACGAGCGCCCCGCCGGTGAGGACCGCGTAGAGGGCGAGCCAGCGCACCTGGCTCCAGCTCGCGTCGGCGACGGAGCCCATCATCCACCACAGCGCATTCCGCACCGTGCTGCCGCTCAGGTTCGCCAGCGCGATCATGATCGTCGCGTTGGCAAAGGCGCCGACGACGACGCCCGCCATCAGCAGGACGCGCGGGTCGCTGCGGGCGCCGCTCCTGGCCACGGTCAGCGCGAGCCCGACGGCGAGCAATGCACCGACGAACGCGGCGAGCGGCACCGCCGCGAAGGGCGCGCCGAGGGCGAAGGCGACGCTCGCGCCGACGGCCGCGCCGCCGGAGACGCCCAGCAAATACGGCTCGGCGAGCGGGTTGCGCAGCGCGCCCTGGAGCGCGCCGCCGGACATCCCGAGCGCCGCGCCGACGAGCGCCCCCAGGGCCACGCGCGGCATTCGCAGCGTCCGCACGACCGCGACGGCCGTCGGATCGCCCTCGCCGACGAGCGCGGCCCACACGTCGCCGAGCGCGATCGGCACCGCGCCCAGGGCCACGCCCGCGATGGCCGCGACGACGACACCGGCAGCCAGGAGGAGCCAGCGCACCGCGTGGCGCGGCCTCATCGCGGCGCCACGCTGACGCCGGGATGCAGCAGCCGCGCGAGCGATACGGCCGCTTCACCCAGGCGGACGCCGGGACGGCCGGTGACGAGCGTGTCGTAGGCAACGACGCGCCCGTCGCGCACGGCGCGCAGCACGCGCCACGCCGGGCTCGTCGTGATGCGCTCGCGCCCGAGCGGCCCGACGAGGATCACATCCGGGTCGCGCCGCACCACGTCCTCGAAGGTCACCTGCGGCGACGGAGCCGCGAGCGTGTCGTAGACGTTCCGGCCGCCGGCGATGTCCACGAGCTCGTTCATGAAGCTCGCGCCGCCGATGACGAAGAGTGGATTGAACCAGACGGGCATCAGCACCGTCGGCCGCTCGAGATCGCGCGTCGCGTCACGCACGTTCGCGAGCGTGCGCGCCACCGAATCCCGGACCGCCCGCGCGCGGACGGTATCGCCGACGAGGCGTCCCAGCGCCAGCGTGATTCGCTCGAAATCCGCGATCCGGTCACTGCGGAACGCGACCGCCTCGATTCCCATGGTCCGCAGCCGATCGCGGGTCGCGCGGTTGTCGTCGCTCGCATAGAGCACGACGAGATCGGGGCGCACTGCGATGATCGCCTCGATGTTCGGTCGGATGCCCTCGCCGACATCGGGGATCAGCCGGGCGGAGTCGGGATAGAGATCGTGCCGCGTCCGGCCCACGAGGCGGTCGCCGGCGCCGATGGCGAAGAGGATCTCCGTCGTCGCGGGCTCCAGCGCGACGATGCGCGTGAAGGTGCGGCCGGTGGGAAGCGGCGCCCCGTAATCGTCCACCGCGCTGGAGACGGAACTGTTCGACGGATGCCGCGCGTCTCCCGCCGGGCGCGGCTCTCCGCACGCGAGCACTCCGACCAGCGTGATGAATCCGGCGAACCAGCGCGATGAAAGCACGACGGGCATCCATGCCCTGGTGGGAGGATGCCCGGAAACGCTGGCGGCACGGGAGACTGCGTCCTCGTGCATCGAGCGCCACCAGCCCTCCCCCGAGGGTCTGCAAGTGTGGCGCGGACGAAGGTCGTCTCCTGGCTCCGGGCGATGCGCTCGCCTTCCCGACCGGAGTCAGTGGCGATTCGAGCGCACCTTCGAGTGCCCGTTACAGTGGCGGGGCCGCACCGGTCTCACACCGGTTTCCGTGGTCCCCGTCCGCTCGGTTCAGTTGTCGCCGGAACGATACGCG
>DASTYL010000266.1:0-8940 GCA_035764975.1 Gemmatimonadaceae bacterium | reverse complement strand
CGCGGTTCAGGCCTTTTCTGACACAGCCTTGAACCGCGGAGAACGCGGAGAACGCGGAGAAGACCTTGTCACGTGACAATCGCGCTCACTCGACGTCGCCCAGCGGCTCCACCGCCGGCCCGTTCAGCACCTTGCCCATCGGGTCGAAGCGCGAGCCATGGCAGGGGCAGTCCCAGGATTTCTCGCCCGGATTCCAGTCCACGATGCACTTGAGGTGCGTGCACACGGCGGACCGCTCGTGCAGCGTCCCTGATTCATCCTTGTAGGCGGCGATCTTCTGCCGGCCGCGGCGGATCACCCGTCCCTCGCCGCGCGGGATGTCGTCCGTGGAACCGACCTCGCCCGGCGTGACGTAGTCGCGATACTGCGCCGCGACGTTGATGTTCTCCTTGAGGAACTCCATGATCGAGGGCGTCGCCGCGCGCACGCGTGACGGATCGTAGAGCGCCGCCCAGGGATTCTCGCGGCCGTGCACGAGATCGTTCAGGATCATCGCGCCGATGGTCGTGTGCGTCATCCCGTTGCCGGAGTCCCCGGTGATCTCGTAGACGCGCTGCATCCCCTGCGCGCGGCCGAGGAACGCGAGCATGTCCGCCGGCTCGAGCACCTGGCCGCTCCACCGGTACATCACGTCCTCCGCGGTGGGGAACCGCTCACGCGTCCACTCCTCGAGGCAGCGCCAGCGCTCGTCCATGTCGTCGGCCTGCCCCGTCTTGTGGTCCTCGCCGCCGACGATCAGCACGTCGTGGAGCACCGTGCCCTTGGTCGGCTCGGTGTGCGGATCGAGCGTCTGCGTCCGCACGTAGTGATACGGATCCGCCGTATCCCAGTAGAGGCCGTGCGGGACGCTGCCGCGCGGGATGCGGAAGCCGACGACGTAGGTGCGATACGGCGCCTGCATCGCGTTGGTCCCGAACATCTCCGCGATGCTGGCGTTGGTGCAGACGCAGACGTGGTCGCAGGTGATCGTGATGCCGCCCGTCGTGCCGACGGTGCACGGCCCGCCGTCCTTGGCGTCCTCGATGCGGTTGACGTGCATCGTGTCGCCGGTGTGGATCTTCGCGCCGGCCGCCTCCGCCGCGCGCGCCACGCCGGTGAGGTACTTCAGGATGTGGAACTGTGCCTGGTCCGGGAAGCGCAGCGCGGGGCCGGCGGTGAAGCCGGGCAGCGGCGCGCGGTCGAGCCGCTCGATGTCGCTGATGCCCGCCCGCTTCGCGGCCTCGTACTCCTTGTCGATCTCCGCGGGGTCGCGATACACGCTCGGAAAGAGATAGCCGTCGAGCCGACTGAAGTCGCAATCGATCTTCTCGAGCTTCACGATCTGCTCGATGCGGTTGACGGCGGCCATGTGCGACTCGGCGGCGAGGCGCGCGCCGTCGCGGCCGTGGATCTGCTCGAGGACGTAATACCGGTCGTCGAGCGCGTACGTCAGGTGCGCGGTGGTGCGCCCCGTCTCGCCGCCGCCGATCGGGCCGTCGTCGAGGACGATGACGCTCTTGCCCGACTTCGCGAGCATGTAGGCCGTCGTGATCCCCGCGATCCCGGCGCCGATGACACAGACCTCGGCGCGCGCGTTCTGCGTGAGGGGACGGTAGGTCGGGACGGTGCTGGTTGCCGCCCAGATTGACGTCGTGTTGCCGCTGTCGAGCATGCGCAAGTTCCGCCTGATTAGGGTGCGGCGGGAGCGGATGCACATGGTGCGCCGCCGTCGTCGAGGCGGACACAGCGGTTCGGCCCGGGCCGACTGCAACAGGGAGGGCCAGCCGACGGCAAAGGCATTTCCACCACGGAGGCACGGAGGACACGGAGTCGCACGGAGGAACTGCCTCGGCTTTGCTCCGCGTTCTCCGCGTTCTCCGCGGTAAAACCTGAACACTGCTGACCAACAGCCACTGCTCGCTTTGCGAGTGGAGCTGCACCGCCCGTGTGCCGGTATCCCTTGAAGATCCGTTATTTCACCGCGGAGAACGCGGAGAACGCGGAGAACGCGGAGGAACTGCCTCGGCTCCGGCTCCGTGAATCCTCCGTGTCCTCCGTGCCCCGTGGTAAAACCTGAACATTCTTCACAAAAGCCATCGTTCGCTCCCGATAAAGAATACCGCCGGGTGAGACTCGCTCACCCGGCGGTATTCGCCATCAGGCGCCCTTACCGTGAAAATCCTCCGCCCGCTTTTTTCGCCGATTTACCGATTGCGAACGCCCGCATCCCGCAACCCGCCTCCCGCATTCGGCTTGCCCCGGTACCACCACGCCAGCGCGAGCAGGAACGCCGACGTCACGAGGTAGCCCGCGATCCGCGCCCACACCGCATCGAGATGCGCCGCGCCGCGCGCCGCGGCGGCGGATGCGACCAGCGCCAGCACGAGGCCCAGGTGGCGGAGTCCCGGCACGCCGCGCGTGCGGCCCACCCACACCGCGAGCACGCTCGTCGCCGCGTAGTACGTGATCAGCAGCAGCGTGCTGATGGTGGGGCTGAACGCGTCATAGAGCTCCTGGTGCACCCAGAGGAACGCCCATGCCCAGGCGGCGATCTGCAAGAACGGCTTCACGTCCGGCCCGCTCCAGTGCGATCGGCCCGAGGCGGAAGCGCGCGCGAACGCGAACCACGCAGCCGCGACGATGGCCGCCAGCGCCGACGCGTGCGTCAGCATGGGGGTGTAGGCATAGGCCACCCGATCGGTGAGCCGCCCATGGGCCGCCATGCTGCAGGCGATCAGCGTGATCGCCGCCACCGGATACCACGGACCGGCCGTGCGCCAGCGCTCGGCCAGGACGAGCCCCACCGCCACCGCCGCCATCACCGCAATGCGCCACTGCGGGATTTCGGCGGCGCCGTTGAACGCGGCGACGAGCACGGCGATGCACAGCGCGAACACGCCGGCGTCGCGCAGGGTTCCCCGCCGGCGATACATCACGAAGGCCGCCATCGCGACCGCCCCTGCCGCCCCGACCGACGCCACCGCGGTGTCCGTTCCGTCCACTTCCACGAGGCCCGCGAGCAGGAAGGCGAGCGGGATGACGGCGGCGTCGATCCAGTTCAGGATCATCGTGCCTTCCGCCGTGACGCTCTCCGGGATCGTGCCGGCAGGCAGCTTCGCGGTCCGGTGCAGCATGAGCAGCCACGCGAGTCCGGACACGCCGATGGCGGCCATGACGACGGGCCGGTCGACCTGCATCGCCATCGTCGCCGCGCTCACGAAGGCGGCGGCTGCCGCCATGGCGCCGAGCACGCGGAGGCGCCCGCGGAGCCGCGCCGGCGACGCGAACGGCAGGACGCCCAGGGCCGCGACGCCGATCGCGAGTCCGAGCGCCATCAACGGAGCGCCGGTGCGATGTGGCGCGGCGAGCAGCGCACCGATGAACAGCGCGGCGGACGCCGTGAGCACATGCCCCGCGATCCGCCAGTCGCGGCGCTCGAGTGCCCAGCTCCCGGCCAGCAGCACCGCGCCGCCGTACAGCGTGAGCAGCAGCAGGTTCTCGCTGTCCCCGCCGGTGATGAACGGGGCCACCGCGGCGCCGCCGAATCCGACGCACCACAGCGGCTCGTCGTCCTCGCGATGCGCAAAGGCCGCGAGCGCGGCCGACGCCAGCACCGTCGCCCCGAGCGCCGTCCACGCGGAGACCAGCGCGAGCTTCGCGGGGCTGGCGGCCCATCCGCAGACATGGACGACCGCGAGGGCGATTCCGAGCAGCGCCGCACCGAACGAGCGCTCGCGGGGTCGGATCCATGCACCGGCGGCCGCGAGTCCCGCGGCGAACAGGAGGCCGAGCAGCACGCGGACGGACGGCCCGAGGAGCCCCTGCGTGATGGCCCAGCCGAGGAAGGTCCCGACCGCCGCGAGCCCGGTCAGGGTGGCGAGGCCCAGCATGCCGTAGCGGCCGATGAGCCCTTCGACTTCGTCGGCGGTCCAGCCCGCCCGATGCGGGTGCGTCGCGGCGGGCCAGGGCGGAGGTTCGGGTCCCCGTGGCGGCGCCTCCGTCGCGGGGGCAGCCGGCCGGAGGGGCTCGCCCTGGCCGGTGGCCTGCCCACCGGCGGCGGCTGGCCCGTGAAAGAGCCGCTGGCGCGCCGTCGCGGCGCGCAGCTCCTGGAGCTCCGCCGCGATCGCAGCGACCGACCGCTCCAGCCGTTCGATGCGTTCGAGGAGACCGCTGTCTCGCGTATCCATGACGGGTGGACGGCCGTGCCGCGGGTCCGGCAACCACGTTCATGCCGGATGCGGGATGCGGGATACAGGATACGGGATGCGGGATACGGAATACGGGATGCGGGATGAGGAGTATCTGTCTCCCGCATTCCGCATTCCGCATCCCGCATTCCGCATCGGCCGTTACGGCCAGCGCGCCAGCATCTGCCTCAACTCGTCGCGATGATGCGTCTCATCCATGATGATGTCGTCGAGCTGCGTCGCGAGGCCATGCTCCCCGGCTTCCTCCGCCTGGTTCCGGCGCTCGAGGTACCGCGCGATGGTCTCGACTTCCGCCTTCAGCGCCTCCTGCAGCATCTGCTTCGCGTCGCCGACCACCTTCACCGGCCCCGCCTCCGCCACCGGAGTGCCGCCGAGCGCGGCGACCTTGTCCGCCAGCACCTGCGCGTGCGCCAGCTCCTCGGGGATCTCGCTCGTGAAGAACGCCCGCAGCTCCTGCCGGTAGGGCCCCTGCACCATGCTCGCGAACAGGCGGTACATGATCACCGCCTGGAACTCCCCGCGCAGGTCCTCGTTGAGGCCGCGGATGAGATCGTCGGTCTTCGTCATTGATGTTTCCTCGTTCGGTTGAGTGGCGCGGGGGCGTGCAGGAACTGTGCGGCAGCCGCGCCGGCGGGCGGGGCTACGAGCGGTATCCCTCCAACGCCCGCTCCATCGCCGCCTCATTCAACCGCCGCAGCAGCGGCAGCACATCCTCGGCGATCCCGTCCAGCTCGCGGCCGAAGCTCCGCCGCACTGCGCGCTCGATCTCGTCCGCCAGCAGCGCGTACTCGCGCCGCAGCGCCGATTCGGGCCAGCCGAGCCGGCGCCGCTGCGCGCCGTGGCGCACGGCGAAGGCGTACTGGAGCGCATCGCCGTCGCGCGCCAGCGAGGCGCGATCGGCGCCTTCCGGCGCATCCACGATCGTCAGCGACTGCGCCATGTCCGTGATGAATCCCGCGAGGTGATCCTCGAGATCCGCCTGCGAGATCATCTGCCCGCCGGGGATCTCCGCCTCGTTGCGCAGCCGCTCGGTGAGATGCCGCACGACCTCGGCCGACCGGCTGCCAAGGGCGCGACCCACCTCGATGCGGCGTTCGGCGCCAGCCGCGCGCACCTCGGCGGTGACGGCGCGCGCCTGCTCCGATGCCCCCTGGCCCCGCGCCGCGGGAAGCCAGAGCGTGAACGTGGATCCTGCGCCCATCTGGCTCGCGACGGTGAGATCGCCGTCCATGAGGCGCGCGAAGCTCCGGCTGATCGAGAGCCCGAGCCCCGTGCCGCCCACCTCGCGCGTGTGGCCCGAGTCCACCTGCACGAAGGGCGCGAAGATCGCCTCGAGCTTCTCGCTCGGGATGCCGCGGCCGGTGTCGCGCACGGCGATGCCGATCCACGGCCCGTCCCCCGGGAGCCGTGCCGTCGCATCGGTCGCGAGGTCTGCGTCCGTGCACTCGACCGTGACGCGGCCGCCGGGTCCCGTGAACTTCACCGCGTTCGAGAGCAGGTTCAGCACGATCTGTCGCACGCGGTCCTCGTCGCCGAGCAGCGCGATCGCCGGCGCGCACTGCAGGTCGAGCGTGATGCGGCGCGTGTCGGCCAGCGGCCGCACGAGCTCCAGCGCGCCGCCGATGACCTGCGCCACCCGCACCGGATCGCGCCGAACCTGCATCTGCCCAGCCTCCACCTTCGCGAGGTCGAGGATCTCGGCGATGAGGTGGAGCAGGTGCCGCCCGCTCGTGCGCACGCGCCTGATGTAGTCGCGTTGCGACACCGTGAGCGGCCCCGCGACCTCCGCGTCCAGCAGGTCCACGTAGCCGAGCACCGCGTTGAGCGGCGTGCGCAGCTCGTGGCTCATCGTCGCGAGGAAGGTGCTCTTCGCGCGGTTCGCCTCCTCCGCCTCGGCGCGCGCCGCCACCGCGATGCGGAACACCCGGGCGGTCTCGATCGCGGAGGCCGTGCGACGCGCGAGCTCCGTCGCCGTCGAGAGGTCCTCCTCGGTGAACGGCTCCGCGCGCGCGCGGGAGCGTACGAGGGTGAGCGCGCCGACGGTCGCGTTCCGCGTCTGCATCGGCACGGAGACGAGCGAGCCGATGTCGGCGGCGCGAATCGCCGCGAGCCGCGTGGCGTCGTGCATGCCCGCTTCCAGCGCGCGGCCGGCGTCGGCGGGGATGACGACCGGCCGATTCGTCCGGATCGCCTGCTCCATCGGCAGGCCCGTCGCGTCGCCGTGGCCCGCAGCGTCGCGCACGAGCCGCACGACCTCCGGATCCTTGTGCGCCACCGCGACGCGGCGGGGATGGCCGTCGAGCCGGACGAGGTCCACGATGCACAGGTCCGCGAGGTCGGGCACGGCGGACCGTGCGGTCGCGTCGAGGGCGTGCTCCGCATCCAGGGAGCTCGAGAGCGCGGCGCCGGCATCCGCCAGCACGCGGGCGCGCACCGCGCCGCGGTGGACTGCCTGCTCCGCCGTGCGCCGCACCTCGTTGTCGCGCAGCGCCTGCTCCGTGAGCACGCGCTGCGCGCGCTCGGACCTCGCCAGGCTCGTCGTGCCGATGAGGGCGAGGATGACCGCCAGCGGCGTCCCCAGGAACACGCCCACGTCCAGCCAGCGGTGGTAGAGGCGTTCCGTGTCACGCCACGCGCCGATGTTGTGCTCGCGCGCGATGCGCAGCGTGTCGATGCGCGCACGGATCGAGTCCATGATCGCGCGCCCGGCCGGCAGGCTGACGAAGGCATGCGCGGAGTCCTGCCCGTGGGCCTGCATGATCGCGATGCCGGAATCGAGGCGCGCGAGGCGGCGCTCGGTGAGGTCCGCGATGTCGCGAAGCGCCGCCTGATGCTGGAGCCCCGAGGGGGCGCGCAGCAGCGCCTCCACCCCGCGCCGGACCTCGCGCTTTCGAGCCTCGTACGAGGCCAGGTACTGGGAGTCGCCGGAGATCAGGTACCCCCGCTGGCCGATCTCGACGTCCCGCAAGGTGCTGAACGCGCGCTCCACCGCCGATTCCGTGCGGACCCCCTCCTCCACTCGTGCGAAGCTCCGCGTGTAGCCCTGCTCGCTCGCGGAGATCAGGGCACCGAGCAGCAGCACCACGAGCGCGGGCCCGAAGGCGGCCGCGGCGCGCCATCCCCGCAGCCGCTCGCGCGCGGGTCTCCTGGGCGGGGGCGTCCTGGGTGGCATCGGTGTCGGGTGACGCGGCTGGGGAGTGGTGTGTCGGGCGGAGTCTCCCGTCGAGGATTAGCAGGAAGTGTGCAGGGTCGTGAGGCGCGTCGGAATCACGCCTGACACCAGCTCTTCGGCGAGCGGCTGAATCACGCCCGACGCCGCCCTTCGGCCGCCCGCACGCGGTCGCGCTCCACCACCTGGCGCACGACCTCGATGAGATGCGCCGCCGGGAAGGGCTTCGCGAGGGAGGCGCTGCACCGGAGCCGCGCGACCCGCTCCGCCCCCTCGGGACGAAGGTCGCCGGTGGTGAAGATCGTCCGGGCGGGGAGGCCGGGGTCACGGGCCGTGGCCAGCCGGATCACCTCGTCGCCGTCGGGGCCGTTGGCGAGGTGGAGGTCGATCACGACGGCGTCCCAGCGCTGGGCCGAGAGCAGCCCGAGCGCGATGCTGCCGGCCGACGCGGTGACGGGATCGAACCCGCTGGTCCTCAGGAACCGCGCGAACACCCTCGCAATGGCGGGCTCATCCTCGACGATCAGGACTTGAGGGCGCAGGGAGGAATTCAATCGAAGTCCGGGGTTCCGGGTGCCGGGGTTGCCGTCCGGCGTCGGACATTCCCGTACAGGATAGCGTACGATGTGAGGGGTTACCGTCACGCGCCGTAACATTCGACGATCCGCAGGCCACGAGTTTCCGTCGCTCGGCAAATCATTATTGCCATAGGCCGCTGCTCCCATCACAATGCGATGAGATGCTGATTCCTCGCTCCGCACTCGACGCCTTCCGTCAGGACCTCGCGGCCGATCCCACGGCCGCCGGTCCCGCGGACGCGCGCTGGCTCCAGGTCGTGACGCTGCTCCAGAGCGCCGTGGACGTCGCGCCGTCGCAGCGTGGCGGCATCCTCGACGCGGCGACCGACCTTGCCGCCCCGGATGCGCTCGGCCCCGACGCCGGGGTCCGCGCGCTGCCGGTGACGATGTCCTTCGCACCGCCGCCGGTGGTGGAGATGGCCGTCCGGTCCGCGATCGCCATGGAGGACGGCGCGCGCTTCCACCTCGCGTATGCCGCGTACGATGCGGCGCTCCGCCTCGTCGTGGCGGAGATCCCGGACGATGCCCGGCGCGTCGAGGTGCAGGGGGTCATTCTCGCCCTGCAGGGACGCACGGCGCGCCAGCTCGGCGACGTCGAGGTGGCGACGAAGCACTACGAAGCCGCCGAGAAGCTCGGCCGGGACGCGCGGGTCGATGCGGTCGTGGCCCGCGCCTGGGTCGGGCTCGGGCTCCTCGCGCAGATCCGGGGGAATCATCCGGACGCGCGCCGCCGCTTCACCCAGGCCCTGGGCCTGACCGGCGCGGCGCCCGAGTCGCGGCAGGTCGCGCATCAGGGGCTCATGGTGAGCGCGAGCGCCGCCGGTGACTACGACATGGCGGCCCTGCATGCCTGGGCGGCGTACGAGCTCGCCCCCGCCGGGGACGAGAAGGTGGCCGCGCTCTGCGACGTCGCGGAGCTGCTCCGGAACGCGGGATACCCCGCGGTCGCCCTGCGGGGGTTCAGCGCGGCGATGTTGCGCGCGCCGCGGTCCGCGCGCCAGTTGCT
>DASTYL010000265.1:0-10692 GCA_035764975.1 Gemmatimonadaceae bacterium | reverse complement strand
CAACATCCCGCGCGCGCGAACTTCGCCGCGCGGCCCCGCGACCATCGACTGCCCCGGAAAGAGCTTCCCGCCCTCGCTCCCGGACAGGTGGACGAGTGCCACGTACACGCCATGCTCGTCGGCGATGTCGCGCGCGAGCCGCTCCCACCGCGACATGCTTGCCGGCCCCGGCACGCCGTCATGCTTCGGCCAGGCCCCGCGCGCCGGCGGCGCCGTCGGGACGAAGATCAGCTGCGCGCCGTCCAGCGCGGCGATCGACGGCGTCAGGCTGTGCCACACGTCCTCGCACACGAGCATCGCCGCCTTGCCCCACGGCGTCTCGAATGCACGGACGTCCCGTCCGCGGTCGACGAACCGCTCTTCGTCGAAGAGCCCGTACGTCGGGAGGAACACCTTCCGGTGCACATGATGAATCACCGGCTCCGGGCCGCCGAGTGTGACGTACATCGCACTGTTGAAGAGGCGATGTCGCCATTCTTCATAGAAGCCGAGCATCACGTCGAGCGTGGCGCCCGACGTGATGCGGTCCATGTAGGCGCGCTGGAGGTCGCGCGCGAGTGCGCCCGCCGTGAGCGCGACGTCCCGCACGCCGCCCTCGAGGAAGTACCCGGTGAGCGCGGTCTCAGGCAGGCAGAGCACCGTCGGCCGCGGGGTCAGCCCATCGACCTGCACGAACAGGTCGCGCAGCCGGGCGAGGTTGGCCTGGTAATCGGCCTTCCTCGGCCGGAATTGTGCGATCGCGAGATGGACGAGAGAAGCCATGCGTGAAGGATTGCGCCCCCGTGGCGCCTGAGGAAGAGCCCCGCCGAAAACTGCCCGTCCCCCCCGAACGTCACCGTGACCCCGGGGTACTCGTCAGCCTGAGAGCCGACGTCACACCGACCCTCCGCCGTCCCCGCCCAGCTTTGCCGACCCTCATCTTCACCCCCGCCCGTCGCCGCGCAATGGTCGCGGCGACGTTCCTCTTGGCTGCCGCGGTCCCTGCCGCGGCCCAGGACCCCGCCGATCCGACCCGGATCATCGCCCTGCCGCAGTCGTCCCTGGTGTACGCCAGCGACGGGTCGTTCATCGGGGAGGTCGGCCGCGAGTGGCGTACCACCGTCGCGATCCGCACGCTGCCGCGATACCTGCCGGCGGCATTCGTCGCGGTGGAAGACCAGCGGTTCTACGAGCACGATGGCGTGGACCTCATCGGCGTCGCGGGGGCAATCAAGGGGAAGCTGCTCGGTGACGAGTCCCGCGGCGGCGCGAGCACCATCACGCAGCAGCTCATCGGCAACATGCATCCGCAGATCATCGATCGGCGGGACAAGGGCTACGGCCGCAAGCTCCGGGAGCAGCAGGCGGCGCGGGACATGGAGAAGCGGTACTCCAAGGAGCAGATCCTCGAGGCGTACCTCAATACGATCAACTTCGGGCACGGGTGGTACGGCGTGGACGCCGCCGCGCGCCACTACTTCGGCAAGCCGGCCGCGCGCCTGACCCTCGCGGAGGCCGCGTCGCTCGCCGCGCTGCCCAAGTCCCCGGTCAACTACGACCCCATCCGCTTTCCCGATCGCAACCGCGAGCGCCGCAACCTCGTGCTCGCGCTGATGCAGCAGCAGGGGCTGATCTCCGCCGCGGCTGCCGCAGAGGCACGCCGGGCGCCCGTGACCACCGCGCCCTTCGCCGGCGCATCCGCTCCGTCGCCGTATTTCCTGGACGCCGTGCGGCAGGAGCTCGAGCGTGCCGGCGTCGACATCGCGGCAGGCGGATACCGCATTCACACGACCCTGGATCCGGTGCTGCAGCGCAGCGCGGTACAGGCACTGGCCAACGGCATCGTCGAGGTCGAGGCGCGAAAGGGCTACCGCCACGAGACGGGGGCCACGGCAGGCGAAGGCGGCGCCGTGCTCCAGGGGGCCATCGTGGCGATCGATCCGCGCACGGGGGCGGTGCGCGCCCTCGTGGGCGGGCGTAACCATCCGCTCGCGCCCTTCAACCGCGCGACCGTCGCCCTGCGGCAGCCTGGCTCGTCGTTCAAGCCGATCGTGTATGCCGCCGCGTTGCAGTCGGGGATGGCGGCCTCGACGATGGTGGCCGACACCGCGATCGCCATCGTCATGAGCGACAGCTCGCGCTATGCGCCCGACAACGCCGACAACGAGTTTCTCGGGATGATGACGATGCGGGAGGCGCTCGCCCGCTCGCGCAACCCCGTGGCCGTGCAGCTCGCCCTCACCGCGTCGCTCGATTCCGTCGTCTCCCTCGCGCGCCGGATCGGCATCTCCACCCCGGTCGCACCGTATCCCTCCAGCGCACTTGGCGCATCCGTCGTGCGGCCGCTCGACTTCGTGGCGGCCTATACCACCTTCGCGAATGGCGGCGCGTCCGTCGAGCCGCGGCTCCTGGTGAAGGTCGAGGATGCGACGGGGCGAGTGATCCACTCCGCGCCGGCCGTCCGGCCCACGGAAGTGCTGGAGCCACGCGTTGCGTTCATCGTGCGGGACATGCTGCGCGACGCCGCGGAGCGGGGGACGGGGGCTTCCGCCCGCCGCCTCGTGCCGGCGAGCATCCCGATCGCCGGCAAGACCGGGACGACCAACGACAATCGCGACGTCTGGTTCGTCGGGATGACGCCGGACCTCGTGGCCGGCGTGTGGCTCGGCTTCGATCAGCCGCGCATGATCATGCCCGGCGCCGCCGGCGGCTCGCTCGCGGCGCCGATCTGGGGGCAGATGGTGCGGCAGTGGTATGCCGGCCGCTCGCCCGGTCAGTGGACGATGCCGGGCGGACTCGTCGAGGCCGAGGTCGATCGTGCGACCGGCCAGGTTGCCGACGAGCTCACCCCGCCGGAGCAGCGCTACAACGAGTACTTCATCCCCGGCACCGAGCCGGCGCCACTGCGCGCTGTCCCCTGGAGACTGACGCAGTGGGGTGCCATGGCCGTGCTGCCGTGAGGTCGGCGTAGGGCGCGCTCAGCGCGGCGGCGCGTTCCTCACGGCGGCGAGTGCGCGCGCGAGCTCGAGTGCTCGCGCGCTCGACGCCTCGGCAAAGCAGGATGCCCGCGCACGGGCCCAGAGATCGCCGCTGCCGGCATCGCGGCACTCCCGATCGCGCTGCGCGAGCCACGCCCGCTGCTGGGAGCGGAGGCTCTCGACCGCCGGGGCGCCGTCGCGTGCATCCACGGCGCGCACCAGTGCCTGGTACACCGAGGTCAGCTCGCGATCGTTGTACTCGATGCGCTGGGTGAGGCAGGCCCGTTGATCCGCGGGGTCCGGCGAGTCGCACACATTGCGTGGCCGTGGCCGTGGCGGCGGCGCAGGCGCGGGCGTGGTGACCGGCGGCATCACGGCACCGGGCAACGAGTCCGGCGTCATCGGCACGGGCGCACCGGCGGCCGGCGGGACGACGATCGCCTGCGCGGAGTCGTTCGGCCGCGCAGCGTCGGTCGTGAGCCCACCCGGGTCCGGTGGCAGCACCTCGTCCTGGACATCGACGTCGCCGGCGTCCTCGGACTTCGCGTCGGAAGCGGCAACCCGCGTTTCGTCACGCGCGTCGCGGTCGCGGCTGATCAGCCAGAACGTTCCGCCGATGAGCAGCACGAGCCCGAGCATGCTCGCGATGAAGAGGCCGCGCCCCCGCTTCCGCCGCGCGCCGGATGGCGGAGCTCCGGCCGCAACCGAGGGCAGCTGGAAAGTCGCATGGCCGGTCGCGGGATTCCCGACGGTCGGACCGCCGAGCGGCAGCTGCGGCGACGGGGGCGGCGACGAAGCCGCGCGCGGGACGACCGGCGCCGATGCCGCGGTGGCAATGGCTGCTGCCCCGATGGCAGGTGCCTTGCCCGTGAGAAGCGTGATGAACTGGCGCGCGTCGATCGCGGGAGACGCGGCATCGCATCGCAATCCGGCTGCGATGGCGTCGAGCACGCGAGGCGACAGGTCGGGGCGGACCGCGCGCAGGTTGTCGGCGGTTGCATCGGCGGCATGGTGCGCCGTGAGCATCTCGTAGCCGAGTCGCGCGAGCGTCACACCGTCGGTGCAGCGCTCGAAGAGAAATGCCGCATCGTCGGAGCCGCGCGCGGCTTCCCCTTCGAGGCTGGCCGGCAGGCCGAACGACACCATGACCTTGCCGTTGCCCTTCCGGAAGCACACACAGTCCGAATCGACGTGGCGGTGCACGATTCCCGCGCGCGCCGCCCAGTCGAGGACATCACCGACCGCCTCCAGCACCTCGACGACCCGGGCCTCGGGCATCGGCCCCACGCCTTCGAGTGCCTGCCGGACGGTGGCGCCGCGTACGCGGGCGCGGGCAACCGCGAGCCTGTTCGCCGCGAGCCACCGCGTCTCGACGACTGGGACCACGTGCGGATGCCGGGTCGTCGAGAGCAGTCGTGAATCCGCGGCGAGATGGGTAAGGGCGTTGCGCTCCGCCGGTGTGGTGGCGTCGAGCACGGTGAGCGTGACGTCGCGCCCGTGCTCCCGGTGGCGTGCGAGGTACGCGACCGTCGCACGCCCGCGGTGGAGCTCGGACTGGATGTCGTACGAATCCGCGAGCCGGCCAATGTCGTGGCCGCTGGCGCTCTCCCGCCGCACCTCGGACATCGGATTACTTCTTCCGGTCGCCGCGGTCGCCCTGGCCCTTCTTGCTGACCGTCTCCGAGTCGCTGCGGCGGTCGGCAGCGAGCGAGCGCCCTACGTCGGCCTGATCCGTGGTGAACTGCCCCTTCTCGTCGCGGCGGATGAAGCGCTTGTCGCCTTCGTTCGGCTCGATGAGCTCGCGATCACGTGCCATGGAGGAACCTCGCAGTGAGAGTCGAGGCTCATCCGTAGCAGGGGGTATGCCCACACGAATGCGGAATACGGGATGCGGGAGGTGGGACGGGAGTTCGTCCCTGCGCCCCCCGCATCCCGCATCCCGCATCCGGCCTCATCTCGTCGCCGCCGCGGCCTCCTCCTGCTCCTCCACGATCGTCTTCTTCGGCGGCGCGACCTCTTCCACGGGTGGCATCAGCGCGATGCTGAAGACCTCGTCGAGCGTATCGACGCAGTGGAAGGTGAGCGCATTGCGGACGTCCTCTGGGATGTCCTCCATGTCCGCTTCGTTCGCCTTGGGCAGGATGATGGTCTTGATGCCCGCGCGGTGGGCGCCGAGGACCTTCTCCTTCACCCCGCCGATCGGCAGCACGCGCCCGCGCAGCGTGATCTCCCCCGTCATGGCGACGTCCTTCCGGACGGGGCGTCCGCTCATCGCGCTCACCAGCGCCGTGGACATCGTCGTGCCGGCGCTCGGCCCGTCCTTCGGGATGGCGCCGGCCGGGACGTGCACGTGTACCTCGATCGAGCCGAGGCGATCCTCCGGGATCTTGAGCGCGGACGCGTGGGTCGCGGCGTACGTGAGCGCGGCACGCGCCGACTCCTTCATCACGTCGCCGAGCTGCCCCGTGAGGATCAGCGAGACGTTCCCCCAGCCGCTCACCTGCGTCGTCTCGCCGTCCGTCGTCCGCTGCCCGAAGCCATACAGCCGACGGATCGCTGCCTCGACGAACATGATGTCGCCACCCGCCGGCGTGTAGTACATCCCTGTCGCGACGCCGATCTCGTGCGTCTCCGCCGCGCGCTCCGGATGCACCCTCGGGCGGCCGAGCAGGTCGCGCACTTCCGCCGCGTCGAGCTGGCCGTCCTCCAGGACCTTCCCGTCACCCGACGCGATCTTGCGTGCGACCTTGCGCGTCACCGCTCCGACCTGGCGCTCGAGCTGGCGGACGCCGCTCTCGCGCGTGTATTCGCTCACGATGCGCATCACGGCGTCGTCCGTGAACGAGATCTTCTTGTCCGCCAGGCCGTTCTCCTCGAGCTGCCGCGGGATGAGATAGCGCTTGGCAATTTCCGCCTTCTCCTTCTCCGTGTAGCCCGCGAACTCCACGACCTCCATGCGGTCGAGCAGCGGACCGGGGATGTTCTGGATGAAGTTCGCCGTGCAGATGAACAGCACTTCCGACAGGTCGAACGGCACGCCGAGATAGTGATCGGTGAAGGTGTCGTTCTGCGCGGGATCGAGCACCTCGAGCAGCGCCGAGGCGGGATCCCCCTGGAACGACACGCCGAGCTTGTCGATCTCGTCGAGCAGGAAGACGGGGTTCTTCGAGCCGGCCTGCTTCATCCCCTGAATGATCCGGCCGGGCATCGCACCGACGTACGTGCGCCGGTGCCCGCGAATGTCCGCCTCGTCGCGCACGCCGCCGAGCGCGGCGCGCACGTACTTGCGGTCGAGCGCGCGCGCGATGGACTTGGCGATCGACGTCTTGCCGACGCCGGGCGGGCCGATGAACAGCAGGATCGGACCGCGGGCCATGGCGCGGGCCTTCGCCTCCTTCTCATCGGTGATCTTGCGCTCCTCGCCGTTGCGGGAATGCACCAGCGTCGGCGTCGCATCCTCCTTGACGGGGCGGAGCCACGTCGCGGCGAGCTCGCCATGCGACCCGAGCTCCTCGGCCATCTGCTTCGCCCGCAACTGGCGCACGGCGAGGAACTCGAGCACCCGGTCCTTCACGTCCGGGAGGCCGTAGTGATCCTCGTCGAGCACCTTCTGCGCGTTCGCGAGGTCGAGCTTGTCGTCGGAGCGAGTGTTCCACGGCAGCTCCGCGATCCATTCCAGATAGGTTCGGATGACCTGCGCTTCCATGGACTCGCGTCCCGAGCGTTCCAGGCGCGCAAGCTCACGGTCCACTTCGGTGCGCGCATCTTCCGGGAGGTCGAGCTTCGCGAGCTTCTCCCGCAGCTCGGTGATCTCCTTCGACGAGTCCTCCTCGCCGAGCTCCTTCTGGATCGCCTTGAGCTGCTCGCGGAGGTACATCTCGCGCTGCCGTTCACCGAGCTCTTCCTGGACGGCGCTCTTGATGTCCTCCTGCGCCTCCAGCAGGCCGATCTGCCGCTGGACGTGCACGATGACACGCCGCATGCGCTCCTCGACGCTCAGCGTCTCGAGGAGTCCCTGCTTCTCGGCGACGGGGAGCTCGATGTAGCCGGCGACCAGGTCGGCGAACTTGCCCGGCTCGGTGACGGCGTCGAGGACCTGATGCACGACCTCTTCCGGGAGCCCGCGGCGCTCGCCCAGCTCGGCGGCGCGCTCCCGAGTTTCCTTGTGCAGGGCGACGAAGGCCGGATCCTCGGGATTGAGGGGCTCCATCTCCTCCACCGGCATGACCACCGACGTGAGGTAGCCCTCGCTCGACGTGTAGTGTAAGGAAGTTGCACGGGTTTCCCCCTGCAGCAGGAGCTGGACGCCGCCAAGGCCGCGCTGGATCTGCCCGATGCGGGCGATGACGCCCATCGAGTAGAGGATGTCCGGCGTCGGCTCGTCGGTATTGTCGCGTTGCGCCACCGCAAACACGAGGCGCTCGCCGCGCAGCGCCGCTTCGATGGCCCGGAGGGTTCCCGGCCGACCGGCGGCGATCGGCGCGGTGAGGCCCGGGAAGATGACCGTTCCCCGCAATGGGAGAACGGGGAGTGTCAGTCGTTGCGCCATGGGATGAACCCGGATATGGGTCGCGTGGTCCGGCAAAGAGATATCAGGTCGTCGCACACTCCATTCCAGCGGTGATACGCCGATCTGGCAGGAACGGCAAGGGGAGCGGCGCTCCCGTCATCCTTTCCCAAAGCATTCAAGCGTAGTAGGTTGGAGCACTCCTGCCCCTGGACCGCCGAGCCGCCGCGTGCCCAATCCTGTCGTCCCCCCACTCGATGCCGAGATGCGCGCACACGTCGACCGTGTGTTGACGACGCATTACGAGCTCGACGACGAGATCGGCCGTGGCGGCATGGGGATCGTGTACCGTGCCAAGGACCGCCGGCTCAAGCGCACCGTCGCGATCAAGGTCCTGCCACCGGAGCTGGCGTTCCGCAGCGACATCCGGTCACGCTTCCTGCGCGAGGCCGAGACGGCCGCGCAGCTCGGGCACCCGCACATCGTGCCCATCTATTCCGTCGACGAAGCGGAAGGCCTCGTCTTCTTCGTGATGGCGTACGTGCGGGGGGCGAACCTCGCGAAGCGCCTGCACGAGAAGGGGGTGCTCGACACCGACGAGGTCCGCCGCATCCTGTGCGAAGTCGCCAGCGCCCTCGCCTACGCGCACGAGCGCGGTGTCGTGCACCGCGACATCAAGCCGGACAACATCCTGCTCGATGCCGATTCCGGCCGGGCGATGGTGACCGACTTCGGGATCGCACGTGCCGTGGACTCCAGCAGCGGCGACAACCGGCTCACCGCGACGGGCATGGCGATCGGCACGCCGGCCTACATGTCGCCGGAGCAGGCCGCCGGCGAGCGGGAGATCGACGGGCGCAGCGACCTCTATTCGCTCGGCGTGCTCGGGTATCAGATGCTGTGCGGCGAGCCGCCCTTCACCGCCGCGAGCACGCCGGCGATGCTCGTGAAGCACATCAGCGAGCGCCCGACGCCCATCGAGCAGCGCCGGGCGGACTGCCCGGAGGATCTCGCTCGCGCGGTGATGCTGCTGCTCGAGAAGGATCCGGCGAACCGCTTTCCGGATGCGGCGTCGCTCGTCGCGGGCCTCGAGCGCGGTGAGATGCCGGTGATGCGCCGCCAGGGCGGCGTGAGCACGTCCGGTGTGTCGACGTACGGCACGCAGCCGGCCGGGCTCGTCGGCGGCGCCGCCCGATACGGGGAGACGAGCCGCACCTCCGGCTACGGCGGCACGGCCTATCCCGTGTACGACGCGGGGGACTACAGCCCCACGCCGGAAGATGAGCATCGCTGGCGCAGCCCGGACGTGGAGCGATTCCGCCGTACGCTCGCGCCGTACCTCTTCGTGAACGCGGTGATCGTGGTCGCCGCGATCTTCACGGGCGTCGACATCATCTTCGTCACCGTGCTCTGGAGCATCTATCTCGCGTACCGGTACGCGAAGCTCTGGAGCGAGGGATATGACTGGCGCGACGTGTTCCGGCAGCCGCGCGACCGCGAGCTGCTGGACGTCATGGACGACATGGGCGAGGAGCTCTCCGGCATCTTCGATCGCGACAAGCGCCGTGAGCTGAAGGAGCGCCGCCGGCAGCGCGCGCTGATGCCGCGCCGACCGGCGCCGGCCCTGCCCGCGGGCGGCACCAGCGAGGCCGCCGCGCTGCACGGGATGGGCGCCGGCCCGACGTCCGCGCGCGTGCGGCAGGCGCTGGACGACTCCGCCGAGATCGTGCGGCTCGTCGCGACGCTGCCCAAGTCGGAGCGCGCGCGGATTCCCGACGTGACCCGCTCGGCGGATGCGCTCGCGGTGCGGGTGCGCGCGCTCGCGGCGACGCTCGCCGAGATCGAGCGCGATGCCACGCCGGGCGCGCTCGTGGCCGTGGAAGACGAGGTGCAGCGCCTCGAGGGCGAGGCGAATCCGCTCGAGCCGGGCAGCGAGGAGCGGGTGCGGCGGCTGGCCTATCTCAAGCGGCAGCGGCGCGCGCTCGTCGAGTCCGAACGCAAGCGCGAGGCGGCCACGAACAAGCTCGAGACCTGCGCGCTCGCGCTGCAGAACATGAAGCTCGACCTCGTGCGGCTCCGGTCGGGTGCGCAGTCGCACAAGAACGTCACGGCGCTCGCGCTCGATGCGCTGCACCTCGCCGACAGCGTCGATGGCGCGCTCGGCGTGGCCGCGGAGCTGAGTCGTACTTCGGGTCGTACCGAAGCGCGCCCGACGGCACGCTGAGCGCGCTGGCGCCGGAGTCCCGGGTGCGCCCCAGCCCTGCCGATCCGCTCAGAGACCGCGTCGTCGCCGCGGTCGGCGACCAGTATCTCATCGAGGACGAGATCGGCCGCGGGGGCATGGCGGTCGTCTATCGCGCGCTCGACGTGCGCCTCAACCGGCGCGTCGCCATCAAGGTGCTGCCGCCGGAGCTGGCCTACCATGTCGACGTCCGCGAACGATTTCTCCGCGAGGCACAGACCGCGGCGGCACTCAGCCATCCCAACATCGTCCCGATCTTCTCCGTGGACGAGCGCGGCGGCATCGTCTACTTCGTGATGGCGCTCGTGGAAGGCGAGAGCGTCGGCCAGATGTGCAAGCGCGCGGGACGGTGCCCGCCGGAGACGGCCACCCGCATCCTCCGCGAAGTTGCCGACGCCCTGGCGTACGCGCACGCGCAGGGCGTCATCCACCGCGACATCAAGCCGGACAACATCCTCGTCGATCGCGCGAGCGGCCGCCCGATGGTGACCGACTTCGGCATCGCGCGGGCCATGGCGATGGACTCGCGGCTCACGGTGACCGGCGTCGCGATGGGCACGCCGACGTACATGAGCCCAGAGCAGGCCCTCGGCGAGCGGGAGGTGGACGGCCGCAGCGACCAGTACGCGCTGGCGGTCGTCGGCTACGAGATGCTCGCTGGCGCGCCACCCTTCCGCGCCTCGAATACGCCGGCGCTGCTCATGAAGCACGTCTCGGAGAAGCCGGTGCCGCTCTGGGTGCTGCGCGAGGGGCTTCCGCCCACGCTGAGCGGGGCCCTGATGCGCGCGCTCGCCAAGAAGCCGGACGAGCGCTGGCGCGATGCGGCCCAGTTCCGCGACGCGATCGCCGGCATCGGCGCCGCGGGAGCCGCCGCGTCGGCCATCGCGCTGAAGGGAAGCGTCGCGTCAGCGCCGCCCGCCCCATCACCTCAACGGGACGTGCGTCCTCGCGAGGACGGGCACGGCTACGGATCCCTCCAGGATCGC
>DASTYL010000264.1:0-10733 GCA_035764975.1 Gemmatimonadaceae bacterium | reverse complement strand
CTATGACCGGGCGCGGTCGTCACCGCTCCTCCGACCGCCCGGTTCCTCGTTCCGAAGCCCGCCGTATCGCCTCGCGCTCCACGGCGTCGCGGGCTAGCTTCGCCGCGACGCCGGAATTCCCATTGTGTGGGTCGGCCGCTTCGCCCTCCGGGGCGTGCGGCGACTCCGCCCGGGGGGGCTGGACGTCGAGGTTTCGCTGGAGATTTCGCTCGTGCTTCGCATCAGGTCCACGGGGCGCGGGCATCGGAACCTCCTGAAGGGTTGCATGGTGCACCCGCAAGCGGAGCGCCACGCACGAGCCTTCGCCCCTTACCGCTCTCCGCTCTCCTCACACGCTCCCGTCTCATGCGCATGCACTTCCCGCGGTCACTTCCCGGCGCTCCCGCTGCGCTGTGTCTCGCACTCACGCTGTGCTCCGCCGGCGCCAACGCGCAGGCGAGCAGCGACAACCGGCGCGCGGAACCGCCGATGGACAGCGCGCGAGCCCGCGATCTCTACGTCAGCGCCCGCCCGGAAGATCACCCGCAGGCGGACTTCGCGCGGCAGATCGCCGCGAAGGCGCGCACGGACAGCATCTTCGCCGCGCGCAGCAAGGGCGTGATGCAGTATCGCAAGATCACGTATCGCAGCGGCGTCGACGGCATGGTGATCCCTGCCTACGTGTTCGCCCCGCTCGAGCCGCGCGGCGCGCGCGCGCACGCCGCCATGGTGTGGGTGCACGGCGGCGTCCACGGCAACTGGACGGAGAGCTACCTCCCGTTCGTGAAGGAAGCGGTGGCGCGCGGCTACGTCATCGTCGCGCCGGAATACCGCGGCAGCACCGGCTACGGCCCGGAGCTGTACAACGCGATCGACTACGGCGGCAAGGAAGTGGACGACGTGCTGGCGGCGTACGACTACCTCCGCACCCTCCCGTACGTCGATCCCGACCGCGTGGGCGTGATGGGATGGAGCCACGGAGGATTCATCACCGCGCACCTCCTCTTCCGGGGCGAAACCCCTTTCAAGGCCGGCGCCGCCATCGTGCCCGTGACGAACCTGTTCTTCCGCCTCGCCTACAAGGGCCCGCGCTACCAGCGGAGCTTCTCGACGCAGCGTGAGGTGCAGGGGCTGCCGTTCGAGAAGCGCGAGGAGTACAAGCGCCGGTCGCCGTACTACCACGTGGACAGCCTGCGCACGCCGATCCTGGTGCACGTCGCAACGAACGACGAGGACGTGAACTTCGAGGAGGCGCAGCCGCTCATCGACGCGCTGCGCGCGCGCAAGCCGCACCTGGCCGAGACGAAGGTGTACGTGAACCCGACCCCCGGTCCGGTGAGTGTCGGCCACACCTTCAGCCGCCGCGTGCATCCCGAGACGCTCGAGCGGGACGACTCGCCGGAGCAGCGCGACTCGTGGAACCGCACGTGGACGTTCTTCGAGGAGTGGCTGCGGCCGTACGAAGGGGCGAAGCGCTAGCGCTTCACCCCGCGCCGCGCCTCGGCCACCAGCGGATCGTCGGGCCAGTAGTGCTTCGGATACCGTCCCTTGAGCTCCTTCTTCACGTCGAAGTAGCTGCCGCGCCAGAAGCCCGCGAGATCCTGCGTCACCTGCACGGGACGATGGGCCGGGGACAGCAGGTGGACGGTGAGCGGCACCCGGCCACCTGCGATGCGCGGCGTGTCATGCAGGCCGAAGACCTCCTGGAGGCGAACGGCGAGCACCGGCGCCGTGGGATCGGCGTAGTCGATGCGGATCCGCGACCCGCTCGGCACCTCCCAGTGCGTCGGTGCGTAGCGCTCGAGCTGCTGCCGCTGGGACCATGAGAGCATCCCCTCGAGTGCCGGCAGCACGTCCATCCGCGCGAGCGTGGTCACGCCGGTGGCATGCGGCAGCAGCCAATCCTCCAGCGTCGCGAGCAGCGCGTCGTCGGAGACGTCGGGCCACACAGGATCCGTCGCGTGGGCGAACGCGAGCCGCGCCCGCAGCGAGCGCGCCGCATCCGACCACGGCAGCGCTTCGAGTCCGAGCGCGCGGATCCCGCTGACGAGCGCGGCGCCGACCGCGGCCGGATCGGGATCGTGCAGCCCGCCCTCGCGGAGGACCAGCGCGCCGAGCCGGGTGCGCCTGCGCGCGCGGACGGCGCGTGCGTCGGGATCCCACCCGATGTGCGCGTCCTCGACGATCTGCTCCGCGAACGCGCTCTCGATCTCCGCGAGCGTCACGGGCGCCGCGGCGAAGATGCGTGCGTCGGCGCCGGTGCCCCCGACGTCGGCGACGGCGAGGTACTCCGCGTCGCCGAGGGACTGCGCGCCGGAGATCGCCACGCCGGCGCCGCTCCGCAGCAGGTACCTCGCCGTCGCACGACCCGCGGTGGCCCGCCGCTGTGCAACGCGCTCGGGATATGCGAGCATCAGCAGCGCGCCACCGTGCGCAGCGTCGGACACCGCCTGCGGCGGGATGCCGAGCGCTCGCCGCCACTCGCGGGATTCCGTGAGCGCGAGCCGCGCGGCGGCGACGTCCACCGTCGCGCCGTGAAGCTGCGGGGGGAGCGTGGCTCGCGCTGCCAGATCCCGCAGCACTTCCAGGCGGAGCCGGATGTCCACGTCGGCCGCATTGCCTTCCCCCCCGCCGAACCGCAGGAGGTCCCGTTGCTCCAGGAGCGCTGCGAGATCGCACGCCGTGGCGGCCGCAGTCGCTCCCTGTTCCTTCGCGCGGAGCAGGAGGTGCGCAATGCGTGGATGCGTTGGCAGCGCGGCCATCGCTCGCCCGTGCGCGGTGATCCTGCCCGCGTCGTCCAGCGCCTCGAGCTCGCGCAGCAGCTCGCGGGCCTGTGCGAGCGCTGGCGCCGGCGGGGCGTCGAGCCAGCGCAGCTCAGCCGGATCGGTCACGCCGGCCGCAGCCAGCTCCAGCGCGAGCGGCGCGAGATCGGCCTCGAGGATCTCCGGCCGATCGAAGGGAACGAGTCCCTGCTGCTCGTGCGGGTCCCACATCCGGTAGCAGACGCCGGGCGCCACTCGTCCGGCGCGCCCGCGCCGCTGTTCAGCGCCGGCCGCGGAGATGCGAACGGTCTCGAGGCGCGTCATCCCGGAGCGCGGAGAGAACCGGGGGGCGCGGGCGAGCCCGCAATCCACGACGACGCGCACTCCCTCGATGGTGAGGCTCGTCTGCGCGATGGTGGTGGCGAGCACGATCTTCCGCTCGCCCGGCACGCTCGGCGCGATCGCGAGGTCCTGCGCCTGCTGCTCCAGGGTGCCGTGGAGCGGCGCCACGTACGTCCCCGGCGGCAGGCCAGCGTCGGTGAGGATGCGCCCGACCCGGGCGATCTCCGCGGCGCCCGGAAGGAACACGAGCACGTCGCCCTCGTGCTCGGTGATGGCGCGCCGCACGACGCGCGCGACTTCGGGCTCGAGCCACTGGTCCCGCTGGCGCGGCGCATACACCGTCTCGACGGGATGGGCGCGGCCCTCGCTGGTGATGACCGGCGCGGCGCGCTCGCCACCGATGAGTGAGGCGACGGGGCCGCCGTCGAGCGTCGCCGACATCACGACCAGGCGGAGGTCGTCGCGAAGGAGTGCGCGGCTCTGCAGCGCGAGTGCGAGGCCGAGATCGGCGTTGAGGCTTCGCTCGTGGAACTCGTCGAAGATCACGACGCCGACGTCTTCCAGCGCCGGGTCGTGCTGGAGCATGCGCGTGAGCACGCCCTCGGTGACGATCTCGATTCGCGTCCGCGGTCCCACGCGCGTGTCCCGGCGAATACGGTAGCCGACGGTGTCGCCGACGCGCTCCCCGAGCGTGCCGGCCATGAAGCGCGCTGCGGCGCGGGCGGCGATCCGTCGCGGCTCGAGCATGAGGACCTTCCGTCCAGCGAGCCAGGGCGCGTCGAGCAGGGCCAGCGGGACGCGTGTCGTCTTGCCCGCGCCCGGAGGAGCCTGCAGCACGGCGACCCCCGATTCCTCGAGGGCGGCGAGCAGGGCAGGGAGGACCGGGACGATGGGCAGCACGGTCCCGGTAAACTACGCTGACGGCGTCCGGCGACGACGGTCGGCGCGGGCCGCGCGGGGGAGCCTTCGCGGCATGGACGGGTAGCACGGGTCGCCGCTGCCTCGCGGCCAGGCCGGGGGCTGATGCATCGCGCCGCGCGCCCCTAGCATACGGTGAAGGCGGGCATGCAGCGCGGCGACGCGCCCGCCGGTTCCCGATGACGAAAGCGCTCGAGGATCATTCATGCGATTCAAGCAGATAGTAGCGGTCGTGGCCCTGGCCCTGGCCGTATTCGTCGGTGCGACGATCGGCAGCCATCAGAAGGCGGAGGAGCGCCTCGCGCTTGCGCAGACGCAGTCACCGGCCCGGCCGCAGGCCCAGGCGCAGACGCGCGCACGCTCCCAGCACGAGGAGACGGTCGTCAAGGTGGCCCGGGAGGCGATGCCGGCGGTCGTGAGCGTCGTCGTGCCCGGCTATGGCTCGGGAAGCGGCGTCCTGATCTCGAGCGACGGCGTGATCATCACCAACCGCCATGTCGTCGCGAATGCCGCAAACGTGGAGATCGGGTTCGCCGACGGACGGCGCGTGGTCGGCCGCGTGCTCGGGCGTGACCCGAGCCTCGACATCGCGGTCGTCCGCGTGCCGCTCACCGGCCTCCCTGCCGCGCCGCTCGGCGACTCGGACCGTCTCGAGGTGGGCCAGACGGCCATCGCGATCGGCAATCCGATCGGCCTCGACCGCTCGGTCACCACGGGGATCGTGAGTGCGGTCAATCGCAGCCCGCGCGGCTTCGAGCTCGGCGGCCTCATCCAGACCGACGCCGCGATCAACGAGGGCAATTCGGGCGGGCCGCTGCTCGATTCGCAGGGGCGTGTCATCGGCATCAACACGGTGATCATCCGCGGGACGACGGGGCTCGGCTTCGCGATCCCGATCAACATGGCGCGCAACATCGCCGAGCAGGTGATCGCCACCGGCGTGATCACGCGCCCGTACCTCGGCGTGAGCACGACGGACATCAACTTCGAGGCGGCGCGAGAGGCGGGGATCGACCTGCGCGAGGGGGTGCTGGTCGGCTCGGTGGGTCAGGAGTCGCCCGCGTGGCGCAGTGGGATCCGTCCCTGGGACATCATCACGCATCTCGACAATGCGCCGATCGCCAGCACGGGCGAGCTCGTTCGGATCCTTCGCAGCCGCCGTCCCGGCGACCGCGTGCGCGTGACGCTGCGCTCGGTGGACCAGCGGGGCATTCCGACCGCGCCGCGGACGGTGACGGTGCAGCTGGCGGAAGCGCCGGTGGAATGAGCGTCGGGCGCAGTGGAGGGTCGCGGCGGTTGTCGTCGCCTCGACCCTCCGCCCGACGGGCTACGGGTTGGTGTCTACCGGCACCGTCTTCTTCTTGACGTCGACGTTGTTGCCGATGACGGCGCCGAGGATGCCGCCCGCTGCTGCGCCGATGACTGCGCCCTTCACCTTGTCGCGGCTCGTCGTCGCCCCGATCACCGCGCCGGCCGCTGCGCCGATGGCCGCGTCCCGCTTGGTGTTCTTGACCGTCACTTCCCGGGTGGCGGGCTGCGACGTCGTGCCGCTGCTCGTGCCCGCGGAGACGGTGCCCGACGAGGTGCTGCGCGTGCCGGATGACGACGATGTCCGCCGCGTGGACCGGCTCGCCGTGCTCGACGTCCTTCGTGTAGACGTCGACGGGGTGCTGGCGGTGGACCGGCGGGTGGTTGCGCCGGTCGCAGCACCGGTGAGCGCCGCGTCGTCGGCTGCCGGGCCCTGCTCGATCGCGGAGAGGCTGTCCATCCCCGGATACGGCGTCTGCGTCGCGAGGTTGAGGTCCCGCGCGAGCGCGGAATCGCTGGTGAGCGCGGTGTCCTGCCTGTCGCCGCCGCAGGCCGCGATCAGTGCGAGCCCTGCGAGCATGGTCGTGATTTTCTTCATCCTGCACTCCGTGGGTTGCGTTCGGTGTGCAGCGAGAGGGGCACGGGACGTGCCACCCCGCATCCCCAGACGAGCGGAGTGCCCTGCACCCGCAGAGGCCGGCAACACGACCGGCGCGACCGTGAACCAGTGGGCCGCGCGAATGGGTGCAGCTGCGACAATCGAACGCCGTACGAGACGACAACCCCGCTGCCGGTCGAATGGGCGCGGCGCGCGGCGGGCGCTCTCGATGCTGCTTGCCGGCTTCGGGTTCGACGCCGCCTTCGGTGCCTGCAGCGGCGAGGGGCCGACCGAAGTGCTGCCGAGCGCGGCTGACGTCGCCCCGAGCACCGAGGTCAAGCTCGAATATCTCGAGAAGGCGATGGGGGTCGAAGAGCCGGAAGGGACGTATCCGGGGTTCGACACCAACGAATATCCCGGCGACGACATCATGAAGAAGTGGCTGGAGGCCGGGCCATACCGCTGGGTCGGCTTCTACCTCCCCGCCCCCTGTCACAAGGACCCGTCGTGGTCCGGCAAGCGCGTGACGCTCGAGCAGATGGGATGGGGGCTCGCCGTCGTCTACGTCGGCCAGCAGACCTGGGATCAGTCGATCGCCCGCGTGCCTCGGGTCGACCCGCTCAAGGTGCCGCTCGACAAGTGCGGTCGCGAACTGGTGAGCGGACCGCGCGGCCGGCTCGAGGCGGATGATGCGATCCGTCGCACGCTCGCCGAAGGCTTCCCGCGCGGATCGGTGATCTTTCTCGACATCGAGCGGATGGAGATCATGCCGCCGCGGATGCGCGACTACTACATGGAATGGACGCGCCGTGTCGCCTCCGAGGGGACCTTCCGCCCCGGGTTCTACGCGCACGCCCATAACGCGAACGCGATCTACTCCGACGTGCGCGGCGTGCTCGATGGCCTCGGCCAGCGCGAGTACGAGCCGCCATTCTGGATCTCGAGCGCGGCGCGCGCCAAGGCATTCTCGCTGGAGAAGGCTCCCGAGGACGTGGGGCATGCATTCGCCCACGTCTGGCAGGGCGTGATCGACGTCGTCGAGGGTCGCGGGGGCGTGCGCCTGCCGATCGACGTCAACGTCGCCCGGACTCCCAACCCTTCAATGCCGACCGAATGAAAGCCCCAATGACTGGCGCGCTCGCGCGGATCGTCGTCGCGTATTCGCTCCTGCTCGCGGCGGCATGCGGGGGAGCTGCCGCCCCCGGCACCCCCGAGGCACCGGGCCCCGAGTCGCCACGCGGATATCCCGGCTTCGACACCGCGTTGTATCCGGGCGACTCCGCGATGCAGGCGTGGCGGGCGCCAGCCTCGCCATACCGCTGGGTGGGGTACTATCTCCCCGCGCCGTGCCATCGGGATGCCTCGTGGGCCGGCACGCGGGCGCGGCTCGAGGCCATGGGGTGGGGGATCGGCGTCATCTACGTCGGGCAGCAGGCATGGGAGGGGTCGCCAGAGCCGGCCGCTGACTCCGCGGGCAAGCCGACGGGCCCAATCATCTGCTCCCGGACGCTGCTCACCGCCGAGCGCGGACGGACCGACGGCGCGGACGCGATCGCGAAGGCATCTGCCGACGGCTTCCCGCGCGGGACGGTCCTGTATCTGGACCTCGAGCGGATGACGACGATCCCCGCGGCGATGCGCGACTACTACCGCGCCTGGGCGGCGACCCTGCTGGCCGACGGGCGGTATCGGCCGGGCGCCTACGTCCACGACGTGAACGTGGCGGATGTCGAACGCGACCTGCTCCAGGTCTACTCTGATGCTGGCGTGGTGATGAGCGGAGACGGCCCCGGGGTTCCGCTCTGGATTGCGCAGCCGGATCCGGCGTTCACGACGCTGATGGCGCCCGCCGAGGGAAACCGAAAGGCGCGCGTGTGGCAGGGGCGGGTGAACGCCGACGAGACGTGGGGTGGCGTCAAGCTCCGGGTCGATGCGAACGTCGCGGACAGGCCTTCGCCCTCAGCCCCGTAGCGTGATGCGGATCGCGGGCGGCTGGCGTGCATCGCGATATCTTCCCCGCATGATCTCCGCGAGCCCGCCGTGCGTCACGGCGTGATGAACCAGGGGGGCTTCGAGGCGAACATCCGCCTCCTCGCCCCGGGCCGGCAGACCGTCGTGGTCGACGGCGCCGAGCGTCCGTTACCGCAGTGGCCTGCCGACGTGAACGGCATCCGATTCGGTGCGCTCGAGCGGCGTGGCCGATGGCTGATCACGCGCCTGGAGTTCGCCGATCAGGACGTGATCCTGCACCATCCCGTGCTGCTCGATGCGATCCGGCACCTCGGGGGCCCCCGCAGGCCGGGGGCGAACGTGGTGCTGTTGACCGATGATCTCGCGGAGCGGCTGCTGGATGACATCCTCGAGGCGAACGGCGCACAGACCCGCGCGGTGGCGCTGGTCGTCAACCGGGTGAACCAGGTCCGGCGCGCGGCGCGGGAGCAGGCCGAGCGCGCAACGCCGGAGCAGCCGAGCTCCCGCGGCTGACGACGCGCCGACCCGGCTGAGGACGGCGCGCCGCTTGCTGATCCGCGCGTCATCATGAAGACCATTCTCGCGATCGCGGCGTTCGCCACCCTGCCGCTCCTCACCGCCTGCGGAAAGGGCGGGGAGCCCGACCAGCCGCATTCCGCGGCGGGACGTGTCGGTGTGGTGCTCGGCGCCAATGCCAACTCCGAGTATCGCGAGCTCGACGCGGCGGTGCGAAAAGCCCTCGAGGAGCACGACCAGGAGCTCGTGGTGCAGAACGCGACCGACGATCCCGCGCGCCAGCGCCAGCTCGTCGAGACATTCGCCGCGCAGCGCGCACGGGCGATCGTGGTCGTCCCACTCGACAGCACGACGCTGCGACCGGCGATCGACGCGGCGGGGAACGCCGGGATTCCCGTGTTCACCATCGGTTACCGGGTGCCCGGCGCACGCGTGACGACGCACATGGAGGAGGACTTCCAGGCGGCGGGGCTCGCGGCCGCGGAGTACATCGCCGCGTTCCTGGGGCCAAAGCTCCATGCCGCAGTCGTCGGCCGGCGCGCCGCGCACGGCAGCCGGGAGCTCGAATCGGCGTTCCGCGCCGCGATCACGGTGGTCGACACCCGCGTCATCTCAGGCTCCGGCAACAGCGACGGCACGCGCGAAAGCGCGGCGGCGGCGGCCACCGCCCTCCTCGAGCAGGATCCCGATCTCGATGCGATCTTCGCGTTCGACCCCGTGAGCGCGCTGGGGGCGATGGACGCCGCCTACGCGCGCCGGCGTGCGGACCTGGTCATCGTATCGAACGGCATCTCGCCTGAGGTGACGAGTGCGATCGGCGAGACCGGGCCCATGCGCGCGGCGGTCGTGCAGCGGCTGGACGAAGCGGCGCGGATTCTGGCGGAGACGATCGTCACGCAGATCGAGGGCGATCCGGTGACACCCTCGATCAAGGTGCCCGTGCGCCTCGTGACCGCCGACTCGGTGCAGTCGGACACCGCCTCGCGCTGACGCCTATCGCCCGCAGCGCCTCAGGATCCGCCTCGGCGCGGCGGCGTGCGGATACAGGTCGCGTGCGGCCTCGGCATGCCGCCGCGCCGCGCGACACTGTCCGCGATCCGCGTGCAGCTCGGCCGCCTGCATGCGGATGCGATAGCTGCCTGGATCGATGATCGCGGCGCGGCGTACCGTCGCGATGCGCCCTGGGCCATCGGAGTACACGGCCATGGCGAGCGCCTGGCCCGTGCCGCGCAGGATGAACAGCGTCGCCAGCAGCAGCGCGACGATCAGCGTCCCGCGTCGCAGCGATCCGCCCGGCGTGAAGCTCCAGCGCGGGGTAGCGGGTGCCATCAGCGCACCCACCAGCGCCCACGCAATGAGTGAAGGGGCGCCCAGCAGCAGCACCGCGTCGAAGGCGCCGACCAGCGCCGTGATGATGATCGTGCCCGCAAGCGCCAGCGCGCGCAGCGCTCCCTCGGTCGTTTGCGCGCGCCCCATGCGGTGCAGGGCGCCGAGCGCGATGATCGCGGCAGCGAGCGCGATGGCGGCGAGCGCGATGAGCCCTCGCTCGGATGCGAAGGCCACCCAGTCGCTGCTCGGCCAGGGATTCGCGGTCATCCCCCTGGAGTCGAGCGACGGATCGCGGCGCGTGGCAACGTCCGGATAGGCCACCGACCAGTTGCCGGGCCCCACGCCGAGGACGGGATTCGCCAGCGCCAGCTTCATGCTGTTCCGGTACTGGATCAGGCGTCCGCGGCCGCTGCCTTCCCGGTAGTTGACCACGCCGGCGGCAGTCTCGAGGTAGGGCGAGTCGCTTCGCCAGTCGAGCTCGTTCGGCAGCAGCAGGACGGCGGCGACCGACCCGCCCGCGAGGAGTGCGATGAAGGCTGCGCGGAGCCGTACCGGCCCGACGAGGATGACCGACCGGCGCCAGATCGCCGCCGCCAGCAGGACGGCGCCGGCGACGATGAGTGCCAGCCACGCGGCCCGCGTTCGGGAGAGCACGAGCGCCGCGGCGCTGACGCCGATTCCGGCCGCGGCGAGCAGGGTCACGATCCACCGGCGTGAAGCGAGCGAGAGATAGACGAGCGCGGGCAGCCCGATGGCGGCCAGGTGCGCGACGAAGTTGCGGTTGCCGAGCGTGCCGCCGGGTGCCCGATTGAGGCTCACGAAGTCCGGCTCCCACCCGTATGCCTGGGCGAGCGACGTCGCGCTGGCGACCACCGTCGCCGAGGCGAGGCCCGCGACGACCCCCGACCCCGCACCGGTGCACGCGATCGCACGGGCCCCCCAGAACGCCGCGATTCCGCCAGCCGTGACACCAAGGGCGCGCACCGCGAGCCAGATGTTCGTTGCGAACG
>DASTYL010000263.1:0-4467 GCA_035764975.1 Gemmatimonadaceae bacterium | reverse complement strand
GGATGTCGCGGGCATTCCGTGTACGTCGCCCGCCACGAGGATCTGGCGCCGCGCAGAGCGCGACGCCTTCAGATCGGACGCGTTCTGATGTCGCGGGCATTCCGTGTACGTCGCCCGCCACGAGGATCTGGCGCCGCGCAGAGCGCGGCGCCTTCAGATCGGACGCGTTCTGATGTCGCGGGCGAAGCCCGCCACATCAGAACGGCAGATCGTCGTCCTCGTCGTTGAGCGCACCCGGGAAATCCTCGAAATCCTCGCCGCCGCTCTTGGCGCCGCCGGTCGCCGCCGGCTGGCGGCTGCGCGGCGCACCGCCGCCGTACGAGGCACCGCTGCTGCCGCCCTCGAACTCACCGCCGCCCGCGCGGCTGGACAGCATGATGAGCTCGCGCACGTTGATCTCCGTCGAGTAGCGCGTCTGGCCGTCCTTGTCCTGCCACTGGCGATACTCGATGCGCCCCTCGATGTACAGCTTGTCGCCCTTCTTGACGTACCGCTCGACGATGTCGGCGAGCTGGGACGTCTTGGTGTTCCACACGACGCAGCGATGCCACTCGGTCTTCTCCTGCTTCGACCCGCTGGCATCGTTCCACGTGCGGCTCGTCGCGAGCGAGAACGTCGCGACGCGATTGCCACCCGTCGTCGACCGCACCTCGGGATCGTTCCCGAGATTGCCGATCAACGTGACCTTGTTCAAGCTCCGGCTCACTGTGCCTCCTGGCGAGAGAGAGTGGACTCGCCGCTCACGATGTCATCCTTGGTGGTGGCCCGTGCCACCACATCCGCGCGACGCCCATCATTCCGTCGCGTCCTGCCACGTCCGTCCGAATCCAGTCGAGGCCAGCCGGACACTGCACCTGCTCGTGCGGCGGGATCCGTGATCACGAATCACGCATGAAACTGCACCGCAATACGATCGCATCCTCCACCGGATCGCGGTAGTAGGCGCGGCGGCGGCCGACGGGCTCGAATCCCCGCGACGCGTACAGCGCCTGCGCCGGCCCGTTCGAGGCGCGCACCTCGAGGTGCACGGTCTCCGACCCGGCTGTCCGCGCCGTCTCGAGCGCGGCGTCGAGGATGCGCCCGCCGATCCCCTGTCCGCGCGCTTCGGCGGCCACGGCGATGTTCGCGATCTCCCCATCGCCTCCCGCGAACCACCCCACCAGGTACCCGACCACCGCCCCATGGGCATCCACCGCCACCGCAAAATGAAGTGGCTCCGCGGCCAGTGCCTCACGGAACGCGGAGGCGGGCCATGGATCGCTGAAGGCGTCGCACTCGATCGCGTTGATCGCCGCGAGGTCATCGGGGCGGGCGCGGCGGATCGTGACATCGGCCGTCGCCAGCCCCTGGAGCCGCGCGCGGGAACGGGAGCTCATGGCTGGAGGGGACGACCGTGCGTGGCCTCCCACTTGACCTGCGCCTCCGCGAGCCGCCCGTACGACGGCTCCCAGCTGGCGAGATCCACCGCCGATGCCGACGCAAGCAGCATGTGCAGGCGCGGCAACCCCGTGACATCGGGAAGCGCGTCGAGCTCGAGCCCCGGGCCGATCAGCTGCCCCACCGGCCGCGCGCGCGCATGCAGCTCCTCCGTCGGCCAGCGCTCGACCGGCCCGATGTCGGCGAGCTGCCCGTTCTCCAGCACCGAACACACCGCGGCATAGTGCTCGCCGCGCAGCGCATCGAGCGCAGCGACATAGCGTCCCTCGCGGCACGTGGCCGGGCTTGCCGCGACGATGAACGCGAGCGAGGAGACCGCATGCAACGGCATCCGGCCGCCGGTGGCGAAGCCCTTTGCGATCGATGCTGCGATCCGCAAACTCGTGAAGCTCCCCGGTCCGCCGCCGCAGACGATGCGACCGATCCCGCCGATCGTCACCCCCGCGGCCGAGAGGGTCGCCGCCACGCCCGGCAGAAGCCGTTCGGCATCCGCCCCCCGCATGGCGATCCGCTCCGACGCGAGCACGGTGTCGCCGTCGAACACGGCCACCGATGCCACATACGTCGCCGCATCCAGCGCGAGGGTGATCATGCTTCCTCGCCTCCGAAGGCATCGGCGCCGAGATGGCCGCCGGTGAGCAGCGCACGCCGGTCGGGATCAGCCGGGAGATGCGCGAGGGTGATGGGCACGTGGTCGGCGGGCAGGAATTCGCCGGCGCGCTCCGGCCACTCGATCACGATCAAAGCGCGCCGCGCCATCAGCTCATCCCAGCCGAGCTGCACCAGCTCGGACGGGTCGCGGAGGCGGTAGAGATCGAGATGATAGACCGGCGTCCGCCCGCCCTGGTACTCGTGAATCAGCGCGAAGGTGGGACTCGTCACGTCCTCGGTCACGCCGTAACCCTTGCAGATCGCCCGGACGAGCGTCGTCTTGCCTGCGCCAAGGTCGCCGGCGAGCGTGATGATCAGCGGCGCCTGCGCGACGCGGCCGAGCTGCTCCCCCCACGCGGTGAGCTCCGCCTCCGTGAGCGCGAGGTGGCCCGCGGAAGCCTGTGGCGGCGTGCGCGTCATGCGCGGGCCGCGGCAGGGCCGCCGATGCGGGTCTTGAGCTCGAAGATCTGGTCGCGCAGCTGCGCCGCCGTCTCGAAGTCCAGGTCGGCCGCCGCCTCCTTCATCTGCTTCTCGAGCATCTTGAGCAACGCCTCGAGGTCGACCCCCTCGTAGCCCGACGGCTTCTCGGCGACCCGCTTGCCCTTCTTCGTCGCACCCGCCGGCTCCTCCACCCGCGCATCCGCCACGCGCGTGATGAAGCGGACCTGGTCCGCGCTCTTGCTGACCGTGGTCGGCGTGATGCCGTGGTCGAGATTGTGCTGCACCTGGATCTCACGGCGCCGCGACGTCTCATCGAGGCAGCGCTGCATCGAGCCCGTGATCCGGTCCGCGTAGAAGATCGCCCTTCCCTCCGCGTTCCGCGCCGCGCGTCCCACCGTCTGGATGAGCGAGCGATCCGATCGCAGGAAGCCCTCCTGGTCCGCATCGAGGATCGCCACGAGCGACACCTCCGGCAGGTCGAGCCCTTCCCGCAGCAGGTTGATGCCGATCAGCACGTCGAACTCGCCGAGGCGCAGCCCGCGGATGATCTCCATGCGCTCGATCGCGTCGATGTCCGAGTGCATGTAGCGCACGCGGACGCCGACCTGCTGGAGGTAGTCCGTCAGGTCTTCCGACATGCGCTTCGTCAGCGTGGTGACGAGCACGCGCTCGCCGCGGCGCTCGCGGATGCGGATCTCGTTGAGGAGGTCGTCCACCTGGCCGCGCACCGGCCGGATCTCGATCTCCGGGTCGACGAGGCCCGTCGGGCGGATGATCTGCTCGACGACGACGCCCTCCGACAGGCGCAGCTCGAGCTCGCCCGGCGTCGCGCTGACGAACACCGCCTGCGGCGTCAGCGAGAGGAACTCGTCGAACATCAGCGGCCGGTTGTCGAGCGCGCTCGGCAGGCGGAACCCGTACTCCACCAGTGTGAGCTTGCGCGCGCGGTCGCCGTTGAACATCCCGCCGATCTGCGGCAGCGTGACGTGGGACTCGTCCACCACCACGAAGAAATCCTCCGGGAAGTAGTCGAGCAGGCACGCCGGGCGCTCGCCGGCCGTGCGCCCCGAGAGATGGCGGGAGTAGTTCTCGATCCCGGCGCACGTCCCGATCTCGAGCATCATCTCGATGTCGAAGTTCGTGCGGCTCTCCAGCCGCTGGGCCTCCAGCAGCTTGCCCGCGGTCTTGAGCTCGTCCAGCCGTACCGCCAGCTCCTCGCGGATGAGCTTCACCGCGCGCTCGAGCGTCGGCCGCTCGGTCACGAAGTGCTTCGCGGGGTAGATCGCCGTGCGCTCGAGCGTCGCGATCGTCTCGCCGGTGAGCGGGTCGATCTTCGAGATGCGCTCGATCTCGTCGCCCCACAGCTCGACGCGGACACCCTGCTCCTCGTACGCCGGGTAGATCTCGACGGTGTCGCCGCGGACGCGGAAGTGCCCGCGCTCGAACGCCACGTCGTTGCGCGAGTACTGGATCTTCACGAGGTCGCGCAGCACGTCGTCGCGGGCGACCTGCTGCCCGACCTCGAGCGTGACCATCTGCGCCTTGTACGAGACCGGATCTCCAAGCCCATAGATGGCGGAGACGGTCGCGACGATGATGACGTCGTCCCGCTCCATGAGGCTCGACGTGGCGCGCAGGCGCAGCCGGTCGATGTCCTCGTTGATGGACGCGTCCTTCTCGATGTACGTGTCCGAGCTCGGGACGTAGGCCTCGGGCTGGTAGTAGTCGTAGTACGAGATGAAGTACTCGACGGCGTTGTTCGGGAAGAAGCTCTTGATCTCGCCGTAGAGCTGCGCCGCCAGCGTCTTGTTGTGCGACAGCACGAGCGTCGGCTTGCCGACGTTCCGGATGACGTTGGCCATCGTCATCGTCTTTCCCGACCCGGTGACGCCGAGGAGGGTCTGGAAGCGGTCCCCGGTCTCGACCCCGCGCGTGAGC
>DASTYL010000262.1:0-10636 GCA_035764975.1 Gemmatimonadaceae bacterium | reverse complement strand
CTCGCATCCAACGCCGTCTCGGCATTCCTGACCCTGAACGCGCTGCGCGCCGACAAGGGGCTCCCGGCGCTGATCCCCGCGGCCACGGCGGCCGACCGGGAAGACCAGCTGTTCGACGAGCGTGGCTTCTGGCTGTTCGGGACCGGTCACCGCACGGGCGACCTGCGCCGGCTCGTCCGTCAGTACGGACGCAATCCGGAGACGGTCTTCCCGACCGGCGCATGGCACAAGGGCGGCTTCTACGGGACGGACGTGAACCTGCCGATCCCGCAGGCCGAAGAGAACAACCCGAACGTGAAGCCCGGTCAGACCTGCACCGACCGGGTCGCATGATGTCCCGGTAGGCCCAGCAGGCAGTTGGTCGTACGACGGCCGTCCGGATGCCCTGGCATTCGGGCGGCCGTTCAACGTCCGTGATCGTGAGACGTAGAATCGGTAGCGTCTCACGGCCTACCGCCAAATAGTCCTTCCCCCCTCCAGATGCCCCTGACTCCGCGCCAACGCGCCTGCCTTCTCGTCCTGGGTGCCGCGCTGCTCGCTCCCGCCGCCGCGGCGCAGCACCCCGATGCGTCCGCCACCCTCTCGCGCCAGGTCGAGATCCGCCGGACCGCCTACGGCGTGCCCCACATCAGGGCGCAGAGCATCCGCGCCGCGTACTACGCCCTCGGCTACGTGCAGCTCGAGGATCACGGCGCGCGGGTGGCGGTCGGGCTCCTGCGCGCGCGTGGCGAGATGGGCCGGTTCTTCGGCCCCGACAGCATGGAGAGCGACTTCGTGGCGCAGCGCGGATACCGCATCGCCGTCGAGCGCTATCCGCTCCTCGACCAGGCGACGCGGGACGCGTACGAGGGGTTCGCCGCCGGCGTGAACCGGTACATCGCCGTGCACCCCGCCGAGTTTCCGGAAGGCTTCGCGCCAGCGTTCACGGGGTACGACGTCGCCGCGCGCGACGTGAACGTCGCGTCGCCCTCCGATGCGCGCCGGTTCATGGCACAGTTCGAACGGCGGGAGGAACGCCGGGATCGCCGCATGAGTGAAGGCGATCCCGACGAAGGCGAGCCGGCGGAGATCGATCCGATCGAGGAAGGGTCCAACGCCTGGGCATTTCATCCGAGTCGCACGAAGTCCGGCAAGGCGATCCTCGTGCGCAACCCGCATCTCTCCTGGACCGCGGGCTACTACGAGGCCCACATGACGGTGCCGGGGGTGCTCGATTTCTACGGCGACTTCCGGATCGGCGGCCCCTTCGGCGTCATCGGCGGGTTCAATCGCGACCTGGGATGGTCCACGACCAACAACGCGCCGGACAACGACGAGATCTACGCGCTCGACGTGGATCCCGCCCGCGCGGACCACTACCTGTTCGACGGCGCGTCGGTCCCGCTCGACCGCGAGCTGGTGACGGTCAGCTATCGCAACGGGCCCGGGCTCTCCACCGAGTCCCGCGAGGTGTGGCGCAGCGCCCTCGGGCCGGTGCTGCATCGGGACGGGGGGCGGATCTACGTGCTGCGCGCGGCGGCCGAGGGCGAGCACCGCGCCGGCGAGCAGTTCCTCCGGATGATGCGGGCGAAGACACTTGCCGAATGGAAGGACGCGATGCGCATGCGGGCGCGTGTCACGTCCAACTTCACGTACGCCGACCGGGCAGGGAACATCTTCTACGTCTGGAACGGCGTCGTGCCGGCGCTGCCCCACCCGAGCGGCGGCGACTCGGCTGCCGTGCCCGCGCGGGGCACCGCGGAGGTCTGGACCCGGCTCATTCCGTGGGACTCGCTCCCGCAGCTGCTCAATCCACGCGGGGGATACGTTCGCAACGAGAACGACCCGCCGTATCACACGAACCTCCGGCAGGTGCTCGACCGCTCCCGGTATCCGCAGAACATGCCGGCGCCGATGCTCCGCCTCCGCAGTCAGCTCAGCCTCGATCTCATCGGCAACGATCGAAAGTACAGTCTCGAGGAGATCATGCGCCTCAAGAACTCCTATCGCATGCTGCTGGCCGACCGCGTGAAGCCGGACCTCGTCGCTGCCGTCCGTGCGGGCAATCCCGTCGGACCGGTGGCCGACGCGATCGCGATGCTCGAGCGCTGGGACAACACGGCCGCCCACGACGCCCGCGGCGCCGTGCTGTTCCAGACCTGGTGGCAGCGCTACGTCGAGGATGCCGACGCCGACACGATGTACGCCGAGCCGTGGGACGTGAATCGTCCCGCTGCGACGCCGCGAGGGCTCAGGGACGCGGCGCGCGCCGCCGCTGCGTTCTCGTGGGCGGTCGACGAGACCGTGCGACGCCATGGTCGCGCGGATGTCGCATGGGGCGACGTACACCGCGTCCGCTACGGCGACGTGGACGTCCCGGTCGGCGGCTGCGGGGGCGCCCTTGGCTGCTTCCGCGTGCTGAACTTCCGAACCGACGCGGATGGCAGGCGTTCCGTGATCGGCGGTGACGGCTGGGTGATCGGCGTCGAGTTCGGCGACACGCCCAGGGCGTACTCGGTCCTGGCGTATGGACAGAGCCCGAAGCCGGACTCACCGCATCACGATGACCAGGCGGCGATGTTCGCGGCCGGCGAGTACAAGCGCGTCCTGTTCGCCGAGCGGGACATCGAGGCGGCGACGGTGCGGCGCTATCGCCCGTAGCCGCCTCGCGTTCAGCGGACTTCGATCCTCCGGCCCTTCTGCTCCTCACGCTTCGGCGTCGGGACGTTGATCTCGAGCACGCCGTCCTTGTAGGTCGCCTCGCACCGGCCGGGATCGACGCCTTCGGGCAGCGGAAGCGCGCGGTAGAAGGAGCCGTAGCTCCGCTCGCTGCGGTAGTACCCCTTCTCCTTCTCCTCCCGCTCGTCGCGACGCTCGCCGCGGATGATCAGCATGTCGTTCTCGACGTCGACATGGACATCTTCCTTCTTCACGCCCGGGAGGTCGGCATGCACGACGAGCCGGTCCTCCTTCTGCGACACGTCGACCTGCGGTGTCCACGCCGGCTCCATCTCCGTCCATTCGCGGCCGAGCATCGGGCGGAGTCCCATCCGGCCGAAGCCGAACTGGCTGAACAGGTTGTCCATGTCGTCCGCGAGCCGCTGCATGACGTTGAACGGGCTGGCGTAGCCCCGGCCGGCGACCTCGCCCCGTCCCGTCTCCGGCCGCCGGGGGGCCATCTCCTCGCGCCCCGTGCTGATCGCGCGCTCCCGTTCAGTGGTCTCCGGCGCTGCCTGAGCCGTGCCGGACTCCGGTCGCGCTCCGCCCGGCGGCGTGTAACCGGTCTCTCCCTTCCTGGCGCCCTGCGCGGGCGTTGTCTCGCGTGCCATACGACACCTCCGAATGATGAATCAAGGAGTGAAGGTCGTTGACGATTGCGAGAACTTTCGCCGCAACGCGCATGCCCCGCCGGGCGGCGCGCGACGATGTCCGGATCACCGGGACCGTGCCGCGGCGATCGCGTCGAGGTTTCGGTCGAGCACCTGGACGGCGTCCAGCACCGTGGACACGGCGCCGGCGTAGAACGCCGGCATCAGCCGCTCCGTATCGTCCGTGGGCTGGTGGTAATCCGGGTGGTCCTCGACGCCGAAGTAGACGAACGGAATGCCCGCGCGATGGAACGAGGCGTGGTCCGATTGCATCGTCCAGTCGTCGTGACGGGGCCCGTTGGGGTCGTCATGGCCAAGGCGGAGCGTGATGGGCGCGCGTGCGGCGACGGAATCGAGGTACGTCCTGAGAGAGCCGTAATGTGATGTCCCCGCCGCGTACAGCTCGTTGCGCGTGTTCCGGCCGACCATGTCCAGGTTGACGTTGAGGACGATGTGCGACAGGGGCACCGGCGGCTGCTGCACGAACGCCCGCGAGCCGCTCAACCCGCCTTCCTCTCCGTCGAAGGTCGCGAAGATGATGGAGTGTTCCGGCGGATGCGCGCTGAACCAGCGCGCCAGCTCGATGATCGCTGCCGTCCCCGAGGCGTCGTCATCCGCGCCGTTGTAGACCTGCCCGTTCCGGATCCCGACATGGTCGTGATGCGCCGTGACGACGAGATACCGGTCGGGCGTCGTCCGGCCGCGGATCTGTCCGACGACGTTGACGCCGTGCCGCACCGAGCTGTCGCGCGGGTTCGGCACCGCGAACGGCACTTCCAGGCTCGCACCGATGGGTTGCGCCCCGGCCGCGGCCAGCTCGCGCGCGACGTAGGCGCGGGCCCGTGCGTTCCCCTGGGTGCCGATGAGCCGCCCCTCCATCGAGTCGGCGGCGAGCACGGAGACGTGTCGCATCAGTGTATCGGCGGCGATGCGTGACGGGGTGACGGCGCTGGTCGCGCTCGTGGTCGCACAGGCGGCGACGATGGCTGCGGCGCTCGCGGCAGCCAGCAACGGCTTCAGGTTCATGTGGTGTGTGAGAAGTGGTCGGAGCGATACACGTCGGGGGTCACGGAGCCGCCGACGGAGCGCGTCGTTCGGGAAACGAGAAGCAGAACGTCGCGCCCTCCGGGGGAAACTCCGCCCACGCATGTCCGCCGAGCGCCTCGGCAGTTTCCCGGACGATGCTGAGGCCGAGTCCCGTTCCCTCGACACCGGTGACCGTCTCGTGGGCGCGGAAGTAGTGCTGGAAGAGGCTGCCTCGCTTCGCGGCCGGCACGCCGAGGCCGTTGTCGCGCACGCGCACGACGATCTCGGTCCCGCCGGCCCGTGACTCCACGCTGGCGGAGACTTCGACCCAGCGCTCCGGCTTGCTGCCATCGCTGTACTTGATGGCGTTCGACAGATAGTTCGTGAGGCACAGCTCGACCCCGGCGGCGTTGACCTCGGCGTCGGGCAGGTCGGGCGCGATCCTGATCTCCACCCCGGCAGCCTGTGCGCCTTCGCGGATCTGCCGGGCAGCTTCCTGCGCCGCATGCCGCAGCTTCACGTTGCGTTGCTGACGTCCGTCGCCCGGGGGCCGCGTGACCGTGAGGATGTTGGCCACCGCCGACTGCATCGCCTGGCCGTTGCGGCGGATGATCTCGACGAACTTCGCCCGCTGTTCCGGCGGCATGTCGGGAATGTCGTGCAGCACGTCGCCCGCTCCGATGATCGTGCCGATCCGGTTCTTGATCTCGTGCGAGATCGTGCGGTTGAACGTGCGGATGCGCTCCTCGCGCTCGCGCACCTGCACCCCCGCGAGCCGCAGGTAGTGCATCGTGGTCGTCTGCTGGATGATCGCCACGGCGCGGAACACCCGCTGCCCGCAGGCGAGCAGCTCGCTCTTCGTGCAGGGGTCGGGCAGGTCGTCGGCGACCCACGCGAGGTAGTTGAAGAGGATGCCCCCCAGGATCTCGTACTCCTTGAGGATCTCGTAGGCGTCGAACCCCTGGGCATAGCGAAGCGCCCCGAGCTCCATCGCCTTGCCGACGACGGGCGTATCGAGCCCGACCTCCGCGGCCGGCCGCTCGAGATAGTCGGCGATCCCTTCGATCAGGAGGGGAACGTGGTCGAGCAGCTCCTCGGTGGGGAAGATCTCGTTCGGCTCGATGGCGACTCGCTGCCGGATCCGCTCGAGCCAGTGCGCCGTCAGCTCGCGCTTCGACTCCCGGAGTCGCTGCGCCAGCGTGCCCGCGAGCGGGCATTCGCTCGAGAGATCGTGAAACATCAGATCACCCTTAATCCCAGTGCGCTCGCCAGCAGTCCGACCGACAGCGCCGCCGTCCGGTTCTCACGGTCCAGGACCGGGTTCACCTCGACGATGTCGAGCGCCAGCAGCTTCTCGCTGTCGGCGATCATCTCCATCGCGGTGTGCGCCTCGCGGTAGGTCGCGCCGCCGGCCACCGGCGTGCCCACCCCAGGCGCCTCCATGGGGTCGAGCCAGTCGGCATCGAACGAGACGTGAATGCCCGCCGTGTCGCGCGATGCGATCTCGATGGCCTCGCGCATCACGGCAGCGATGCCGCGCTCGTCGATGTCGCGCATCGTGAACACCTTCACTCCCCACTCACGGATGTGCTTCCGCTCCGGCCCGTCCACGTCGCGCAGTCCCACGAGGACCATGTCCTCGGCACGGATCGCGGGCTTCGGGGTCGCGATCGAGGAAAGGCCCGGATCGCCATGGCCAAGCAGGTGCGCGACCGGCATGCCGTGGATGTTGCCGCTCGCGCTCGACCGGGGCGTGTGGATGTCGGAGTGCGCGTCGAGCCAGATCACGCCCAGCCGCTGCGCGCGCTCGGCGAGCGCCGTCGCGACGCCCGCCACGGACCCGGCCGCGAGGGAGTGATCGCCGCCAAGGGTGACGGGAAGCGCGCCATCGCGGACCGCCTTCGCGGTTTCCATCGCGAGCTGCGTGCAGGCCGCGGTGACGGTCGCGAGGAACTGCGGGCGACCTTCCTTCGTCTCGGGAAGCTCCTCGCGCAGGGGAATGTCGATGTTCGTCGACTCGTCGACGGTGTGGCCGAGGGCGCGGATCCGCTCCGCCGCGCCGGCGATGCGGATGGCGGACGGTCCCATGTCGACCCCGCGGCGCGCGGCGCCAAGGTCCATCGGAAAGCCGATCAGGCGAACGTGAGCCATGTCGTTCTCGTTCTCAGTCCTTGTAGGGATCGAACTCGTCGGCGCCCGCCATCACGACGATGAGCGGTCGCAGCGTGTGCAGCACCTCCACCGTCCCTTCCTGCGCTGCCAGGACGTCCGGCAGCCGGCGGTACACCTGCGGGCTCTCGTCGAGCCCTCCGCCGCGCAGGATGACACCCTTCTCCTTCACCCAGGCCTGCATCATCTCCGGCGTCACGCGGCCAGGCGCGATGATCTGTCCCGTCCTGCGATTCCGCTTGCCGGCGGCCTGCGTCCGGGACATCACCCGGCCGGCGCCATGCACGGTCGAATACAGCGCGTCCCGCTGTGCGGACTGTACCTCCTCGGACGCGGTTCCGGGAGCCGTCCCCTGCACGATGACCGCGTCGTCCCCCATCGAGCCGCCCACGAACCCCTTCTGGCCCGGGAAGGCGGGTGTGGCGCCCTTGCGGATCACGACCACGTCTTCTCCCCCGTGCCGCTCCTTCCAGGCGAAGTTGTGGTGATTGTGGACCAGCTCGAGCTCCTGCGCGCCGAGAAACGACACGACCTTCCGCGCGACCCATTCGCGCCCGGCGTAGGCGTACTCGCCGGCGAGGTTCATGAGGTGCCAGTAGTCATGTCCGAGCGGATTGGCGAGATCGAGCAGCACCTCGCGCTCGGGCACGCGTTCCCCCCACGGCTTTCCCTGTCCCATGGCGAGGAATCCCGACGCCACGGTGTGGCCGAAGCCGCGCGAGCCGAAGTGCACGCCCACCCAGATCGCGCCACCCTCCTCGACGAACACGTCGACGTAGTGGTTGCCGCTCCCCACGGTGCCGAGCTGCTCGCGCGCCTTGTGTTGCAGCGCCTGGCGCTGCTTCGCGGGGACGGCGCCCCACGCGGCGTCCTCGAACAAAGGATGGTCCACCGGCGCGTCGTCCGCGCGGTTCCTGCGTCCCATCCCGAAGCTCACCGAGGCGGCGATGCCATCGGCGATTCCCGAGAGCGTCGCATGGATCTCCTCCGGCGTGCGTCCGAGCGCCTCGAGGCGGAGATCGGTGCGGATCGCGGCGTTGCCGCAGGCGATGTCGAAGCCGACGCCGACGACGGACACCTGGTCGCGGTACGCCGCGACGCCGCCGATCGGCATCACGTAGCCGACGTGACCGTCGGCCATCAGCGCGGCGTCCACGGCACGCTCGCGCACATGCTGGAACTGGACGATCGTCTGCTCGTCGTGCCGGCCGAAGATCTTCATGCGTTCCTGTCACGCAAGAAGCGGACGGCGAAGAAGCTCGGTGGCCTCTCGCGTCGCTCGTCAGGGTGCGGCGGTTCCGTCCCGGAGCAGTACGCGCAGGTCGTCCAGCGTACCGGGCACTTCGACTCCCGCGCGCACGAGGATCTGCGTCAGCGGTTCGATTGCACGGCCGCCGACGATCAGGCGCACCTCCCCGGGGAGTTCCGCCCGCAGCGCGCGCAGCTCGGTGGCAAGCGCTTCCGCGTCGTCCGCGTAGACGACGCTGAGCACGACCGCCTCGACGCGGCCCGCTCTCGCAGCGGCCGCGATCTCCGCCGGCGGGAGATCCCCGCCGAGGTAGTGGACGTTCCATCCCTCCGCGGCGGCGATCGTCCCCGCCAGCGCCGCCGCGACGACGTGGTGGCTCCCCGCGGGAGCGGCGACCAGCAGCGCCGGCGCGCCGGTCGTGGGACGCGCCGTCCGCATGGCGTCCACGACGACATCACCGATCACGGCGGATGCAAAGTGCTCCTCGGCGATCGAGAGGCGCCCGCCGTGCCATTCGTCGCCGATGCGCCGCAGCAGCGGCACCGCCACGCGGGTGACGAACCCCGTCGAACCTTCAACGGCCGCGGCGCGGCGAAGCAGGTCCTCGAGCGCACGCGCGTCGTACGCGCGCACGGAGCGCATCGCTGCGTCCACCACGTCCTGACGTGCTTCGGCCGGCGCGGTCGCCGCGGCAGCCCGCCGCGGCCCGGCGTCGCGGTCGCCTTCGACGAGGCCGGACAGCTCGGCGGTGGAGAGCCGGGCGACCTGCCCGATGCGGCGGCCGGCGGCGACGGCGGCCTCCAGGAGGCGCAGCCGCTCGACGTCGGCGTCGGAGTAGAGCCGCTCTCCGCCGGGGGATCGCGCCGGTTCGACGGCGGCGTATCGGCGTTCCCACATCCGAAGGAGGTCCTGGGAAAGCCCCGTCCGCTCGGCGACGACGGCGATGGGGTGGCGACCCGCGAGGGCGGACTGGGAGGGTGAGCTCATGTGGGTGAATATGGCTGCTGTCCAACGTATGTAAAGCCTGTATTTGGACAAACTCTTGACAAAGGCGGGAAACACCGGCAGTATTGCCTGAACAAACGCTGGACACAGTTCCGGCTCCCGTTCGCCCGCGGTCCGGGCGGTGTGGCAACTCTGGAGGTTCTACAATGGTCAAGCTCGCTTCGATTCGTCGACTGGCAGCTGGTGGGGCGGCTGCGCTCACGTTCATCGGGGTCGTCCCCGCGATCGCGCTGGCACAGCATGCGGCGCATGCGCCGGGACAGGCAGCCGCCGCCGCGAAGGACATCGTGCAGACCGCGGTGGACGCAGGCTCCTTCAACACCTTGGTCGCCGCCGTGCAGGCGGCCGGGCTTGTCGAGACGCTCCAGGGTGTCGGGCCGTTCACCGTCTTCGCGCCGAGCGATGCGGCGTTCGCCAAGCTGCCGAAGGGTACGGTCGAGAGCCTGCTCGCCGATCGCGCGGCGCTGACCTCCGTCCTGACGTTCCACGTCGTCCCTGGCCGCGTGCTCGCCGCCGACATCGTGCGGGGTAATGGCGCGTCGCCGCGCACCGTCAACGGCCAGCCGCTCGATGTCGTCGTCCGCGACGGCGCCGTCTTCGTCAACGGCGCCCGGGTGGTGACTGCCGACGTGCAGGCGTCCAACGGCGTGATTCACGTCATCGACACGGTCCTCATCCCGGCGTCCGCGCCGGCCGGCAAGTGAGGATTCATCCGATGCTGACCATGCTTTCGATGCGCCGGGGGATCGCCCTGGCCGCGGTGCTCGCGATCGCAACGACGGGATGTGACGACGATCCCACCGCGCCGGCGGCGACGGCGGAGCTCCGGGTCGTCCATGCCTCACCTGACGCTCCCAACGTCGACGTGCTGGTCGACGGCGCGACGGCACTCACCAACGTGGCGTACCGCGGGGTGTCGGCGTACCTCGACGTGCCGGCCGGCACCCGCGCGCTCGCCGTGCGGCCTACGGGCACGACGACGAACGTCATCAGCGCGAACGCCACCGTGGCGGCGGGGGACGCCTACACGGTGCTGGCGACGGGGCTCGTCGCCTCGATCGCGCCACTGGTGCTCGAGGACGACCGCACCGCGCCGGCGGCCGGCAGCGTCCGGCTCCGCCTGGTGCACGCGTCACCGGCAGCCGGCGCCGTCGACATCTACGTCACCGCGCCGACCGCGGACCTGGCGACGACGTCGCCGACCCTGTCGAACGTGCCGTTCCGTGCGGCGTCATCGTACCTCGAGGTCCCGGCGGGCACGTATCGCGTGCGCATCACGCCGACGGGCTCGAAGACCGTCGCACTCGACGTGAACAATGTCGCGCTGGCGGCAGGGCAGGTGCGCACGGCGGTCGCGGTGGACGCGCCCGGTGGTGGTGCGCCGCTCAGTGCGATCCTGCTCGCTGATCGGAACTGATCCACTCGGGGAGCTCTTGCTTCCCTCCGCGTTCTCCACAGTTCAGGCTGTGCTGAAAAGCCTGAACCGCGGAGAACGCGGAGAACGCGGACAATGCCGGCGACGCGGAGAAAACCGTCCGGTGCGGCGCATCCATGATGCGGGTGATTCCGATGAGGCCAGATACATTTTGATGCATCGGTCGCAGGGGGCGACTGCGAGATTCACTCGTGACCGAATCCTGCAGACTGCCGCTCGCCGCGTTGAGCGGCCGCGTGATCCACGCTGCGATCAGGGTGCACCGGTGCCTGGGCCCCGGCCTCCTGGAGAGTGCCTATCGGGCTTGTCTCACGTACGCGCTTCGTGAGGCCGGCCTGTTCGTCGAGACGGAGGTCCCATTTCCGATCGAATACGAACGAATGCGCCTCGACATCGGCTATCGCG
>DASTYL010000261.1:0-7798 GCA_035764975.1 Gemmatimonadaceae bacterium | reverse complement strand
GACGCGATGGCGCCCTCGAATCCCGTCGCGAGGAGCAACGACGCACTGGCGGCCGCGCCCAGCACCGCCGTGACGGCGAACAGCCATCGCGCCGGAACGACGTCCGCCAGGTTCAGCACGGCGGAGACGGCGGTTCCGGCGACGAAGCCCAGCTGCACCGATGTTGTGAGCCACCCGACCTGCGACGCGTCGAGCCCCCAGGCTGCCTCAAGCTGTGGCGCGATGGCCGCCCCGGTCATCCAGAGCGACATCCCGAGGAGCTCCGCGACGGACAGCAGCGCCAGCATTCGCCAGCGGGCCGGATGGGTGTCGTTCACGCCAGCCCCAGCATGGCACGGCCGACCGCATCGCGATCGCGCACGCACTCGGCCACGCGTCCGCCGTGAACGACCAGTATCCGGTCGCACACCTCCAGCAGCTCGTCGAGCTCGGGCGAGTGGATCACGACGCCGGCGCCGGCAAGCGCCGCGGCGCGCAGCTTCTCCATCACCATCGCCGACGCGCGCACGTCGAGTCCACGCGTCGGATGCTCGGCGACGACGAGCGACGGGGAGCCGCCAAGCTCGCGGCCGATCACGAGCTTCTGCTGGTTCCCGCCACTCAGCGATCCAGCCTTCGCCGCCCAGGCGCCGGCGCCGGTCGCGCCGCGGACGTCGTGCGCTCCGACGAGGGCCACCGCGTGGTCGCGCCAGTGAGCCCAGTGCATCCGTCCCCGGCGGCGGCCAGCCCCCTTCAGGGCGACGTTGACCGCGATCGTGTCGTCGGCGATCAGGGCATCGCGCAGGCGATCCTCGGGCACGAAGCCGATGTGCGCCGGCAGCTCCACCGTGCCGGAGGCCGGGGCGATGCGTCCGCCAAGCAGCCGGAGCAGCGTGTGGTGGCCGGATCCCTCGACGCCGGCGATGGCGACGATTTCACCGGACGCAACGGCGATGGTCGCGTCGGCGATCCGCTCGCGTCCGATCGCGGCCGATGCGTGCGAGAGACGGGCGACGATCGCGTGCGCGCTCTTCGGCTTCGAGGGAATCGCAGGCGGCTCGGCTATGCGGGGCGATGCGGCGGGACGTGCGTCTGCCCGCGCCGTCGTGCCCAGCATCGCGGCGGTCAACGAATCGAGCGACATGTCCTTCGCCGCGCTGCGGGCCGTCACGCGCCCGTGACGTAGCACCGTGACGTCATCCGCCACGGCGAGCGCCTCGCCCAGCTTGTGGGTGATGAGCACGACCGCGTTCCCCTGCGCGGCGTACGTGCGCAGCCAGCGGAGCAGCTCCTCCGCTTCCGTCGGCGCGAGGACCGCCGTCGGCTCGTCGAGGATCAGCACACGTGCGCGCTGATACAGTGCCTTGAGGATCTCGAGGCGCTGCTGCGCCGCGATCGGCAGCGTCTCCGCGCGCGCATGCAGATCCACCGGGAGTCCACTCGACGCGCTCAATGCGTGCAGCGCAGCGGCGACACGCGTGACGTCGAGTCGCCCACGACCTCCCAGCGCGACATTCTCGGCGGCCGTCATCGCTGGCACGAGCGTGAAGTGCTGGTGCACCATCCCGATCCGCTGGGCGATGGCGTCGGCGGGTGCGCGGAGGTGTACGCCGCGGCCTTCGACACGGATCCTCCCTGCGTCCGGTGCGACCATGCCGAAGGCGATGCGCATCAGCGTCGTCTTCCCTGCCCCGTTCTCCCCCAGGAGCGCGTGCACGGTGCCGGGGCGCACGGCGAGGGTCACGTGATCCAGCGCCACCGTGTCCCCGAACCGGTGGCTGACGTCGCACAGCTCGAGCAGCGGCGTCGCCACCGCGGTCAGAGCCCTGTCGGCAGGTCGAGAAAGGTCCACGGCAGGCCGAAGTGCTTTTCGAGTCGCGCGCCGAGTGCCTGCACGCCGAGCGTCTCCGTGGCATAGTGCCCGGCGTAGATGATCACGAGCCCCGCGTCGGCCGCTTCCACGCCCGTGTGGTGCGGCCCTTCGCCCACGATGAGCGTGTCGATGCCGTGCGCGAGCGCTTCGCGGATCGTGTCGGAGCTCGCGCCGGCACCGGTACAGATGCCGAAGCGGCGCGTGCGTCTCGCGGCGCCATGCGGCGTGACCACGACCTGGCCTCCGTGCCGCTCGGCGAGGGCCCGGGCCCTGGTCACGAGTTCGATCGTCGCGATGTCGCTGCTGCCGCGAACGCCGACCTCGATCGTCTGGAAGCGCGCGAAGCCGCCGTCCGGGGTCAGACCCAGCTCATGTGCGAGGAGAACGTTGTTGCCGATCTCCGGATGGACGTCGAGCGGAAGGTGCGAGGCATACACCGCGACGTCATTGTCGATGAGCCGGACGAGGCGGCGATAGTGCGTGCCGCGGAGCGCGCGCGTCCCGCTCCAGAACATGCCGTGATGCACGACGAGCAGATCGGCGCCGGCCTCCACGGCCGCTTCCACCGTTCGCAGGGAGAAGTCGACCGCCGTCGCGACGTGCGTGACCTGACCGCGGTTCTCGAGCTGCAATCCGTTCATCGCCGGCGGATAGTCGGGGATCTCGGACGTCCGAAGCAGCGCGTCGAGGTGCTCGGTGATGTCGCTGAGGGCGGTCATGTGCGGCTCACGGGGCGACGGGTGCCGGCGGAGCCCCGCCCGCGGGGAGTGGGGAGAACGTGCCGGCGCGAAGCTGCGCGGCGACGCTGTCAACCGCCGCGCGCGTCGCCCGCGGGATGCGAGGCGCCAGTGCCTCGTTCAGCTCCAGCCGCACGACGTCGGTGCTCGTCCCGAGCTCGATCACCCGCGGACGAAAGGTGCCGCTCTTCACTTCCTTCGCGACGGTAAGGAATGCATGCGGCAGGTCGATGACCACGCTCCCCAGCGTTACGGTCGGCGCGACGGCGTTCTGGTTCGAGTTGGACCCGAACACGAGGACGTTCTGCCGCTCGCGCGCCGCCTGGAAGACGCCGAGGCCTGCGGCGTCGGCGTTCTGGAAGATCACGTCCGCACCGCGGCCGATCTGTGCGAGCGCCAGCTCCTTGCCGGTGCTCGCGTCGTCCCAGTTGCCGACGAACGACGTGATCACCCGAACGTCGGGGTTGGTGCGGCGAGCGCCTGCCTCGAACGCAGCGAAGCTTTCGCGCACGGGAGGCAGCTCGGTCCCCCCGATGACGCCGATGACGTTCGACGTCGTCATCGCGCCGGCGACCATGCCCGCGAGGTACGAGGCGTCGGCGAAGCTGAAATGAATGCCGGCGACGTTTTCGCCGGTCGCGGTCGCGGAGGTCACGACGTACTTCGTCTTCGGGTACGTCGGCGCGACGCGCTTCGCCGCATCCTGGAATTCGAATCCGTGCCCGAACACGAGCGAGTATCCCTGCGTTCCGTACTGCCGGAAGTTCTCCTCGAACTCCGCGGGCGTGCGTGTCTGGATGTGGCTGATCTGTGCGCCGAGGGAATCCCGGATGCGCAGCAGTCCCGCGTACGCGCCCGCGTTCCACGATTGGTCGGAGATCGGGCCCGGGGTCAGGAGCGCCACGCGGAACGCGGTGGAGTCACCGACGGAGGCGCGCTCCCGTGTCCCGTCGCCAGCGCATCCCGCGCTGAGGGCGATTCCCAAGGCAACGGCAGCGGCCCCCAGTACGCGGAAGTTCATGGTCGAGTCGGATGTGAAAGCGGCTGGCAGCATGATGGCGCCATGCTGCTCTTGAGTGCCTTCGATCAATCAAAATCGCTGCGGTCGGCTCCGAGCATCACGTCCAGCACCCGCTCGAGATCATCCGCGGAATAGAAGCCGATCCGGATGCTCCCCTTGTCGCCGGCCGAGACGGCGATGCTGACGTCCGTCTGCAACTTCCGGCGAAGGCGGTCCTCGACGAGCTTCATCTGCGAGCTCAGCGGCGGAGCGGACTGATCGCTGCCAGATCGTGCCGGCGCCGTCCGCTCGGCGGGCGCGATGGGCTCGTTCAGTGCCCGCACCCGACGTTCCACTTCGCGGACGCTCAGCGCCTCGGCCACGGCGACGTTGGCGAGCTGCTGCATGGCCCGCGCGTCGCTGAGTCCGAGCAGCGCCCGCGCGTGGCCCAGCGTTATCGCCGAGTCGCGAAGCAGCGCCCGAACCGGATCCGGCAGCGTCAGCACCCGGAGCAGATTTGTGACCGTCGTGCGGTCCTTCCCGACGACGTCCGCCACCTGCTGCTGCGTGAGGCCGAACTCATCGATGAGCCGCTTGAACCCCTCGGCCTCTTCGAGCGGATTCAGGTCGACGCGCTGGAGGTTCTCGACGATCGCGAGCGTGAGCAGCGTGCGGTCGTCCACTTCGCGGACGATCGCAGGGATCTCGGACCAGCCGAGACGGGTCGCTGCCCGCAGCCGGCGCTCGCCGGCGATCAGCTCGAAGGCATTCCGCCCCGCGGGCCGCAGCGTGATCGGCTGGAGGAGTCCGGTCGCCTTGAGCGATGCCTCGAGATCGGCCAGCTCCTCGTCGCGGAACTCCTTGCGGGGCTGGTAGGGATTCGCGCGGATGCTGCTGATGCTGACGTGCTGCACCTGGGTGCCGCTGGTGTCGCCGGACTCGGCGGGCACTGCGGCTTCCCCCGGAGCCGCGGGCTTCGCGGTTGCCGGCGGCTGGGTCACGGCCAGCAGGGCCTCGAGCCCGCGCCCGAGCCGGCGCGGCTTGTCGGCCGACACCTATCGGTCTCCCGCCACGGCCGGCATCGACCCCGTGGTGAACGGAGTCCGCTGGCGCTCGAGCAGCTCCTTTGCGACGCTCATGTAGGCCTGTGAGCCGATCGACGCCACATCGTACAGGATGATCGGCTTCCCGAAGCTGGGCGCTTCGGCGAGGCGGATGTTCCGGGGGATCACTGCCTGGAAGACCTTGGCCCCGAAGTATTCGCGGGCGTCGGTCGCGACCTGCCGGGACAGATTCAGGCGGGCGTCGTACATCGTGAGCAGCACGCCGTCGATGCTCAGCCCCTCATTCGAGCTGCGCTGCACGAGATGGACGGTATTCAGCAGCTGGCTGATCCCCTCGAGTGCGTAGTACTCGCACTGGAGCGGGATCAGCAGTGCGTCCGCTGCCGTGAGCATGTTCAGCGTGATCAGGCCCAGCGACGGAGGGCAGTCGATGAGGATGTAGTCGTACTGGTCGCGCACGGAGGCGATGGCGCGGCGCATCATCTGCTCGCGCCCCTCCCGATCCACCAGCTCGACTTCCGCGCCGGCGAGATCGGGGGTGGCCGGGACGACGCTGAGGTGCTTGAACTGCACTTCCCTGACGATGGCGTCGGCGATGGTGTTCTCGCCGATCAGGACGTCGTAGGTCGTGGGGCCCAGCTCCTCCCGGGAGAGGCCGATGCCGCTGGTCGCGTTCCCCTGCGGGTCGCCATCGATGAGGAGCGTGCGCTGCTCGGCGACGGCGAGGCTGGCGGCGAGGTTGACGGCTGTCGTGGTCTTGCCGACGCCGCCCTTCTGGTTGGCAATGGCGATGACGCGGGCCAAGGGGGTTCTGCCTGGAGTGGGAGGGAGGACTGGACGGGGCGGAATATAGGCCGGAGGCAATCGCCCGGAAATGCAAAAGGCGCCCGTTTCACCGCGGTGGTGATCGTAGCGCCCTCGTTTCCCACAAAACGATGTGCCACGTGAAACATTTTTCCACAGCGTTCCACGTGGCACGTCCTGTTTTACACCTGCTTCCCACGTTTTCCCGAATACGGGTCGCGAAAACGGGCTGCGCCCGTCACCTACCCGGCACGAATGCCCACCGCGCGTTCACGGTCGCCCTCACGACTTCTTCCCCCACTTCTATAGGAGTCGGACCGCCGCCGCCCCTCATGGACGTCTCGGCCATCGCCCGGTACATGACGGGGCCGGATGGCATCGGCAGGGTCGAAAGCTCGAGGAGCGCTCCCAGCGAGCCTCCCGCCGCGCGGGCAAGCGCCTCCGCGTCGGCCCGAGCGCGGGCGACCGCATCGACGATCGCTGCCCGGCGCACCGGCGCAGGGTCGGCCAGGTAGAAGCTCAGCCCGTGGATCGTGTTGGCCCCCTTCGCCAGGGCCGCATCGATCACCCGTCCAGCCTGGTCGAGTCGCCGGACGTCCACCCGCACCGTGTTGCTGACGACGTAGGCGATCACCCGCGGCTGCGTGTTCACGGGTTCGTGCTGCATCTCCGGATACACCGAATAGTTCGACGTAGTGAGCTGCTGCTGGGTGAAGCCCAGTGCGCGAAGCGTGTCGAGCACCGCCCGTTGCTTCCTGGCGTTCTCCGCCGCGGCTTCTGCCGCCGTCGACGCGCGAGACTGGACCCCGATCGTGATCATTGCGCGATCGGGCGTCGCCTTCGCCTCACCTTCGCCCGCCACGGAGACGGACGGGACTGCCGATGAGGGCGGTGGGGCCTGCTGGGCGCCGCCGACAGGCGCTGCAATCAGGATTCCTGCGGCTGCCAGAAGCAGACGTGCGTGCATGGGCTGAAGCCTCGGTATGGGTTGTGACCGCTGGTACCCCGCAAGCCACGCACCGGTCACACCGGACGCCGACATCATTTTTGTGATGTTCGACCAGCGTCATCCGCTGCCGCGCCGCCGCTCCACCTCGATCACGAGGTTCTGCAGGTCGGTCGGGCTGATGCCCGGGATCCGCGACGCCTGCGCCAGCGACGCCGGGGTGAGACGCGACAGCTTCTGTCGAGCCTCGAACGAGAGCGATCGCATCTCGTCATATGGAAGATCCATTGGCAGCGGGAAGTGCCCCATCCGCCGCATCTTGTCCGCCTGGCTGCGCTCCCGCACGAAGTAGCCGGCGTACTTGAGCTCGAGCTCCGCGGTGATGACGGCTTCGGCGTCCACCTGATCCAGCACGCCCGCCACCGCGAACAGCTCCATGAGCGCGACGCCCTGCCGCTTCGCGAGCTCCGCGATCCGCATCGCGTGCGGGATCGGCGCGCTGTCGGCCCGGGCGAGAATCGTCGAGACCAGTTCCGGTTGCACGCTCGTGCGCTCGGCCAGTCGAAGCGCATCCACTTCCATGGCCTGCCGACGCGCGGCAAGCCGCTCCTCACGCGCGTCGTAGAGCTGCGCCTCGCGCGCGATCGGCGCCAGCCGGGCGATCGCGTTGTCCTGGCGCACCGTGAGGCGGAATTCAGAGCGCGACGTGAACAGCCGATAGGGTTCGTCCACGCCGCGCGTGACGAGATCGTCCACAAGGACGCCGATGTACGAGCTCTCACGTCCGAGCACCACCGGCGTGCGCTCCTGCACCGCGCGCGCGGCATTGAGCCCGGCGACGAGCCCCTGCCCCGCCGCCTCCTCGTATCCGGTGGTGCCGTTGACCTGGCCCGCCAGGTACAGCCCCGCGATCGCGCGCGTCTGCAGCGTCGCGTCGAGCTGCGTCGGCGGATAGTAGTCGTACTCGATGGCGTAGCCCGCGCGCGTCATGCGAACCTGCTCCAGGCCGGGCACGGTGCGCAGCATCTCGAGCTGCACGGATGGAGGCAGCGACGTCGAGAGACCGTTGACGTACATCTCCGATGTGTCGAGCCCCTCCGGTTCGAGGAAGAGCTGATGCCGCTCGGCGTCCGGGAACTTCACGACCTTGTCTTCGACGGACGGACAGTACCGCGGCCCCTGCGCGCTGATCGCGCCGCCATACATCGCGGAGCGCGTGATGTTGTCCTGGATCACCTGCTTGCCCGGTGCCTCGAGCCACGTGATGAGGCAGGCGAGCTGCGGGAGCGGCGGCGGGGCGATGCCGGCGGCGATCTGGTGACGGTCGAAGGGCGCGGCGCCGGGATATTGCATGCGGGGGGGGCCCCCCGCCGCCGCGCCTCCTTCCCCCCGCTC
>DASTYL010000260.1:0-9716 GCA_035764975.1 Gemmatimonadaceae bacterium | reverse complement strand
ACCGGGGTGCCGATCCCCGGTCCGTGGATCGCCGTCCCCGGCGGCCTCGCGCGCCTCGGTGCAGCCGAGGTGGCGCCGATGCGCACGGGACGCGTGACGCTGGATTCGCGCCGCGGTGAGTTGTTGATCGATCGTTGAAGTCCGGCCCTCCCTCCCCTTTCTTCGACATGAGCTCATACACTGCCCCGCGACTGACATGGTGTCTCGCGGCGCTCGCCATCTGCCTCGCCGCGCCAGCTATCGAGGCGCAGGATCCCGGCGCCCGGGACAGCATCGGACGCGACGACCGGAACTTCTCGTTTTACGCGCGCGGCCCCTACCGCCGTCACGTTCCCCAGCCCGAGCAGATCCTCGGCTACGACGTCGGCGAGTGGAACACGCAATTCCACCTGCAGGAGCGGGTGCTGCTGGGCATTGCGGAGGCAGCGACCGATCGCGTGCGGGTCGAGGAGATCGGAACGACGAACGAGCGCCGGCCGATGCGGCTCTTCCTCGTGTCCGCGCCGGAGAACATCCAGCGACTCGATTCCATCCGGGCCGACCTGCTCCGGCTCGCCTCCACCGATCGCCTCTCGGCCGCCGAGCGCGACGCGCTGATCGAGCGGACGCCGGCGGTGGTCTGGATCAACGAGAGTGTGCATGGCAACGAGGCCCCGGGCTTCGAGGCGGCGATGCAGACGCTCTACCACCTCGCCGCGACCGAGGACCCCGCGACGCTCGAGGCCCTGCGCAACGTGCTCGTGGTACTGAACCCGAGCACCAATCCCGATGGGCACGAGCGGTTCGCGGTCTGGTACAACTCGGTGCACACGCGCACACCGTACACGGCATCGCTGGAGAAGCAGGAGCCGTGGAGCGTGCAGGGCCGGTTCAATCACTATCGCTTCGACATGAACCGCGACGTGATGACCACGACGCAGCAGGAGGTACGGAACCTCGTGCGGGCGATGCACCGGTGGCATCCCATGGTGGCGGTGGACCAGCACGGCCAGACGAGCAACTACTTCTTTCCGCCGACCGCGGCGCCGCTCAACGCCAACTTCGACGCGACGTTCGAGCGCTGGATGGAGACGTACGGCCGCGGCAACGCCGAGGCGTTCGACCGGAACGGCTGGATGTACTACTCGCGCGACTACTTCGACCTCTACGGCCCGTTCTACTGGGACAGCTGGCCATCGCTCACGGGGGCGATCGGCATGACCTACGAGACCGACTGCGGCGGCTGGAAGGGGATTCTCTGGCGCCGCGAGGATGGCTCGCTCTGCTCCTTCCGTGACGGAATCGCGAAACACTACACCACGGCGCTGGCGACCATCGAGACCACCGGCGCGCGCCGCCGCGAGCGCGTCCGTGACTGGGTGCAGTTCCGCGCGAACGCGGTGCACGCCGGCCGCACCGGCACGATGAAGCGCGTGGTGCTGGATCCTTCGCGCGACCCGCGTCGCGCCGCGGAGCTTGCGGCAACGCTGCTGCGCAGCGGGATCGTCGTGCGCCGGACGACCGCGCCCTTCACGGCATCCCGGGCGCACGCCTATGCGGACGACGCGGTCGGATCGCGCCGGTTCGAGGCCGGTGCCTACGTGATCGACCTGGCGCAGCCGATGGGCATCGCCGCCAAGGCGGTCCTCGAGCCCGCCCCGGCGATGGACACCGCATTCGTCCGGAAGCAGCTCGAGAAGCTGGGTCGGAATCTCCGTCGCGGCGAGAGCGAGTCGCGCGAGGGCTATGAGTTCTACGACGTCACCGCGTGGGCGCTGCCGGTGACCTTCGGCGTGGATGCGTACTGGACCGAGGACGCGGCGGCGGTGAGCGGCGAGCCGCTCTCGTTCGCGGCCGCCGACCCGGGAATGCCGGAAGGCGTCGAGCAAGTGCTCGCCGGCGACCGGCCGCTCGTGGCGGCCGCGCCCTCGGGCATCTCCGGCGGACGGGCGCGCTCGGCGTACGTGTTCGCGTCAGGCACCAACGGATCCGTGCGGCTCGCGTACCAGCTGCTGAACGAGGGATACCGGGTCGCAGCGAGCAGCCTGCCGCTCGAAGCGGCGGGACGACAGTGGCCCCGTGGAACGTTCGTCGTGCGGCCGGCACGCAATGCGGAGACGCTCCACGACCGGCTCGATGCGCTCGCAAAGGAGAGCGGTGTGGAGGTGACGGCGGTGAGCTCGGCGTTCACCGGCGCCGGACAGTACGGCGTGGGGTCGGAGGCGATGGTGGATCTCACCGCTCCCAAGGTCGCGCTGGTCGGCGACGAAGGGATCTCGCAGACGAGCTACGGGGCCGTGTGGTGGTCCCTGGAGCGTCGCTATGGCATGCGGATCACGCCGGTGACGACCCGCTGGCTCGGAAATGGGCGGCTCGGCGACTTCAACGTGATCGTCATCCCCGATGCCTCGTCGGGTACACTGAGCCGCATCGTCGGGAAGGGCGGCGCCGACCGGCTGCGCACCTGGATGCAGCAGGGAGGGACGCTCATCACGATGAGTGGCGCCACCGCCTGGGCCGCGACTGCCGACGTGAATTTCACGAGCGCGCGCGCAGTCGGCGCCGCTGAGGGGCCGGACGCCGAGAAGGGTGCGGCATCCGATTCCACCGCCTCGGCGGAAGTTGACACGTCGAAGGAGGCGAACGACCGGCTCGCCGTCACGAGCCCCTCAGCGGACCCGGATACGCCGGAGGCGATCCCGGGCGCCCACTTCGACGTGGTGCTCGACCGCACGCACTGGCTCACGCACGGCTACGAGCGTCCGCGCACCACCGTGATGCAGGAGGGTGGCACGTTCTTCCGGCTCTCGAAGCAGGGCTCGAACGTCGGCGTGTTCGCGCCCACGGGCAAGCTGACGCGCGCCGGTTTCGTGTGGCCCGGCAACACCGAGCGCCTGCTCCGGAACACGGCATTCCTGATCGAGGAGAGCGTGGGCGGCGGGCATCTCGTGGCATTCGCGAACGAGCCGATGTTCCGAGGCTGGTGGCGGGCGCTCGACCAGCTCGTGCTGAACGCGATCGTGCTCGGGCCGGCGTTCTGATGCCGGCAGTGGGTCGCTGAACTGCATTCACCACGGAGTCACGGAGGACACGGAAGGGCACGCCCTCAGTGACTCCGTGGTGAGATCTGCCGTTCGACTCAGACGTGAGACGGCAGCGCGTTCACATCACGGCTTCCACCATCGCACCTGGACGCGCGGCTCCGCGCCCGCGACGGCGACGGCGCCGTAGTAGCCGAGTGGTGTCTCGAACGACGCGACGCGCACACCCTCCGCCGCCGCGTGCGCGTCACGATGCGCGAGGATCCGCCACACGCCCTGGCCGTGCAGCTTCGCGTGCGCCTCGAGCTGCGTCCACGCGGTGAAGAACAGGCGGTCGCGATCGGCGGGGGATGCAGCGGCGATCGCGGCCGCCGTCGGCTCGTCGAACACCCGCCGGGCCATTCGTTCGGCGCGGTCGATTGGGCGGGCCCGCTCGATGTCCGCCCCAACGACGTCGTCGGAGACGGCCAGGGCGAACAGGTCGCCGGAGTGGGAGGCGTTGTACTCGCACCGCACGCCGTGCGGTGCCGCGAGGACGGGCTTGTCGTCGCCCTGTTGCGCGAACCGCAGTGACGCCGGCTCGACGCCGAGATACCCGGCGATGATGGCCCGCTGGACGCCGCGCGACCAGCGGAATGCGTCGGCGTCGGCGGAATAGCGATAGCGCGACGCGCGCACCCGCTCATCATCACTGAGCGACGCTACCAGCCGCTCCATGACGGCCGGCGCGATGGGTGCGTCGCGCCATGCGAGCCAGACCGTGACGTGGCGGACAGGAGGGGTACGCGGCACGCCCCAAAGTTATCGGGAGCGGGGCGTGGAGGTGAGCGGGGAACCGCACCGCTCACCCCACCGTTCATCCGATCAGTGGTGGCGCTGCACCCGCTCGACTCGCTCGACCTCCCGCCGCGCACCCTCCATGGCGCCGCGGGCGCCCCGCAGCGCGCCGTCGAGGATGACCTCGAGCTCCTCATGGAGCTCCGGCGCGAGGTGGAACTGGAAGGCGCCGAAGTCGCCGCCCTCGGGGATGCGCATCCCCGGCCCCCACGCGCCCGGGCCATCGCCCACGATGACGCTGCGCGTGCGCTGCAGGCTGTCCGCGGCCACGGTGCGGACGCGGGTCGTGCGATACTGGCCGTTCTGCCAGACCCGGAGCTCCACTTCATCGCCGGGCTTCACGTCCCGCAGCTCGCGCATGAGCTGCCGCACTTTGGCCCCCGCGACCATCGGATCGTCGGCATCGGCGCGATCGACCCTGAGGTCCACGCCGTTGATGGCGGCGATGCGCGCGCCCTCCACGATGCCGGCGCGGGCGGCGGGGCCGTCATCGTCAGCGCGCATGACGAATACGCCGAGCGTGTCGCGGCGGCTGCCGCTGGGCGCCGCCTGGATGCCGAGTGATGCGTGGTTGGCCATCCGCTCCCGCATGACCTCGCGCGCGCGTGCCGGCGGCGCGGGTGCCCGGCGCGGGAAGACCGAGTCCGGATCGGCGAGCCGGACCCGCACGCTGCGGCTCTGGGTGCCCGTGACGACGCGTAGGTCGACCTCATCGCCCGGCTTCTTCCTGCCGAGCTCGCGCGTGAGGCGGCGGGAGCCGATGCTGGCGAGGAGGGGATCCTCCGCGTCGCCGGGCGCGGTTCGCAGGCTGACGCCGTCGATCTCCGTCAGCCGTGCGCCCTTCTGGATGCCGGCCCTCGCCGCGGGACCGTTCGCCGCCACGTCCTGGACGAGAACGCCGGCGGTGTCCGAGAGCCCGTGGCCGGTGGACGTCGTGATGCCGAGGACGGCGCGGGGTCGCCGGGCCATCTCGACGGCGCGGCGAAGCGTGAAGACGCGCGGCTCGACCCGGCGCTCCTCCCGCTCCTCGCGCTCCTGGCGTTCCTGCGCGTGCAGGGGCAGCGCGACGGCGAGCGCCGTCATGGACAGCAGCATGGTGATTCGCATGAAAGCCTCTGAAAGAACGGATGCGGTGGTCTGGTCTCTTCCTTCAGAGACTAGACACACCGCATCCCGCCAGGGTTTCCGACGGCCGCCGGCGCGCGGCCGGCGCCCGTTCACACCACCAGGTTGAGCAGGCGCCCCGGCACGAAGATGACCTTCCGGATCTCGCCGTCCACGAACTTCGCGATCCCCGGCTCCGCCAGCGCGGCGGCGAGCGCCGCGTCCTGGGAGATGTCCTTCGTCACCTTGATCGTCCCGCGCAGCTTGCCCTTCACCTGCACGGCCATCTCGATCAGGTCCTCGGCGATGAAGGCCTCGTCCCAGGTCGGCCATCCGGAGTCGAACACGCCGCGATCGTGGCCGAGCCGCTCCCACAGCTCTTCCGCGAGGTGCGGGGCGAAGGGCGCGACGAGCTGCACCAGCGGCTCCACTTCCGCGACGTGTGGCGCGCGGTCGTTCGCCTTCACCACGTTCATGTACGCCATCATGGCGGCGATCGCGGTGTTGTACGAGAGCCGCCCGGTGTCGTCGCCGACCTTCCGGATCGTCTGGTGCAGCTTCCGGAGCACCGCCTCATCGGGCGCGCCCTCGCGCCGCGCGTCCTGGACGGCGCGGTACAGCCGGTCGAGGAAGCGGCGCACGCCACTGATGCCGGCATCGCGGAAGTCGCCCCCCTCCTCGAACGGGCCGAGGAACATCAGGTAGGTGCGGAAGGTGTCCGCGCCCCATTCCTCGATGTACTGGTCGGGGATGACGACGTTGCCGCGGCTCTTCGACATCTTCGCGCCTTCCTTCACGATCAGGCCATGCGCGCGGAACCGCGTGAACGGCTCCTCGAAGTCGACGTATCCCATGTCCTTCAGCACCATCGTGACGAAGCGCGAGTACATGAGGTGCAGCACCGCATGCTCGTTGCCGCCGATGTACGACGTCACCGGCAGCCACTTCCTGGTGATCGCGGGATCGAACGGCACGTCGTCGCGGTCGGAGCTCGGGTAGCGCAGGAAGTACCACGCGCTGTCGAGGAACGTGTCGGAGACGTCCGTCTCGCGGCGTCCTTCCTTGCCGCACGCGGGGCAGGGCACCCGGTACCACGACTCCACCCGCGCCAGGGGCGAGATGCCCGTGTCGTCCGGCTTGAAGTCCTCGACGAAGGGCAGCTCGACCGGCAGCTGGTCCTCGGGCACCGGCACCGTGCCGCAGTCATCGCAGTAGATGACCGGGATCGGCGGTCCCCAGTAGCGCTGGCGCGAGATGCACCAGTCGTGAAGCCGGTAGTTCGTGACTGCCTTGCCCGCGCCATGCTCGGCCAGCCACGCGGTGATCGCGCGCTTGGCGTCGTCCACCGCCAGGCCGTCGAAGCGCTCGGAGTTCACGAGGCGTGCGCCGGTGACGGCCGTGTGCGCGTCGTCGCCGACCGGGGTGTGGGCATCCTCGTCGGGACCCGCGACGACGCGCACGATCTCGAGCTCGAACTTGGTCGCGAACTCGTGGTCACGCTCGTCGTGGCCGGGGACGGCCATGATGGCGCCCGTGCCGTAGTCCATCAGCACGTAGTCCGCGACCCAGATCGGGATGGGACGGCCGGTGACGGGGTTGGTCGCGTAGGCGCCGGTGAAGACGCCCGTCTTCTCCTTGCTCACCTTTCGCGAGACGAGATCCTGCGCCGCCGAGCGCTCGCGATACGCCTCGACCTCGGCGCGCTGCTCATCGCTGACGATGTCGGAGACGAGCGGGTGTTCCGGGGCGAGGACGAGGTAGGTCGCGCCATAAAGGGTGTCCGGGCGCGTGGTGAAGACCCGCACCTCGACGGCGCGCGCCGTCGTCTCACCGCTCTGGCCCGCGCTCACCGTCGCACTGCCCGCGAAGGCGAAGCGGTCGATCACCTGGAAGGTGATCTCCGCGCCCTCCGAGCGGCCGATCCAGTTGCGCTGCGCCGCCTTCGTGGACTCCGACCAGTCGAGCCAGTCGAGGTTGTCGAGCAGCCGGCCGGCGTAATCGGTGATCCGGCAGAACCACTGCTCGAGGAACCGCTGCTCCACCTGTGTGCCGCAGCGCTCGCACTCCCCGCCGATGACCTGCTCGTTCGCCAGCACGGTCTTGCACGACGGACACCAGTTGACGGCGCCCTTCTTCTTGTAGGCGAGGCCGCGCTCCAGGAGCTTCAGGAAGATCCACTGCGTCCACTTGTAGTAGCGGGGGTCGGTCGTCGAGAGCTCGTGCTTCCAGTCGACCATCAGCCCGGCGCGGCGGAGCTGCTGGCCGAAGCGCTCGATGTTGCGGGGGATCAGCTCGGCGGGGTGGGTCCCGATCTTGAGCGCGAAGTTCTCGGAGTGGATCCCGAACGCGTCGTATCCGAGCGGCTGGAAGACGGTGTGCCCCTGCAGCCGCTGGAATCGTCCATAGATGTCGTTCCCCGTGAACGCGAAGAGATTGCCGACGTGCAGCCCCTCCGCGGACGGGTACGGGAACATCATCAGGGCGTAGAAGGGCCGCGCGGCGCCGGCGAGATCGGTGTCGTTCGTCCCGCGCTCGACCCAGCGGGCCTGCCACTTCCGCTCGATCGCGGCGGGATCGTACCCAGCCGGCTCGCTGCTCGTCGAATTCTGGATCTGCTCGGTCATCAGAGTCGTAAACGGTTGGAACAAGGCAATTTACCAGATGGCATCCCTCCAAACCACCACGATGTCCGGCAATTCCGGCTCATCCGCCCCCTCGATCCCCTTCCACCGCAAGGTGCTGCTCTTCGCGGGGGTGCTCACGATCGCCCTGAGCACCCTCTGGGCGCTGGGCGCTGACGCGCTCCTCGATTTCTATCTCGGCCGGGAGCCGGATCCCGCCATGGCTGCCAGGGCCGAAGCGCTGGGCCACATGGTGCTCTGGGGCGGTTTCGCGGCCGTCATCGTCCTCACGGTCGTCGGCCTTCTGGTGCTGGAGCGGCTCGTCACCCGATGGGTGGCCGGCCCGGCGCGCGCCCTTGCTCACGCGGCGGAAGCCGTCGCGGCCGGCGACCTGACCGTGGGGGTTCGGGAGGGCGGCATCGACGACGTCCACCGGCTCACCCGGGCCACGATCTCCATGATCGGGGAGCTTCGGCGGCTCGCGCTTGCCCTCAATTCGTCGTCCACGGACACGACCAGGCTGGCCCAGGAGATCTCGGCGGCGGCGGAGGAGCTGGCCGCCGGCGCCGGGGAGATGGCGAGCACCGCCGGCGAGCTGAGCGAGCAGTCCACCCGGATGGCGTCGGGCATTCAGGCCATCACCGGGGCGTCCGACCGCCTGGCGGTCGTGGCCGCGGACCTCGATCGCGGGGCGCATGAGGCGGCCGTGCGAAACCGTGAGCTCCGCCAGCTCTCGCTGGACAACCGGGCCCGGCTCGACGAGAGCTCCCAGGTGCTCGGCGAGCTGTCGCGGGAGGCCGCGGCCGGTGTCGCCGCGGTGGAGGCGCTGGTGACCGCGTCGGAGGAGATTCGCACGTTCGTGACGCTCGTGCGCAAGCTTGCACGCCAGTCGAAGCTCCTCTCCCTCAACGCCGCCATGGAAGCCGCACGCGCCGGCGAAGAGGGGGAGGGTTTCGCGGTCGTGGCCAACGAGGTGCGCCGCCTCGCGGCGATGAGCGCCGACGCCGCCGAGCGCACCGAGCAGGTCGTCGAATCGGTGCTGTCGCAGATCGGGGCGACCCGCGAGTGGAGCCTGAGAACCGAGGAGACCGTGCGGCAGGTCAGCGACGTCACCAGCGTGGGCGCGCAGTCGTTCGCGCAGATCGAGGCCGTCGTGACGGAGCTCGACGTGTGGGCCGGAACGATGGAGCACTCCGCGGGCGCCGCGCACCAGCTCACGCAGGAGATCACGACGGAGCTCGGCACGCTTTCGCTCGGTACGGAGACCTTCGCCTCGGCGATGGAGCAGGTGGCGGCGTCGAGCCAGGAGCAGAGTGCGGCGACGGAGGAGGTGGCCGCCGCGGCGGCGCACCTCACCACGGCCGCGGAGCAGCTCGCAGCCGTGGTCGCGCATCTGCGGGTCGCGGCACCCGCGGCACCCACGGCACCGACAGCGCCGGCGGCGCCTTCCGGACGGCGCGGGCTGGGCGCCGCCGCGTAAGGGAGGTCAGCGCCGCACGGGGTACCTTGAACCGGCTACTCGGGCACTCCGTACTCGCTACGGTACCCGGTACCCGGGCCTCCGTACCCGGTACCCGGTACTCGCTACCCGCTACGCGCTACCTGCTACTGTAGTTGTAGTACGGAGTACGCCTTTGCGGGGGCCGGTTGTCGGTCCCGCTACCAGGTACCTGGTACGCAGTACTTCAGTTGCAGTACTTCAGGTGTAGTTGCCCGAAGCTGTCCCCAGCGAGCTCCATTCCAATGACTGCAACCAACTCGACCACCTTCCGCGCCCAGCTGCGCGAGATCCAGTTCCTCGACGGCCTCACCGACACCGACTACCACTACCTCGGCTCCCGGGTGACGCCCGTCGCGTTCGGGAAGGGGGAGCTGCTCTTCGGGGAAGGCGCGGAGCGCCAGAACCTCTTCCTGCTCATGAGCGGGAGCGTCGCCATCGAGAAGGGCAGCGCGGCGGGCGGCGTCAGCGTCCGCCTGGCGACCCTCGGCGCCGGCGAGGCGATCGGCGAGGGGTTGCTGCTCGACGAGACCATCCACGGCACGACGGCGATGGCCCTCGAGCTGACGCAGACCCTGGCGCTCGGGCGGGAGGCGCTTCGCGAGATCATCCGCGAGCGCCCCACGCTCTATGCGG
>DASTYL010000259.1:0-2256 GCA_035764975.1 Gemmatimonadaceae bacterium | reverse complement strand
AGCGCCGAGAGATCGTGGATCACCCGTGCGCTTGCGGCGGAGACGCGCTCCGGAGGGATGGGCCCGTCGTCCTCCTCCGGAAAATCGATGTCGTACGCGACCAGCGCCTCCACCGCGATGATCGCGTCGCGCAGCGCGAGGATGCGTCGCGAGAGGCCGCCGTCGAGTTGCCGGAGCGCGACACGCTGCGCCGCGCGCGACGTCGCCTCCACGAGATCGCCCACGGCCTCCGCCTGGAGGATGTCGAGCTTCCCATTGAGGAGCGCGCGCCGCGTGTACTCGCCCGGGAGCGCCTGCCTCGCTCCACGCGCGATCAGCGCGGCGATGACCGTCACCGGCACCACCGCGCCGCCGTGCGTGCTCAGCTCCACCATGTCCTCCCCGGTGAACGACGCCGGGGCGTCATACCGCGTGACGATCGCCTGATCGATGGGCGCACCGCTCTCGTCGTGGAGCATCGCCAGCGTCGCCACCCGCGGTGCCGCCGGCCAGGTGGACGCCATGGCCCTGCACAGCGCGTGCGCCCGCGGCCCGCTCACGCGCACGACCGCGATCGCCCCTCGCCCCGGCGGCGTGGCCTGCGCGACGATCGTGTCGCCGCCTCCGACGAGGTCGGACGCCGCCACGACGGGGGCGCTCACGGACGAGTGGGCGCGAGCGCCAGCGCCTCGCCTGGCTCCAGGATGTGTACGTTCGAGCGCAGGTGATGCGAGGCGAGCCGCTCGCGGAGCCGGACGATCGCATCGTGCGCGCCCGACGTGACGTGGCGGAACGTCCCCCAGTGGTACGGCACGAACACGCGCGCGCGGAGTCGCTCGAACAGCGACAGCGCATCCTCGTGCGTCAGGTGCCCGCGCCGGAACCCCGGCTTCCACCAGGGCGCGTACCCGATGGGCAGCAGCGCGAGATCGAGCTCCCGCTGCCGTTCCCACAGCCGCTCCTCCACCAGCCCGTGCGTGTCGGGCATGAGCGCCGTGTCGCCGGCGAAGAAGCAGCTCTCGGCATCGGTCTCGAGCAGGTACATGTTCGCGGCGCTGCGCCAGCGGTCGAGCGCGTACCGGCTGCCGCGGTGCGCCGCCGCGGCGGCGTGAATCCGGATATGCCCCACCTCGGCGGTGCCGGCGGGCGGGAGCTCGAGCGCGTGGGTGTAGCCGAGGCGCGTCAGCCACTTCGCGATGACCGGCGGCGCATACAACGGGACGTCGCGCGGCAACCGGTCGAGCGACGCGAACGACAGATGATCCGCGTGCGCGTGCGTCAGCAGAATGGCGTCGAGCGCCGGCAGCTCGTGCAGCGGCACCCCCGGCGGGCTCACGCGAGGCAGGATACGCCCGAGCTTCGGATCGAAGTTCGGGTCGGTGAGGATCCGAACGCCATCCAGCTCGATGAGGAGCGTCGCGTGCCCGACGTACGTGACGTGCACGGACGCTCCGGTCAGCCGGTCGCCCGCCTCCGCGCCGGAGGCGGCGGCGACGTGGTCACGGTCGCGGGAGCCGACTTCGCGCGCTCGCGCGTCAGCAGCCACTGCTGCGGCATCGCGGCCACGTTCTGCACGGCGTAGTACAGGTTCAGTCCCGACGGGAAGTTCAGGAAGAACACGGTCATCATCGCCGGCATCATGTAGGCCATCATCTTGGCCTGCGGCGTGGGCGGCACCCCGCGCAGCCCGATCCACGACAGCAGCAGCATCGACGCGCCCATGAAGATCGGCGTGATGTACGTCGGATCCTTCAGTGCCAGGTCGGGCAGCCACAGGAACGAGACACCGCGAAACTCGATCGTGTTCTGGAACACGAAGTACAGCGCGAACAGCACCGGCATCGGCAGCAGCATCGGCAGGCACCCCATCATCGGGCTGAACGGGCTCATGCCGTGCTCCTGGTACAGCTTGATCATCGCGTCGCGCTGCTTCTCGGGATCCGTCTTGTAGCGCTTCTGGATCTCCTGCATCTGCGGCTGCAGTCGCTGCATCCTGATGCTGCTGCGCATCGCGCTCTGGTTGAGCGGCCAGAGCAGGAGGCGAACCACGATGCCGAAGATGATGAGCACCCAGCCGTAGTTCACCTGGAGCGTGTCCTTCATCCACAGGAGCACGCGCATGACGATCGTCGCGAACGGCTGGACGACGCCGTGCAGCCATCCGCCATACGGGTGCACGTTCTCGAGATCGTTGCCGAAGGCCCGCATCTGCCGCCATACCTGCGGCCCCGCGTACACGTCGAAGCGGAAGCGCCCGTCGCGCACGGGGTACACCGC
>DASTYL010000258.1:0-4650 GCA_035764975.1 Gemmatimonadaceae bacterium | reverse complement strand
ACGCTGACGTCCGTGAAGCAGACCCGCGTGTTCTTCTATCTCCAGCGGGGGCTCTGCATCACCGCGCCGAACGGTAGCATCCAGCTCGGGGCGTCCTCGAGCGACTGGCCGAAGGCCCAGCAGCTTCAGCGAAGCCTGGCGTGGCAGCATGCGGGGCTGTTCGCGGAGGGGCGGCGCCGGCAGGAACAGTCGCGGCTCTTGGCCGCCGCCCGCGCGGCGGGCGCCGAGGAGGCGAAGCGGCCGCGCTACCACGTCGTGCAGCGGGGCGAGGCCCTTGCTTCCATCGCCCGGCTCTACGAGACGACGCCCGAGCGGCTGCAGGCGCTCAACCGCCTGCCGGACACCCGGATCAGGATCGGCGCGCGGATCCAGGTCGGGCCGCAGTGATCGTCCCGCGGCACTCGCCGAACCCGATCCGGCGGGTGCCTTCGCGCTCGCAGTAGCCGCGGATCGTCACTTCGTCGCCATCCTCGAGGAAGCGCCGGATCTCGCCCGTCGGAAGCTCGACGGGCTCGGTGCCCTTCCAGGTGAGCTCCAGCAGGCAGCCGCGCGAGTCGCGCGCAGCTCCTGAGACCGTGCCGCTCGCCATCAGGTCGCCCGGTCGGAGGTTGCAGCCGCTGCTCGCGTGGTGCGCCAGCATCTGCGCCGCCGTCCAGTACATGTCGGTGAAGCTGCCCCGTGTCAGGCGGACGGGTGCGACCTTTTCCTGGCGCATCCGCTCGGAGCTGAGCCACACCTCGAGCGTGATGTCGAACCCGCCGTTCGCCTGGTCCGCCGCGTCGAGGAGGTGCGGCATCGGCGCCGGATCGCCTTTCGGGCGGGCGAACGCAGGCGCCCGGAAGGGCGCGAGGGCATCCACCGTGACGACCCATGGGCCCACCGACGTCGCGAAGTTCTTCGCGAGGAACGGCCCGAGCGGCTGATACTCCCAGGCCTGGATGTCCCGTGCCGACCAGTCGTTGACGAGGGCAAGCCCGAAGATGTGCTCCCCTGCCTCGGCGATGGGAACGGGCTCGCCGAGCCGGTTCCCCTGCCCGACGAAGAATCCGACCTCCAGCTCGTAATCCATCCGCCTCGACGGGCCGAATTCCGGCTCGGTCGCGGGATCGTTCCGGGTCTGTCCGAGGGGCCGTCTGATCGGCGTCCCACTGGGCACGAGGGACGATGCGCGGCCGTGGTAGCCGATGGGGACGTACTTGTAGTTGGGCAGCAGCGGATTGTCGGGACGGAACATGCTCCCGACGTTGGTCGCGTGATGGATCGATGCGTAGAAGTCCGTGTAGTCGCCGACGTCCGCGGGGACCAGCATCTCCACGTCCGCCATCGGACGCATGGCGCGCTCGAGCTCACGCCGTACCGACGCCGGGGCGTCCACGGACAGCGCATCGAAGAGTGCAGCGCGCAGCGTTCGCGAGGCGGGTCGTCCGAGCGCCATCAGGCGGTTGAGGGTCGACGTCTGACAGGCCGCGGCGAGCCGGCCGCCGAGCGGTCCCCCGTCGCCGAAGCGGATCGTGCCCGATCCCACGACGGCACCGAGATCGAGCACCTGGTCGCCGATCGCCACGCCGATCCGCGCGTCGCCCACAGGGAGGCGGAACACGCCGAGGGGCAGGTTCTGGATCGGGAAATCGGTGGACGGATCGTCCGCCGATTCGACCCAGGAGCGGGCGCCAGGAGAGTGCGTGCGATCTAGCGTGGTAGCCATTGGTGTCATCTATAGGAGGCCGAGCGACCGGAGGTCGGCCAGGGGCTCTTCGAACGAGCAGGAGCCGAACGAGAGGGCGAAGCGGGTCCGCATCCCGGCAAGACTCGCGGCGGTGAATCGGTGGCCGCGCCAGGCGATGGCGTCCCGGCCGATCTCGATTGCCTGCGGATCGCGTTCCTCGAGGAGTGCGATCACGTCGTCGTCGGTGCCGCCGACGCCGACGAGCGCCGCGGCCAGCAGCACGTTCAGGAACCCGTACATCGTCCCGCGCGCGCTGGCCGGCTCGTAGGTCAGGGGATATTCGGCGCGCAGCGGATGATGCAGGCCCGCCGTCGCCTTGAACGGGAGATCGATCCGGTCGCATGCGCGAAGGAATCGCGCGACCTGCTCCGGCGCGGGGAACTGCGCCGGCGTGGTGCCGCCGGTGCGGAGCTTTGCCGCCAGGCCGTGGCGGGCGAGGACCTCAAGCAGGGGCACCGGATCGGAGGCGACGGGCACCTCGACGAACGCCGGGAGCCCCTTCGGGATGCGGCTGGCGAGCGCGGTGGCCGCGGCGACATCGTCGGCGCGGGCCTCGATCATGTCCACGACGCCGGCCCATCCGTCCGTGCGCGACGCATACCGCGCGTTGAACGCATCGATCGTGGCGAGGTCCCCGGCGCCGTCACCCGCGACGAGGGCGCTGAGCGGCCACGGCCCGCCACGCTCGCCGACGAGCAACTCCGCGGCGGCGGCGAGCTCCGCGAGGCGAGACGTGGGGACGACGAACCGGCCGAGGGCCCAGGCGTCGGTGCCACTGCGGTAGGCGGCGTAGTTGCGCGCCGCCTCCGCCATGGGCAGGGCCGCGGGGGGAAACAGCCCCGCGTAGTCGATCGCTCCCGCCAGGAGCGACCGGATCACGCGCGCGACTTCTTCGCGCCCGCCGACGAGCGCTTCTGCTTCTTCGGCATCAGGATCGAGCCGCGACACTTCGGCGACCCGCAGCGGCACGCATAGAACTTCTCGTCCTCGGCCGTGTGATCCTCCCGGCGCTCGTACTGGTAGTCGTACACGAGCTCCGTGCCCTCGGGGATGTTCTTCTTCGCCTCGATGTAGATGCGCTTCCCGCCCACGATCACCGCCTCGCAGTTCGGATCGCAGGAGTGATTGATGTACATCGCCTCGTTGCCGCCGACGGCCGCGTCGATGATCCAGTTGTCGTCGAGCGTGAAGAGGAAGGTGTGGTGGCGCTTCATCTTCTCGTCGTCGTACCGGCGATCGGCCTCCTCGTGGGAGATCTTCTCGCCCACGTACTCGATGAGCCGCGTCCCCTTCTTGATGTCGGTCGTGGCGAAGGCCCCGGTTCCCTGGATGGGCGAGGTGCGCAGCTCGAAGTGGCGGGGCGAGGCGTACCGGCCGCCGGTCCGCTTCACGGGGCGGCGGGTCGTGCCGCGCTTGCTGCCGCCGCGCGTGGTGGCCTTGGCCTTGGACTTGGTGCGGGACGGCGACGGCTTGGTCTTGCGAGAAGGCATCGGGGCGACGGTGTCGTGTTCGGGAGAGGGGATCGGACGGCCCGGCGGAGCGCCTAGGCGAGGTCCGGTCGGGTGCGGCGGTACGCTTCGGCCGCGTGCCTGAGCGCGAGGACCGCGGAGGCTTCCAGGTCGAACTCGATGACGACCGACCCGAGGTCATCGGCGGAATGCGCGCTGAGGCGCGCGGCCATCGTGTCGCATCCGCTGTGGCGGCGGAGGTATTCCCGCCCGGCGTGCCACAGGGCATTGGCCTTGTGCCACCACTCGGCGTCCCCGCCATCCGGGTGCAGCCGGGCGGCGATGCCCTCGTAGGTCTCGCACATCGTGGTGAGCGCCGCGTCGCAGACGCGGCACATGTCGCGGGCCACGCGATGCTCCGCCTCGATCGTCGGCCGTCCGACGAGACGCGAGAGGCGGTCGTGATGATGCCATGTGTCGAGCGCGGCGCGGTACAGCGCGTCCGCGCTCACCCGGGCGCGCTCGACGGGCGAGAGATCCACGCTCTCGGATCCATCCCCGGGGATGACGGCAGGTTTCGACTTGGGCATGCGCTCAAATGTAACCCATCGCCCGCAAGGCCTCGTAGCGCCGCACGGGCGACGAGGGGAAGTCGGTCCCGGCCCCGTCGGTCCGGAAGCTTCGCCCGGGGAATCGCACCTGCCACGCCCTGGCGATCACATCCTCCCAGGCGGTCTGGATGGTGTAGCCATAGCCGGTCGCGATCACCACCGACTCGTTGTACCCGACGGTGAGCAGCGTGTCCGCTTCCTGGTACACGTCCATGAAATACAGTGACCTGCGGACCGAGTCCGGGAAGAAGAGCGCCTTCCCCGGCATCGGGTGGTCCATGTACATCGAGCACGTCGCCCCGAAGCCCGGCGCGAAGTCCGGCTCCAGCGTCCCGTCCACGAGCGCGGCGAATGTTTCGCCGAGCGGCTTCCGGTTGAGCGTCCAGAAGAGGTTGGGGTGGGCGTTGTACCCGAACCGCTCGCACTTCTCGAAGAACCAGATGCCGTCGCGGGCGGCGATGAAGTTGGCATCGCCGAACCCCGTGTACCGCATCCGCTCGTACGCGGGGAACAGCTTGCCGACGGTCTCCATCACGGCGCGGCTGTCCACGGGGATGACGAAGGCGAAATCGAAGGCGCATCCGACGAGGTCGCCAAGGTCGCCGTTCAGCTTCTTCTTCGACTCGATGGTCATGAACGCGAAGCGCGGCTGGCCGTCCACGAACCAGACCTCCACGTTCGTCTCCACGCCATCCTTGCGCTCCTGGAGGATGAACGGGGCGCCGTTGTGCAGCGTCCGCAGGTGCTGCCGCAGCTCGAGGTTCGCCTCGCTCGGGTCGGTGGATTGCGGCAGCCAGGTTTCGAACGTCTCGCCGTAGTCGGGCTTGTAAACGAACGCCGTGTCGGGAGCGCCTTCCACGAATTT
>DASTYL010000257.1:0-14857 GCA_035764975.1 Gemmatimonadaceae bacterium | reverse complement strand
AGGTTGCGGCCCGCCAGCGTCAGGACGACGCGCTCGGCGCCGGTGCGCTGCACCCACGGCTGGTCGAGCGTGTAGCGGAGGGCGACCTCGCGGAGCTTCACGAAGCTGCCATCCTCGACGAACTCCTCGTACAGCAGGTGGCGCTCGCTGTTCAGGGTGTACTCGCAGTACGCGGTGGTGCCGGAGCGCACGCACTGCTCGTTCTCGTTCGTCTCCCCCGCGCCGAAGTAGTCGGAGATGCGGCGGGAGAAGTTCGCGACCTTGTTTCCGAAGCGGCCGTCGAGGAGGATGCTGACGTTCGTCCGGCTGCCGATGGTGAAATCGTTGTTCCACGCGAGCGTGAAATCCGGCTCCGGGCTGCCGAGGAACTTCTTGAGGACGTCACAGGTCGGCTGGCCGTTGGCGCCGGTGTAGATCGGGCCGCGGGCGCGCACGACGATGTCTTCCGTCCCGGCGATCGGCTGGCACTGCGCGTTGACGCGGCCGGTGAGGATGTTGCCCTGCGCGTCGCGCGGATAGTACGCGCCATAGAAGGCGCCGACCGGCTGGCCGACGACCACGGCGTTGAGGTAGCCGTAGATCAGCGTGTCGTTCGGCGTCACGAGCTTCTCGACGCGCGAGCGGTTCGCCGCGTACTGGAGCCGGCTGTTCCACTGTACCCGGTCGGTGTTCGCCAGGAGCGCGTTGAGCGCGATCTCGACGCCCTTGTTCGACAGCGCGCCGACGTTCTGGAGCTGCGTGCTGAAGCCCGAGCTGAGCGGGAGGTTCACGCCGAGGACGAGGTCCTCGGTGCGCTTGTCGTACCAGGTGAACTCGACGGAAGCACGATCCTCGAGGACGGCAGCGTCGAAGCCGGCCTCGTACTCGCGCTGCCGCTCCGGCTTGAGCCCCGGGTTGCCCGACTGCGCCGGCGGCACGAGCGCCGGGCGGCCCGCCCGCGATCCGGAGTTGTAGTTGTCGAAGATGCTGTAGGCCGACGGCGGCTGGCCGCCGGACTGCCCCCACGCGGCGCGCAGGCGCAGCGTGCTGAAGGCGCTGGCGAGGAACGACTCGTCGAAGAACGGCTCGCGCTCGACGTTCCAGGAAGCGCCCAGGCGCGGGAACGCCTGCCACCGCTCGTCCGGGCCGAAGGCGCTGGCGCCCTCGTAGTTGACGCCGCCCGTGAGGAAGAGACGATCGCCGAGGCCGACGCGCTCCTCGACGAAGCCGCCGAGGGTGCGCAGCTCCACGATCCCCTCGCTTGCCGACGGCGTCGCACCGCCCGAACCGACGGTGGTCTGGCCAGGCGAGAGGCCGGAGGCCGCCGCACGGACTTCATTCGTCCAGTCCGAGGTCTGGCGGAAGCCGAGCGTCGTCGACGTCGTGACGGCCGGGCCGAACTGGCCGAGGTGCGTCGCCGTCAGGTCGTTGTTGTAGCGCTGCACCGAGCGGTGCGGCGCCTGCACCAGCCCCGTGAAGTTCGCGCCGGTCGAGCGCGGCGGCTGGTAGTAGACGAACCCTTCGTTCGCGCGATCCAGGCCGAACGTGTAGTTGACGGTGAGGTCCGTCAGCGGCGTCCACGTCGTGTTGAAGCTGCCGATGAAGCGATCGACCTTGCTCTCGGCCTTCCAGTTCTCGATGACGTCGAGCGCGTTGGTGCCGATGATCGGGCTGTACGGATACCGGCCGAGTGTCGCGTCGTAGGCGGGGTTGAACGACGTCGGGGTGAAGATGAGGGTCGTGATGACGCCCTGCGTCTGCTCACCTTCCGGGACGAAGTTCGACGTCCGCTGGATGTAGTTGCCGTTGACGGTGAACGACAGCTTGTCGGACAGCTGCTGCGTGACGGAGGCGCGGGTATTGACGTTGTTCAGCCCCGTGCTCCGCATGATGCCGCGCTCGTTCTGCCAGAGGGCCGACGCGTAGTAGCTCGTGCCCGAGCTGCCGCCGGTGACCGAGAGCTGGTTCGTGACCCCGGTCGAGTTCTGGAAGATCCGGTCCTGGTAGTCGTAGCGCGTGATCGGGGCGCCGAACGTCGCGCCGCCGTACAGCACGTCGCCGCGGCCCGCGACCGGCGACTTGTTGAGCTTGTAGCGGTTCGGCGCCGCGCCCGTGCTGCCCTCGATGCGGTACGTCACTTCCGGCGCGCCCTGGCGGCCGCGCTTCGTGAAGATCTGGATGACACCGTTGTTCGCGCGCGATCCGTAAAGGGCGGCGGCAGCGGCGCCCTTCACGACCTCGACCCGCTCGATGTCGCCGGGGGCGATGTCCGAGAGGCTGTTGGTGAGCGCCGCGCCGCCACGGCCGGCGTTCGCGCCGAGGCTCACGAGCGCCTCCGAGTTGTTCTCGACGATGACGCCGTCGATCACGATGAGCGGCTCCGCGCCGCCGAGGATCGACCCGGTGCCGCGGAGGCGGATGCTGACGCCGCCGCCGGGCTGCCCGTTGTTCTGGCTGATCACCGCGCCGAGGACCTTGCCCTGGAGCGCCTTGTCGATGGACTGCGCGGCCGGGGCGCGGTTGACTTCCTCACCGCCGACGGTGGCCACGGTGTTGCCGAGCTGCCGCTTCTCCGCGGCCGCGCCGGTGCCCGTGACGACGACCTCGTTGAGCTGCACGGCGGCGGCGGAGAGCTCCATCGTCGCGACCGCGACCGTGCGGTTCTCCCCGAGGGTGATCGGCGCCGTCCGGCGGCCGAATCCGAGCCGCGTGTACTGCAGGGTGTACTCGCCCGGCTGGACCTGGGCGCGGAGGGTGAACGCGCCCTCCTCGTTGGTCATCGCCCCGAGCTGCGTGCCCGAGAGCACGACGGAGACGCCGCTCAGCGGCCGTGCCGATCCCGACTCGACGACGCGGCCGGTGACGGTGTAGGGAGCCTGCTGTGCGGCCGCCGGCGCAGCGACGCCCGTCGCCGCCAGGGCGAGGGTGATCGCGAGCCCCTGACGCAAACGCGCAAGATGCATGGAAGACAACTCCTCGATGAATGAGAGGTGGCGGCCGGGGGGGATGGCCGCGACGAAGGGGGCGCCCGGCGCGGGGAGCCCGGGGATTCACCAACCCGGACGCAAGTTGGCCCACCATGGGAAGGCCAGCAAGCCGTGCAAGGGATTTCCCAACGTTTCTCCCACCCCTTGCGTTGGCCCATACACGACATGCCAGATTCCGTCAGCTCATCCTGCCCGCGGTTCTCCCTCAGCCTCCATCGTGTCTCGTCGATGACCTCACTCCGTTCCATGCTCGCAGTGGGCGGCGCCCTCGCGCTGCTCGGTGCCAGCACCAGCTGCCGCTCGAGCAGCGCGCCCGCCCAGGCGCCCGCTCCAGACCGTACCCCCTCCGCGCGCGCCGATACCGGCGGCGCCGCCCCCGGCGATACCACGGGCGGCCGCGCCGGCGGCGCCCCGGGCGCCCCGGCACCGAAGCCGTACAGCCGCGTCATCACCTCGCAGGCGCAGACCCGGCGCGGCCTCTTCGCCGTGCACCGCGTGGGGGACAAGCTCTTCTTCGAGATCCCGCGCGCGGAGCTGAACAAGGACATGCTGCTCGTCGGGCGCTACGCGCGGGCGGCGGCGGCTGACCCGACTCTGCCTGGGGGCGGCTTCGGTGCGTACGGTGGCGATCAGTTCGCGGAGCAGGCGCTCCGCTGGGAGCGCAACGGCAACCGCGTCATCCTCCGCGGGCCGGAGTTCAACATCACCGCCGACACGACGCTCTCCATCTGGTCCGCGGTGGCGGCCTCGAACTACGCCCCGATCATCGCGATCTTCAACGTCGAGGCATACGGGCCGGACAGCGCGGCCGTCGTCGACGTGACGCGCCTCTTCACGACGAGCATCCCGAACATTTCGGGCATCCGGGGCACCATCGATCCGGCCCGCTCCTACATCGAGCGCGCGATCGCGTTCCCGGAGAACGTCGAGATCGAGGCGACGCAGACGGGCACGCCCACGCCGCCGACGGGGGCGCCGAGCAGCGCGTCCTCGGGGCAGCCCCGCCCCCCGCAGAGCGTGCTCGCCCACTGGAGCATGATCAAGCTGCCCGAGCAGCCGATGATGCCGCGTCGCTTCGACGAGCGCGTCGGCTTCTTCTCCATCCGTCGCGTCGACTTCGGCACGCCGGAACACCGCTCCGCGACGCGCCGCTACATCACGAAGTACCGGCTGGAGTGCTCGGACCGCCGCGAGGGCGATCTCTGCTACCCGAAGAAGCCGATCGTCTACTACGTCGATCCGGCGACCCCCGAGCAGTGGAAGCCGTACGTGCACGCCGGCATCGTGGAGTGGCAGAAGGCCTACGAGGCAGCCGGCTTCAAGGACGGCATCGTCGCGATGGATCCGCCGGCGAATGATCCCGATTGGTCGCCCGAGGACATCCGGCATACCGTGGTACGCTGGCTGCCGTCGACGACCGAGAACGCGCAGGGCCCGCACGTGCACGACCCGCGCACGGGCGAGATCCTCAACGGATCGGTGCGGATGTTCCACAACATCCTCAACCTCCAGCGGTCGTGGTACTTCACGCAGGCCGCCGCCATCGATCCGCGTGCGCGCCGGCTGCCGATGCCCGACTCGCTGATGGGCAAGCTGCTCCAGTTCGTCGTGGCTCACGAGGTCGGCCACACGCTCGGCCTCCAGCACGACCAGATCGGCAGCTCGACGTATCCGGCCGACAGCGTGCGCAGCCGCACGTGGGTGGAGCGCATGGGCCACAGCCCGAGCATCATGGACTACTCGCGCTTCAACTACGTCGCGCAGCCCGAGGATTCCATTCCGCTCTGGACGATGATCCCGCGCGTCGGCCCGTACGACGAGTACGCGATCATGTGGGGCTACAAGCCCATCCCGGGTGCGGACACGCCGGACGAGGAGCTGGCGACGCTCGACCGGTGGTCCCGGATGCAGGACACCATCCCGTGGTACCGCTTCTCGGCGAACAACGACTTCGGCGCCTACGGCACGCAGAGCGAGGCCGTCGGCGATGCCGATCCGGTGCAGTCCACGCGCCTCGGCTTCCGCAACATCGAGCGGGTCGTGGGCTACATCGCCGGCGCGGCGACGCAGCCGGGCCAGGACAACAGCGATCTCGAAGAGCTGTACAACCGCACCGTCGGGCAGTGGGCGACGGAGGCGAATCACGTCGCGACGATGATCGGCGGCGGCACCGTGCAGTACAAGTCCGGCAGCCAGCCCGGCGCGGTCTACGTTGCGATGCCGCGCGACCGGCAGGCCGGGGCGATGCGGTTCCTCAATGAAAGCGTCTTCCGCACGCCGGCGTACCTGATCCGTCCGGAGATCGGTGCCCGGATCGAGGCGGGCGGCATGATCAACCGCATCAACTCCGCGCAGACGCGGGTGCTCAACAACGTGCTCGATGACGGCCGGCTCAACCGCCTGCTCGAGCAGGAGGCGATCAACGAGCGCGGCGCCTATCCGCTCGCGGCGATGCTGGATGACCTGCGCCGCGGCATCTGGGCGGAGATCTACGCCGCCCGCCCGAACGCGGATGCCTATCGCCGCGAGCTCCAGAGCGACTTCCTGATGGCGATCGACCGGAAGCTGAATCCGCCGCCGGCGTCGGCCACGCAGCAGCCGCAGTTCCGGTTCGGCCCGCCGCCGCTTCCGCTGTCGGAGGATGCGAAGTCGCATCTCCGCGGCACGCTCTCGGCGCTCCGCACGGAGCTGGTGCGCGCGATTCCGCGGACGACGGATCGTCCGACGCGGCTGCATCTCGAGGGCGCGGTGTACCGGATCGGGGAGATCCTGGATCCGAACGGCTGAAGCATCTCGAACGTTCGCCGGCGCCGCTGATGGGGCCCGGCGGGCGGAGTGCCTGGGCTGACATACGAGGGGGGACAGTGGCGAAGGTCGCCACTGTCCCCCGTTTGTTGCTGGCGTGCTTCAGGGATTTCCGAAAAGCGGCGCGGCTGCGGGATTAGCACCCTTATCCCGAAAGCTCCTCGGATGAACGTTCTTGAACCGCGGAGAACGCGGAGAACGCGGAGGGGCTGAAAAGAACTGCCATGCACGAAGGACACGAGGGGCACGAAGGGCACGAAGGGGAGCTGCAAGTGCCGGATTCCATCTCGACCGGTCGAGATGCGATCCGGCACTTTCTGCTGTTCAATCCGTGGCAGGTATCCGTGCTCACGCTTTGTGGTTGCCCCCGCTGCGCTCCTCGACCACCATCTTCACCCCGTACTTCGCCCGCAGGGTGATCACCGGCTGCGGGACCACCGGATGGCCCGGCACGAGGCGCAGGCGCCAGCGGCGGGCGATGGTCGCGAGCACCAGCGTGAGCTCCATCCAGGCGAACTGCTCGCCGATGCAGATGCGGGTGCCGGCGCCGAAGGGGAAGTAGGCGAACTTCGGGCGGTCGGCCTGGACCTCGGGGCGCCAGCGGTCGGGATCGAAGCGCTCCGGATCGGGCCAGAAGCGGGCATCGCGATGCAGCACGTGCTGGCTCAGGAAGATCGTCGCGCCGGCGGGAATCACGTACGGCGTCCCGGGCACGGCGTAGGGCGCGAGCGCGCGGCGGCCGAGGATGAAGGCTGGCGGCCGGAGACGCATGCTCTCGCTCACCACCATTCGTGAGTAGGTGAGCCGCGCAAGGTCCCCGATGGCGGCCGGACGCGGCGCGCCATCGTCAGTGGAGAGCACGGCGTCCACCTCGGCGTGCAGACGTCGCTCGACCTCCGGATGCTGCGAGATGAAGTAGATGCTCCACGCCAGCGCGTTCGCCGTCGTCTCGTGGCCGGCGAGCAGGATCGTGAGCGCCTCGTCGCGCAGCTGGAGGTCGGTCATGCCGCCGGCGTCGCCCGCGGTCGCTTCGACGTCGTCCCGCGCCCGGACGAGCATCGTGAGCAGATCGCCCCGGTCGCGCGCGCCCGCGGCCACTTCAGCGCGGCGGTCCGCGATGAGGCGGTAGATCACGCGGTCGAGCGTCGCGCGCGCGTGCCGGAACCGTCGGGCCGCGGGAATCGGCAGCTTCACCAGGTGCTCGCCCCAGGGGAGCAGCGCCAGCTCGAAGGACGCGATCGCCTCCGCCAGGGCGTCCCCGATCGCCTTCGTGTCGCCGGCGACGTCCGCATCGAACAACGTCTTCCCGGCGACGGCGAGGGTCAGCGCGGACATCTCGGCCGACACGTCGATCGTGTCGCCGGGCTGCCACCGCGCGATGTGCCGGCGCGCGTACTCCGACATCACGCTCGCGTAGGCCGCGATGCGATCGCGGTGGAAGGCGGGCTGCATCATCCGGCGCTGCCGCAGGTGGTGCGCGCCTTCGCTCGTGAGGAGTCCGTCGCCGAGGAGGAGCTTCGCGCGTTGCAGCCCGATGCCCTTGTGGAAGTGGCGCGCCTGCGTCACGAGCACGTCGCGCACCAGATCCGGGTGGCTCAGGAAGGCGAACCGCGCGCGCAGGTCCCGGAAGTACGCCACGTCGCCGTAGCGACGCGCCATCTCTTCGGCGAACCCGAGCCGGTCGCGACCGAACCGGGCGAGGATGCGCCCCGGAATCAGGCTTCGTGGACCGGGGGGCACGGAGATCGGCCTGGCCATGTGTGGATGTTAGCGCGCGGGCCCGACTCCTGCGGCATGCGTCCTCAGCGACCCACGAGTGCCGACCAGCTCAGGAGCCCCGAATGCAGCCAGACCGAGACACCCGCCCCCCTGCGCAACCGCCGAAGGAGAACGAGGTGGACGAGAGCTCCGACGAGAGCTTTCCGGCGAGCGATCCGCCGAGCTGGTCACCGAGCCATACCGGCGCGCCCGACCGACATCCCGCCCCGAAGCAGGACGAGCCGCGCAAGGAGGGCAGGGAAGAGCGCCGCGATCCGCGGACCGGCTGACGTCGGGCCGGGCCGGGCGTCAGCCGGGGGCGGTCACCCCGGCTGGTTGCGCATGTGATCCGCGAGCCCGTGGAAGCGCGCCTTCAGCATCGCCCGCAGGGCGGCCGGCATCTCGTGCTCGTCGAGTGCGCGGTCCATGCACCAGAGCCATTCGTCGCGTTCCCGCTCGCCGATGGCAAAGGGGAAGTGCCGCATGCGCAGCCTGGGATGCCCGAACTTCTCGACGTACACCGGCGGCCCGCCCGTCCAGCCGACCAGGAAGAGATGCAGCTTGTCGCGTGACGACTTGAGGCTGCGCGCGTGCAACGCCCGGATCGTCGCCGCCTCGGGCGCCGTGTCCATCAGGTCGTAGAACCGGTCGACCAGCTTCCGGATGCCGGCGTCGCCGCCAAGCTGCTCGAAGTGGGTGGGTGCGTCGGCCATGCCTGCAAGTTAGCGGTGCCGCCGGCGTCGTGGACTGGCCATCCGCCCGGTCCGCCGGCATCTTCGGTCGATGACCACTCCCCCGATGCACCTCGCGTACTTCCATGCGCCCTGGTGCGGCGTCTGTCACGAGAAGGCGCCGGTCGTCGATGATCTCGCCCGCGAATCGGGGCTCGAGCTGCAACGCTGGGACATCGAGGAGGACGCCGGACGCGCGGAGGCGGAACGCCGTCGGATCCGGCAGGTCCCCACGCTCGCGCTCATCTTCGGCGAACGCGTTCCCTTCCGCCTCATCGGTGCCATGATCACCCCGGAGAACGTCAGGCATCTGCTCGCGATGCACGGGCCCGGGGCACAGGGCACGTGATCCCGACGTGGCGTTGCAGCAGGTCGCAGGCGATGTCCTTCCCTCCACGCGCAGAGAACCATGTCCCGTCCTGAAGTGTGGCTCCGCGGGCCACTGCCCGACGTCCCTCCGCTGCTGCAGCCCGTCGCGCACAGCCTGCTGCAGTGTCGCGAGGAGGTGGAAGCGGTCGTGCCCTCGCTGACGCCGGCGGAGCTTCGCGCGCGTCCCGCCGGCGCGGCGTCGGTGGAGTATCACGTGCGGCACGCGGCGGGAAGTCTCGACCGCCTGCTGACGTACGCACGCGGCGAACAGCTCTCCGATGCGCAGCGGGAAGCGCTCGCCGCCGAGACGGCGCCGGCGTCACCGGCGGCAGAAGCAAGCGAGGTGGCGACGTTCTTCACGACGGCCGTGGACAGTGCGCTCGCGCAGGTGCGGCACACGCCGGAGTCGGCGCTGCTCCAGCCGCGCGAGGTTGGCCGTGGCCGGCTGCCGTCGACGGTCCTCGGACTCCTGTTCCACGCCGCGGAGCACACGCAGCGGCACATCGGCCAGATGGTGACGACCGCGAAGATCGTCCGTGCCGGGGCGGCGGCATTGATGCTCGTGCTGGGCGCCTGCGCTCCGACGGGGATCCGGACGCCGACGGCCGCTGCACCGGCGCCGGGCGGCGTGCAGGCGATCTCGCTGCTCGGTCAGCCGCTCCGCGAGTTTCCCATGAGCGCCGGGACGCGGGCGCGCTACGAGCGCGATCTCGCCGCCGCCCGCCGCGCATACGACAACGCCCCGAATGCGGCCGATTCCATCGTCTGGTTCGGCCGGCGCCTCGGCTACCTCGGCCTCGTTCGCGAGGCCATTGCCGTCTACACGCGCGGCATCGCGCTGCACCGGATGAATCCGTGGCTGTATCGGCACCGCGGCCATCGGTACATCACCGTCCGCGAGTTCGACAACGCGCTTGCGGACTTCCAGGTCGCGTCGCGGCTGATCGAGCGCATCCCCGACCAGGTGGAGGCGGATGGACAGCCGAACGCCCGCAACATGCCGATCGGCACGCTGCACTCGAACATCCGGTACCATCTCGGCCTCACGCACTACCTCCGCGGTGAGTTCGCCGAGGCCATCCCCGTGTACGAGCGGGAGATGGCCGCCGCGACGAACGACGATCGTCGCGTCTCGACAGCGCACTGGCTGTACATGAGCCTGCGGCGCCTGGGCCGGGATGACGAGGCCGCGCGCGTCCTCGATGGGATCCGCCGCGAGATGGACATCGTCGAGAACGACGCGTACCACCGCCTGCTGCTGATGTACAAGGGCGAGCTTCCCATCGACTCCGTCCTCGCCGTGGACGCGAGCGGCGAGATGTCGGTGACCGATGCGACCGCGGCCTATGGGATCGGCAACTGGCACCTCTACAATGGCCGCCCCGACGAGGCCCGCCGGATCTTTCAGCGGATCCTCGCGGGCGGGCAGTGGGGCGCATTCGGATACATCGCGGCCGAAGCCGACCTGGCTCGCATGCAGCGTCGTGAAAGCACGACCCCTTGCCCTCCGAACGACCTGCACCTCATCAGGGAGACGCCATGCTCACTTTGAAGAAGCTCGCCGCCGCTGCCCTCGTTTCGACACTCGCCGCGTGCGCCGGTGACGGAGGGGGCGCGGCGGACACCGCCATCGACACGGTGTCAGCTCGCGAGCGGCACGACGCCATCGGTCAGTCGTCGCTGCCCGGAGCCGTGGGCGTCTCTGGCGCCCTCGGCGCCTCGGATTCCGCCGCGGCGCGGAACGCCGCGCTGGATTCCGTCGGCGACCCCTAAGAACAGGACCTTCAGGGAGTTGTCTCTCGCGGAGCGATCGGATGCTTTCGATCAGGCGTGTTCAGGGCTCACCGCGGAGAACGCGGAGAACGCAGAGCACAGCCGAGGGCAGTTCCTCCGCGTTCTCCGCGGTGACAAGGTTCGACAGCAGGCTCTCGATGGATTCGAGTGATTGCAGAGAGGGCGCGCCCCCGCCCTGGTGTACCCCGAGGGGCTCGAACCTCCCACGTGACATCCCGCGAACGTTCCCGACCCCTCGCGCGTAATCCCCCTGATCGCCCGTGCGCCTCCCGGCGCCGGCCCCCACCGTATCACCCCCACCGATACCCGTGCCGATCAACAGACGAGACTTCGTCCTGGGCTCCGCGGCCGCTGCCGCCGCCACCGCCCTCGCGAGCAACCGCGTCACCGCGCTGCATGCCGCGACGACGCGCCTCACGACCCCCGGCGACCCGGCCACGCGCGAGCTCGCGCTCCGTGCCGTCGAAGCTGCCCGCTCCGCCGGCGCCCAGTACGCCGATGTGCGCATCGCGCAGAACCGCTCCCAGGGCGTGTTCACGCGGGAGCGGCGCGTGCAGGGGCTCAGCGACAACGAGACCTTCGGCATCGGCGTCCGCGCGCTCGTGGACGGGGCGTGGGGGTTCGCGGCCACCGCGGAGCTGACGCCCGACAGCGTCGTCGCCGTCGCGCGGCAGGCGGTCGCCCAGGCACGCGCCAACCGCGCGGCGGTGAGCAAGCCGGTGACGCTCGCCCCGTATGGCAAGGCGCAGACTGGCGAATGGATGAGCCCCATCCAGGTGGATCCCTTCACCGTGCCGATCGCCGACAAGGTGGCGCTGCTGCTCGCGGCGAACGAGGCGGCGCTCAAGGTGAAGGGCGCACGGTTCGTGAACTCGGGGATGAACTTCCTCCGCGAGGAGAAGACGTTCGCGAATTCCGAGGGGACCTTCACCGTCCAGACGTTGTATCGCGCATCGCCGACGATGAACGTCACCGCCGTCTCGGCGGACAACTCCGACTTCCAGAACCGGCAGTCCACCGACGTGCAGCCGATGGGCCTCGGCTACGAGCACGTGACGAAGGCGGACTTCGTCGGCAATGCGCCGCGGTGGGCGGAGGAGGCGGTCGCGAAGCTGAGCGCGAAGCCGGTCGAGGTCGGCCGGTACGACCTCATCCTGCACCCGACGCATCTCTGGCTCACGATCCACGAGAGCGTCGCGCACCCCACGGAGCTCGATCGCGTGCTCGGCTTCGAGGCGAATTACGCCGGCACGAGCTTCGTCACGCCGCCGGAGAAGGTGCTCGGCCAGATGCGCTACGGTCCGGCGACGATGAACATCCAGGCGGATCGCCACCAGGTCGGTGGACTGTCCACCTGCGGGTGGGATGACGAGGGTGTCGAGCCGGAGACCTACCACATCATCAAGGACGGCGTCGTCGTGGATTACCAGACGACGCGCGAGCAGGCGCCCTATCTCGAGTGGTGGTACAGGCAGCAGGGCAAGCCGGTCCGCTCGCACGGGAATTCCTACGCGCAGTCGTGGGCCGACGTGCAGTTCCAGCGCATGCCCAACGTCTCGCTGCTGCCGGGGGAGAAGGACCTCACCTGGGAGGACCTCATCGCGGCGACGGATCGCGGGATCGCGATCATGGGGAACGGCAGCTTCTCCATCGACCAGCAGCGGTACAACTCGCAGTTCGGCGGGCAGGTGTTCTACGAGGTGCGCGGCGGCAAGATCGTCGGCATGCTCAAGGACGTCGCCTACCAGATGCGCACGCCCGAGTTCTGGGGCGCCATGGACATGCTCGGCGGGAAGCGCAGCTACATGCTGGGCGCCGCGGCCAACGACGGCAAGGGCCAGCCGAGCCAGAGCAATGCGGTGAGCCACGGGTGTGTGCCGACGCGCCATCGCAACATCAACGTCATCAACACGGGGCGCACGGCATGAGCGGCATCATCGATCACGCGGCACCGCGCTCGCTCTTCTCTGCCGCGACCGCGCGCCACCTCTCGCGCGCCGAGTGCGAGGCGATCGCGAAACAGCTCCTCTCGTTCGCCACGGCGGACGAGACGCGGGTGACCATCTCGAGCGGCGTCACGGGGAACACCCGGTTCGCCGTCAACCAGATCTCCACCGCCGGGGACAGCTACGACAACGTCGTCGTCGTGAGCAGCACGTTCGGCCGGCGATCGGCGAACGCGGTGACGAACAAGCTCGATGCCGCATCGCTCAAGGCGGTCGTCGAGCGCGCGGAGGCGCTCGCGAAGCTCGCGCCGGAAGACCCGGAAGCCATGCCGGAGCTCGGACCGCAGCAGTACGCGGAGACCCCGGGGTGGAGCGAGGCGACGGCCACGATGACGCCGGCGGCGCGTGCCGCCGCCGTCCGCGCGGTGACGGAGCAGGCCGCGGCAGCCGGGCTGCAATCCACCGGCTACATCGAGACCAACGCCGGCTCGTTCGCGCTCGCCAACAACAAGGGCCTGTTCGCCTACCGGCGGCAGACGTCCTCGGCGATGACGACGACCGTGCGCACGCCCGACGGCACCGGCTCCGGCTGGGCGGGTGCCGCGGACAACGACTGGTCGAAGATCGCCCCGGCCGCCCTGGGAAGCCGGGCGGTGCAGAAGGCGCGGGGGTCGATGAATCCGGTCGCCGTCGAGCCTGGGCGGTACACGGTGGTCCTCGAGCCGACCGCGGTTGGCAATCTCGTGCAGCTCATCATGGGATCGCTCAACGCCCGGAACGCGGACGAGGGGCGCAGCTTCTTCTCGAAGCCCGGCGGCGGCACCAAGATCGGCATGAAGGTCGTCGACGAGCGCGTGACGATCTACAGCGATCCGATGGATCCGCAGGCGCCGGGCGCGCCGTTCACCGGCGACGGCCTGCCGACGAAGCGCAACGTCTGGATCGAGAACGGCGTCGTGAAGACGCTCAATTACGATCGCTACTGGGCGCAGCAGAAGGGCATCGAGCCCACGGCATCGGGCGGGGGGCTGGTCATGCCGGGCGGAGATGCGTCGCTGGAGGACCTCATCGCCTCCACGGAGCGTGGCCTGCTCGTGACGCGGCTCTGGTACATCCGCCCCGTGAATCCGCGGACGATCCTGTACACCGGGCTCACGCGCGACGGCACCTTCCTCATCGAGAACGGCAAGGTGACGCGCCCGGTGAAGAACATGCGGTGGAACGAGTCACCCATCTTCATGCTCAACAACCTCGAGGCGATGGGGCGTTCGGTGCGAGTGAGCTCGAGTGAGGACGGCAGCCCCGGGATGCCGGTCGTCGTGCCCCCGCTCAAGGCGCGCGACTTCAACTTCACGAGCCTGAGCGACGCCGTGTGAGCCCGGCCGGCGCGATCAGGCGCCGGTCCGGGCAGGAACAGTGACGTGCAACAGGATGGGGGGAGGCTGCGTTCGGCATGCACCGGACGCCGCCTCCCCCCATTCCGCTCGTCGCCCTCGCAGCGCTGGCGTACGTCGCGGGCGCCTTCATCGGATTTGCCGAGTCCCGCGCACTCGGCCTGACCGCGACCGGGCTGTCGGCCGCCACGATCATCGTGCGCGGGCGGCTGTCTGACGCCGGCATCGTCGCGGTGCTGCTGGCCGGCATGGCCGCGGCATCGGCTGCCGCGCGCGACGATCGGCTCTGCACCCGCGCGCTACGCGCGCAGCCGCTGCTCGCGGGCTCGGAGTGGACGGCCGAGCTCGAGGCCAGCGCCGCGCCCGGGGCGTACACGCCGGCGCGTCTGCGCCACGGTCGCTGTGCGCTGAAGGCGTCCATCGCCGTGCAGCGAGGCGAGGCCCCCGCGGGCGCCACCATTCGACTCGCGGGAATCGCGACCGTCCGTGGATCGCGCATCGTCGTGATCAAGGCCGCGGTCACGCCGGTCGCCCGGCCCGGCCTGCTCGCCCGCTGGCGCGGCGCGTCGGCGCGCGCCGTCGATCGCGTGTTCCCACGCGACGCCCCGCTCGCCCAGGCGCTGCTGCTCGCCGACATGCGCGCGATCCCATCCGACGTGAAGGACCGCTTCGCCGCCGCGGGGCTCGTGCACGCGCTCAGCGTCTCCGGGCTTCACGTCGGCATCATCGCCATGGCGGCCGAGCTGGTGCTCGGCGTGGCGCTCGGCGCGAACGCGGCGCGCGTCGGCACCATCGCGCTGATGACGCTGTACGTCCTGATGGTCGGCGCCCCGCCGCCGGCCGTCCGCGCCGCGGCCATGCTCGGCGCCGTCGCGGGGTCGCGGCTGCTCGAACGTCCCACGACGCCGTGGGCTGCCTTGGCGATCGGCGCGGTCCTGCCCCTCGGCGACCCGCGCGTCGTGCTCGACCTCGGCTGGCAGCTCAGCGTCGTCGGCGTCGCATCGCTCATCATCGCCTCACGGGTCAACGAATACGTGTTCGGGTCGGCGAAGCGCTGGTGGACGCCGATCGCCGCGACGGCGCTCACCTCGGCG
>DASTYL010000256.1:0-15993 GCA_035764975.1 Gemmatimonadaceae bacterium | reverse complement strand
TCTTCGGGTTGTTCTCGCACGCGACGTAGGGCCCGAAGAAGCCGCCGCGCGGCTCGAGCCGGCCGCCGCACTCCGGGCACTTCTCGGTGGCGAGCGACGACAGGTCGTGCGCCTCGCGGATGAGCGCATCGAGCTTCACGTTGCCCAGCGACTTCTCGAACGGGTTCCAGAAGTCCTGCAGCACGCGCCGCCACGGCAGCTCGCCTTCCTCGATCTTGTCGAGCTCTCCTTCCATGTCCGACGTGAAGCCCACGTTGAACACGTCGGGGAACTGCTTCACCATCACCTTCTCCACCGTCTCCCCGAGCTCGGTGGGGAAGAACCGTCGCTGCTCGAGGTTCACGTAGCGGCGGTCGGCCAGCGTCGAGATGATCGACGCGTAGGTCGACGGGCGGCCGATCCCGAGGCGCTCGAGCTCCTTCACGAGCGACGCCTCGGAGAACCGCGGCGGCGGCTCCGTGAAGTGCTGGTTCGGCGTGACGTCGTGCACCGGCACTTCCTCGCCCTTCGCGAGCTCCGGGAGCGCCTGCTCGTCCTCGAGTGCCTTGTGGTCGCCCTCCTCCCGCGCCTCGCGATAGAGGACCAGGAAGCCCTGGAACTTCACGATGCTGCCCGTCGAGCGGAACAGGAAGTTGCGGCGGGCGTCCTTCGGACCGCACTCGAGATCGAAGTCCACCGTCGTCGTGTCGAACACCGCCGGCGCCATCTGCGACGCCATGAAGCGCTGCCACACGAGCTGGTAGAGCTTGAACTGATCGGCGCTGAGATACTTCTTCACGTCCTCGGGACGCTTGGTTGGATCCGTCGGCCGGATGCCCTCGTGCGCGTCCTGGGTGTTCGCCTTCTTGCTGTCGCCGTAGAGCTGCATCCCGGCCGCCAGGTACTCCGCGCCGAACAGCACGCGCAGGTAGTCGCGGGCCGCGCCGGCGGCGCTCTCCGCCACGCGCGTCGAGTCCGTACGCATGTACGTGATGAGGCCGACGGCCCCCTCGGCGCCCAGCTCGATGCCCTCGTAGAGGTCCTGCGCGATGCGCATCGTCCGCTTGGAGCCGAAGCCGAGCTTCTTCGCGGCTTCCTGCTGCAGCGTCGACGTCGTGAATGGCGCCGCGGGATTCTTCCGCCGCTCGCGCCGCTTGACGTCGCCCACGGGGAACGGGGCCCAACCGGTCTTGCTGCTCCCGCGCGCCTTGAGGTCGCGCAGGATGCCGTCCGCCATCGCCTGGTTCGGGATCTCGACCTTCTTCCCGTCCACCTGGTGCAGCTTGGCCGTGAACCGCTGCTTCGCCTTCTCCAGCGACGCGACGACCGACCAGTATTCGACGGGCTTGAACGCGCGGATCTCCCGCTCGCGCTCGACGATGAGCCGGAGGGCGACCGTCTGCACGCGCCCCGCGGACAGTCCTTTCTTGACCGTCTTCCAGAGCAGCGGGCTCGCCTTGTAGCCCACCAGGCGGTCGAGGACGCGACGCGCCTGCTGGGCCTCGACCTTCTTGCTGTCGATCTGCCCCGCGTTGTCGATCGCCCGCCGGACCGCGTCCTTGGTGATCTCGTGGAACAGGACGCGCCTGATCGGCGTGGTCGCCGCCCCCTTGACCGTCCGCTTCGGCCGCAGCTGCTCCGCCACGTGGTACGCGATCGCCTCCCCTTCGCGATCAGGGTCGGTCGCGATGAAGATCTCGCGGGAATCCTTCGCGAGGGTCTTCAGCTCGGTGATCGTCTTCTCCTTGCCGGGGATCGGGACGAGATCCGGCTCGAAGCCATGTTCCACGTCGATGCCGAGCTTCTTCTCCGGCAGATCCATGATGTGGCCCACCGTCGCCCGCACCCGGTAGCCGCGGCCCAGGTACTTGCCGATGGTCTTCGCCTTGGCGGGTGACTCGACGATGACGAGCGCCGAGGAACCCGGCGGGCCCGTCTCCTCCTCGACGACCGGCTCCGCCACCCGGCGGCGGGCCGCCGCCTTGGCGGTGGCCTTCGCTTTCGTGGCGGCTCGCTTGGTCGTGGTCTTCTTGGTCGTGGATTTCCGGACTGCCATCGATCAGTGCACCGTCTGGTTGATGTTGCCGTCTCCCCCGCCGGCGAGCCCGGCACCCTCCAGGAGCGCCCGGAGATCGTCCAGGGCGATGCGACCGTCGAACTGCAGCAAGGCGCGCTCGATGATGTGCTCGAGCTCCGCGGCGTTGATCGCCCCGGACCCCGTCAGCGCCAGCAGATGTCCCCATGCCTCCGGCGCGAAGCGTCCGCGCTCGTGAGGTCCCAGGATTCGAAAGCTCATGAATTCTCCTCGGCTGGCGGCGACGCGCCACAGTTACGACGACGACGCTCCCCGCCAGCATCAAACCGCTGCGCGACGGGGCAACCCCCGGCGCGCGTACAACTATAAAGGATGACTACCCCGATTCCAGCGGTCGTTCCGTTTATTAATGCGACACTGCCCGTTCCAAGCGCCGTGGCCGGCGTCACTCTGACCGACTGATCAGTTGCAGCGCCCTCTCCACAACTTCTTGCACACCAATCACTTCCGTATCGATCTCGAAATCTGCCTGCGCGTAGGCCTCCCGGCGCATCTCCCACAGCGTGACGGCACGGGCCTCCGGGTCGGAACCGGCCAGCAGCGGGCGTTCGGAGAGGCTGTGGTGCATCCTTGCGACGGCTGTCGCTGGACTGACGCGCAGGTGTATCAGTGCTGCAGGCGGACGTAGCAGGGCGACGAGGCCCGGCTGTGCCGCCCAGCCCCCACCCGGAGCGACCACCGCGGGGGGCGCAGCCGCCACTTCGCGGGTGAGCTCCGCCTCGAGCGCGCGAAACCACGGCTCGCCGCGGGTGGCGAAGATATCGGGTATGGTCTGCCCCGCGCGCCGGGCGATCTCGAGGTCGAAGTCGATGAACGGCAGCCCCAGCCGCGCCGCGAGTGCCTGTCCGACGGTCGTCTTGCCTGCACCGGGCAGCCCGACCAGGACGACGTGTCCGGGCAGGTTCACCGGGGCAGCGCCCGGCGGGGGGCCTCAATCATTTGCGGGGCCGAAGCGCGTCCCGACGTCGTCCAGATAGGCCGTGAAGCTCCGCCGGGTTTCCGCGAGCGAGTCCCCGCCGAACTTCTCGAGCAGCGCCTGCGCGACCACGAAGGCCACCATCCCCTCGGCGATCACTCCCATGGCGGGAACGGCGGTGACGTCGCTTCGCTCGGCGACGGCCTCGGCCGGCTCTCCGGTCTCGAGGTTCACCGTCGTCAACGGGCGCATGAGGGTGCTGATCGGCTTCATCGCGACACGCAGCACGAGCGGCTCGCCGGTCGTGATCCCTCCCTCCAATCCGCCGGCGCGGTTCGATCGCCGACGGACGTTGCCCGTGAGCGATCGGTCCTTTGCCCACTCGATCTCGTCGTGGACGTCCGAGCCGGGGAGGCGGGCGGCGCCGAACCCGATGCCGACCTCCACTCCCTTCACCGCCGGGATCGACATCAGCGCCGCGGCAAGCCGGCCATCGAGCTTCCGGTCCCAGGAGACGTGCGAGCCCAGCCCGACCGGCAGCCCGGTGCACACGACCTCGCACACTCCGCCGAGCGTGTTGCCGGCACGCCTTGCCTCATCGATGCGCGAGATCATCTGCCGCTCCGCGTCAGGATCGAGCGTGCGCACGGGAGATCGATCCGCAGCCGTGTTGAGATCGTCGGGCAACCGCTCCGGCTGCCGGGCATCGACGCCGCCGAGGTGGACGACGTGACTGCCGATGCGGATGTCGAACTCGCGCAGCAGGCGGCGGCAGACCGCCGCGGCGGCAACTCGCGCGGTCGTCTCGCGCGCACTCGCCCGCTCGAGGATGTCGCGGGCATCCTGCCGGCCGTACTTGAGGAGGCCGGCGAGATCAGCGTGCCCCGGCCGCGGGCGCGTGACCACGCGCTTGCGCTGGTCGCCTTCCGCCTCCCCCTCGTTGCGCGCGGGGTTCATGATCTCCGACCAGTTCTTCCAGTCGCGATTTCGGATCAGCATCGCGATCGGCGAACCGATCGTCTCGCCGGCGCGGACGCCGCTCAGCAGCTCGATCGCGTCCTGCTCGATCTGCATCCGCCGGCCACGCCCGTAGCCCTGCTGCCGCCGGGCGAGCTCCGCGTCGACGTCGCTCGCGGCGAGTGGAACTCCCGCCGGCATCCCTTCGAGGATGCTGACGAGCGCAGGCCCGTGCGATTCGCCGGCGGTCGTGAAACGGAGCATGGGCAGTGCGAGTGAGCGCTGGGCGGTGGAGGATGGCTGGCGCCGTTCGCGCCGGCCGCTGACGCGGCGTGCGCCTGCAGAATAGCGTGGCGCCCGCGTGCCGTCCAACGGCGCCGCACACGCATCCGGCTGAATGCGACGACAGCCCGGAGCAGGATGCCCCGGGCTGTCGCCGTGTCCGAATCAGCAGTGCCTACTGGATCGGCTTGATGTCCCTGCCCGTGACGTCCAGCACCACGAGCCCCTTGTCCGTGAGCCCGAACAGCTTCACGACCACCCCGGCATCGCGCTCCGCCTGCGTGAAGGGCAGCGCGGCGCGGAGCGGACCATAGAGCTTGTTGCGGATGGCCAGGCGGCCACGGCTCCGGAAGTAGTATGCATCGATGATCTCGATGGTACCGTCTTCCGATGCCACGAAGACGAGGCGCGTAGAGTCGCTTCCGCCGGCGAGCGCCGGATCCACATTCGCATTCGGGTGGTACGCGACACCCGCGCCGACGTTGAACGAGTCGAACTGCCCCTGCATACGCAGGTGGAACGGATTCTCGACGGCGCCGAAGTACGAATCTGCGCCATGAACGGCAAGGGCACGGCCGGCACTGTCGAGGGCAAGCCCGAACACCTTCTCGCCGGCGTTGTCGACGAGGTCGGCGACGTCGATCGGGCTCGAGAAGAAGATGTTCCGCCACGCCCCCGTGCCCACGGAGTCATTGGCGAGCATGACGCGCGCGGCGCCGTTCGTGTTCCCCTCGGCGAAGGCGATCCAGCTGCGATCGGCGCTCCAGGCCACGAAGGTCGTATCGGTGAGCACCAGCGACCCGATGCTGAGCTCGGGCACCAGATCCACATCGAGCCGGTCGCCGAGCTTCGCGCGCAGGCTGTCCATCGCCGCCTCGATGCCCATGCGCGTCCCGACGCAGATCGGAGCCGCACGTGAACCGGTGGCGTGGTCGCAGACCCGCAGCGAGTCCGACATCCAGCTCACGGAGGACGGGATCACCTCGAGGAAGTCGACGTTGAGCACCGCGAACTCCCCGCGCGCCTCGGTCTTGCCGTAGCGCCAGACCTGACGCGAGTCAGGTACCGAGTCACGCGGATCCAGGTACCGCAGGGTGCCCGTGGGGGCGGTCGTCGTGGGCCGCGTCGAGTAGTAGATGCGTCCCTCGGCCGACTGCGCGATGTACTGCGGGCGGTCCGAATAGCTGATCGGCCCCTGCTTCACGATCGAGAGTCGCCCCGACACGGTATCGCGGCTCTGGCGGACGGTATACGCGATCGTGTTTCGGGTGAGGATACGCCCGGTTTCGACGATGCTCCCCGCGTCCGCGTTGTCGATGCGAACACGGCTGATGTTGGTACCGCCGGAGTTCGCGACGAGCAGCTCGCCCGGGTCGTTGGCCGCAGGAGTCATCCCCCACGGCTGCGCGCCGACTGCTACGCCGTTCCCGCTGAATGCCTTGACGTCTGCCTGCCAGACCTCGAGCAGGTTGTACGCCGTGTTCGAGAGGAAGACCCGGCGCAAGGTCGGATCGACCGCGATGTCGCCGACGACGCCGTTCCGCGGGAGACCGTAGGTGGTGCCGTACACGACCAGCATCGAATCCGACGTGGCACTCGAGAACTGCTCGACCGGCGTCGTGGACGTCTCGTCGGTGGAGTAGCCGATCAGCCCCTTCCGGTCGATGGCGAAGCTGGTGACGAGCACCGTCTTGCCCTGCCACTTGGGCTGAAGGGCCATCAGGTGCGGCTCGTCGTACGTGGTCGGTGCATTCAGCACCGTGAACGTCGTCGTGTCCGGCGTCGTCGTATCCAGCGCGGAGCGCGGGCGGACGATGAAGCCGACGCGATCGATGCCGTTGGCGGCGTTCGCGTGAATCACGAGCGTGTCGCGCAGCTCGGCGCGCGGCGGAACTTCCTGCCACACGAGCGGCGCGGCCGCGGGCTCCGTCCGGATGGACAGGACCACCGGCGTCGCTTCACCCGTCACGTCGCGGCCGTTGGTCGCCCGGGCCGTGATGGTGATCGACCCGGTGAGGGTGCTGTCCGACGGCAGCGTGATCGACTTCTCGACGGTCGTGTCGAGCGGGCTGGCATACAGGGTGTCCGTGAACACCGCGTCGATCGACGGGACCCAGCTCGGATCGCCCTTGACCTCGATGGTCAGCTTCGTCACCCGGTCATCGTCCGCCGCGCGTGCGCGGATCTTGACCTGGGTTCCGGGCCGGAGGATGGCGTCGGGCCGCGGCGTGAGGATCTGGACGGACGGGCCGTTGACCAGCTGCACCGTCCGCATGACGGTGTCCACCAGGCCGCTGTGGTCGATCACGATCGCCCGGACGACGACGGAATCCGGCATCGTGTCGGCCGCCGATACCGGCCACAGGATGCGGCGGATCGTGGTGTCGCCCCCCACCGCGAACCCGGCGGGGAAGTTCTCGGTCACGGTGATGAACCGTTCCGTGATCGTCTGCGTCCCGACGTTCGGGTCGCCCTTGTAGGTCAGGCCCGCGAAGGCGATCGACCGGATGCCGCTCAGGTTGTCGCGGACGTTGAGCGCGACCAGGATGGAGTCACCGATGTTGACGGTGTCCCCACTGTCGGGTGCGACGATCGACATGATCGGATAGCGCCCGTCCCCTTGGGTCGTCGCGCCACCGCCACCGCTCGAGCCGGGAGTCTCGGTATACTTGCCGAGCCCCGCCGGGGTCCCGGCATCACAGCTTATGATGGCCGCCACGCCCGCGACGAGCGCCAACAGCCTGAAGGAGGAATGTCGGATCATTGGTCGGACCTCACCGCGCATCCGGGACTTCGGGCACCGTCTGGCCCTCGTCCACGATGTGCGGCGTGATGAGGATGAGCAGATCCCGCTTGGTCTCCGCCCGGTTGGTGACACCGAACAGCCGGCCGATCAGGGGCAGGTCGACGAGGATCGGAATGCCCGTCTTGGTGACGCTGACGCGCGTCTGCGTGAGCCCGCCCATCACCGCCGTCTCACCATCGGCCACGAGCAGCTCGTTCTCGACCCGCTGCGTCGGGAACACCGCGCCGACGTCGCCGGAGCGGTAGTCGACGTCCGAGTTCTCCGCGACGACCCGCATGATGATCTGCCGGTTGGCGGTGATCTGCGGCGTGACGTTCAGGATGATGCCCGTCTGGCGCAGCTGGACGGTCGCGCGCGGGAACGCCGCGCCGCCGCCACCGCCCGCCGTGTTGGCCTCGATCACGCGGATGGGCACTTCGACGCCGGCCCGGAGGACCGCCGTGCGATTGTTGAGCGTCACGACGCTGGGCTCGGACTGCACGTCGAGCAGCGACGTCTCCTGCATCGCGTCCAGGAACGTCGTGAAGTCGAACCGGCCGATGGCCGCGGAGTACACGAGGCTCAGCGCCGAGTTGGGCACCTGGGCCGAGGCATTCGCGATGCCGGCGAGCGAGTTGCCACCGAGGACGAAGCGCCCGGCGCCCTCGATCGGCGCGCCGAGGGAGTCGAGCCGCGGCATCAGGCGGTTGAAGAAGTTCTCCCGCGTGCCGATGTCGTAGCGCAGGCCGAGGGCCTCGAGCGACGTACGGTCGACGAGGACGATCTTGGCCTTGACCGCCACCTGCGGCTGCCGGATGTCCAGCGAGTGCGCGTAGTTCGAGAGCTCCGTCAGCGCCCCCGGGACGTCGGTGATGCTGATGCTGTTGGTGAGCGTATCCGCCGTGACGGCGCCGCGCACCGGACAGGTCGGATCGATGGTCATCGTGAACGCCGGCTGCGGCTGGCCCGGCTGCGATCCCGCATTCGGGCTGACCGTGCCCCTGGAGCGCGAGCAGTCACGCGTCAGGCGCTGCCGGAGGTTCTCGGCGACCGACGAGGCACGGGCGTAGTTCAGGCGCACCGTGCGGGTCGCAAGGGGCTCCGACGTCCGGCGTGAGGCGATGTTCTGGTAGGTGTCGACGACGATGATGCCGCTGGCATCTTCCGTGGCCGCCAGGCCCTGCGAGGCGAGCACCGCCGCCATGGCGACGTCCCACGGCTGATCGAGAATCTCAGCGGTGATGGTGGCTTCGACCCCGCGCCCGACAATGATGGTGCGTCCGGAGAACGCGGCGAACTGCGCCAGCACCTCGCGGATGTCGGCATTGCTCCACGCGACGGAGATCCGCGGCTGCTGCATGCGCTGCTGCAGCACGGGGCGCTCACGCTGGGTGGAGGCGATCGCTTCTTCGGTGGTCACGTCGGTGAGCGGCGCATCGGCCGGCTCGTCGGCGCGGGCCTCGGCCTGACGGGTCGCGCCCTGCGGGGCCGCTTCGGGCTCCGTCCGGCTGGCAACGGCGGCCTGCGAGCTCACGCCCGCGCGCGCCGCCACCGGGATCTCGATCTCGGGCTTCGCCTCGCCGGCGGTGTCGTCCTCGGCTGCCTCCTTCTGGTCCGCGTCGCCGGGCGCCTTCGTGTCGGGCGCAGCGGACTTCGCCGCGACGGCGGTGGCGGCGCGCTTGTCGCCCGCCTGCCAGGCCGCGAACGAAACGCCGCTGTCCGCGACGACCGCGATGGTGACGGTGCTGTCGCTCCGCGCGACCGTGTAGTCGCGTCGGCGATCGAGCGTCAGGACGACGCGCACGATGCCGGGGCTCCACTGCGACCAGCGGACGTCGACGATGCCGCCGCGCTGCACGCGATCGTAGCGGCGCGCGGGCAGGCGGAGCTTCGCGCCCGAGATGTCGAGCACGATCCGCTCACGTGCGGTGAGGCGGAAGTCGCGCACCCGCGTGGCGCCGTCGAGCGTGATCACGACCTCCGCACGCCCCACGGCGGGCCGGATGGCCAGCGCCGACACGACGCCTTCCTTCGGCGCCGGGGCATGGGCTCGCGTTTCCGGGTACGCCTCGGCTGCGGCGGCGCCGGCGCTCAGCGTGGCGACGGCACAGACGGCGATGGCGACCAGCATCCTTACTCGACTCATTTACGGCCTCGCTTGAGCGGTATCGCCGAGGACCAGCGAGTCCCGGCGTTCATGGCCATACTGGGTGATCGAGAAGATCACCGTCTTCGGCTTGATCTGGACGACGCGCGCGCGGCCGACGGTCATGCCGGTCGTGACGCGATACTGCGTGCCCTCGGTGTCGCGCATGACCGCGACGGGGCGGGTCGGATGCACGAGGACGCCGGTGAGGCGCAGCTCGTGCAGGCCGGGGCGAAGCTGCGAGGTCGAGAGCAGCACCGCGAACGGATCGCGGCGGCCCATCCGCTCGTAGCTGAACACTTCACGCATGATGAGCACGCCCGAGTCGGCCTGCTCCGGGGCCGGCGCGAGCGGCTGGCCGGCCCGTGCGGGCGTGCCCTGCTGCACGGGACGCTGCTGCGCCACCGCGACCCCGGCGATCGCCAGCGCCGCCAGCGTGGCCGTCACGAAATGGCTGCGATTCACTCGGCACCTCCGGATGCCGCCGGCGCGGTGCGGGTCTTGGCGACGTAGGTCTGGATCTGGAACTTGGCCTGGAGGAACTGCTGCCCCTCGCGCTGCCGGCGCGAGGTCGCCATCCGCATGGGCGACAGCGAGAGGTTCATCGGCGTCACGATCCGGGTGAGCGAGCCGACGTTGGCGAGGAACTCGCCGACCTGGTGGTAGTCACCGATGACGGCCATCCGGTAGCGATATGCGTCGAACGCCTGTCCGCGGATGACCGGTTCCGGCTGGACGTCCGCCAGCTCGAGCCCCGCGCGCCGCGCGGCGTTGGACACCTGGTCGAGCAGCAGCGGCACCTCGTTCCCCGTGGGAACCAGCCGCCGCATCACGTCGAGGTTGGCGCTCAGCGTCACCGCCTCACGCTCGAGGCGCGGCAGCGTGCCGCGCGCCATCTCGCGCTTCGCCGAGTCGTTCGTGGCCGTGAGCACGTCGACGCGTTCCTGCCGCGTATTGAGATCCGTATGCTTGTCGCTCCAGACGAGCATGTAGAACGCGACGATCGCGGCGACGCCGACGAACGCCAGGAGGGCAAGCACCTGCTCACGCTGGGACTTCGGAGGGAATTCAGCCATGGTCCTAGTTCCCCTCGGTGGGAACGACCGACGCGGCCAGCGGCGCGCGCCGGATGATGCTGCTGCTGTCCTGGCGGACGAACTTCGCCTGGAGGGTGAACGCGGTGACCTCGGTGCCGTCCTCCAGCGCGAGCACCGACTTGCCGAGCTGCACGTCGCTCACGAACGGCGAGGCCTCGAGCTGGCGCATGAAGCGCGTGATCGCCTCGATGTCGACCGTCTGGCCCTCGATCATGATCTGCACTTCGTCCCGCGCGACGGCGGTGTCGGACGTGGCCGCCTTTGCAGCCGGCTTTGCGCCCTTCGCGCCCCTGGGGGCCGGCGCGGCGGCGGACGGGTCCTGTCCGAGCACTGCCGGCGTGTTGGTGCCCTGCGGCGTGCCGGTGAACGAGACGGCCGTGAGCCACGTGTATTCGGGCATCGCGCTGCTCACCTCATCCAGCACGTGCGGCCAGATGAAGCGATCGCCGTCGATGGCGCGAATGACGTTGATCTGGCGCAGCACGGTATCGCGGGTCGCCTCGGCGCGCCGCCGCTGCTTGGTGTAGTTCGCGAAGCGCGTCGAGTCGGCGACCGCCTGTTCCTCGGCGGCGACGACCGCGGCCTCCCGGCGCTGCTGCGTCACGTACATGCCGCCGACCACCGCCGCGCCGACGGCGAGGCTGGCCACCGCGGCGATGAGATAGGGATCGCGGACGTTGCCGGCGAGACCGGCGAAGGCGGCCCGCAGGTCGACCTTCGGTCCACCGCCGGAGCGGCTCTTCTTCTTCCCGGTGCCGCCGGGGAGCAGATTGATTTCGATCATGGGGAAGCGCTCGCGGTGAGAGTCAGGCCACCTGGCGCAGCGCCAGTCCGATCGGGAGCATCAGGAGGGGGGCAACTTCGTCCGTGACGAGCGATTCCAGAGCGCCGTCACGCACGCGAAGGTTGGCGAGCGGATTCGCCTGCTCGACCTGGAGCCGGAGGCGATCGGCGAGCGCGCCAGCGATACCCGGGATGCGGGCGCCGCCGCCGGAGAGGAACACCTTGTTGACGCGGCTGTTGCTGCGGGTCGACGTCGCCAGGAAGGCGATCGCCCGCTCCACGCCCACCGCGATCTCTTCGCCGCGCGAGCGCAGCACGTTGTCCAGCTCGGGCGTCCGATCGTAGCCGCGAAGCAGGTCCTCGGCGCCGTCCACGCCCATGCCGGTCCCGCGCTGCAGGTCTTCACGGAAGCGCCGCGTCCCCAGCGCGAGGTCGCGCGTCAGGATCGGCACGCCGCCGTCGAGAATGTTGATGTTCGTGACTTCGTGGCCGATGTTCACGAGCGCCACCATCCCGCGCAGCGCGTCGGGATGGTTGAGCTCGAAGGCGTTGTGCAGCGCGAATGCGTCGACGTCCACCGCGGCGGCATCGAGGCCGGCATCGTGGAGGATGCGCTTCTTCGACTCGACGAGCTCGCGCTTCGCCGCCACCAGCAGGACGTTCATGTCCGGCGCCGTGTCGTCCGGGTCGAGGATCTGGAAGTCCAGCTCCACCGACTCCATGTCGAACGGCACGTGCTGTTCGGCTTCCCACCGCATCAGCTCGCGCGCCTGCTGCTCCTTCACGCGCTCGATCTGGATCTTCTTGATGATGACGTCGCGGCCACCGACCGCCGTGACCACCTGCTTCGACTTCGGGGTCGCCGCGTGCACGGCGCCACGGATCGCGTCGGCGACGATGGCCGTATCCATCACCTCGCCCTCGACGATGGCGTCGGGGGGGAGCGGAACGATCGCCACTCGAACGAGCTCCGGCTCCTTCTTCGAGTGATCGATCACGGCGACCTTGATCAGGCTCGATCCGATATCGAGGCCGACCGTGGTCTTCTTGCGGCCGAATAGCGCCATGGCGGGGAGGGGCTGCTGCGAGCGTTGGGGTGTGGTCGTGCCGCGATGACCACTGACAGGCGGGGAGACTGCGGACGAGCACGGCGGAGACGAAACAACGACGATCGGCCAGGCCGTTACAGCACGAAAGCGCTTCAGCCAACCGATCGGTCACGGTGACCGTGGGCGGGTCACTCCAACCGGAGACACGACTGGAACCGGACTGAGGTAACAACCCATGGCAGACTGATCTACGGGCCGGATGCCTATGTGACGGCAATCACCGGAACGGCGCCGAACCCACTGTTCAGAGGTGGAACAGCGACCGGATGGCGCAACGGCGCAGCGCCCATCGCCGACAGGCTCAGCGCCCCCACGCGCGCATCGGGATCGGGGTGATCCAGGCGGCAGCCGCTGCCGCGGCGGAAAGCGCGCAGGAAGACCGCTCGAACACCGTCTCCGAGCTGGCCAGGACCCCGGTACCCGGCCCCGTGAACACCGCGCCCGACAGGAAAACCTCACCCCCGGACGTCTCGACGCCACCGCTGGCGATGATGACACCGGAAAACTCGAACGGACCGACGATCTGTAGCCGGCCGGGGACGTACAGAATCCCCTGCCCTCGCCCGCCGTCGATTCGGAGGTCGCCGGCGGCGCTGATGATCGGATAGCGCTCCGCGCACTCCTCCACCATGTCGAGGGTCTCACGCCTCGGCTCACCCCAGTGGTCCTGGGCGATGCGACACGATCCGGACTCCGCGCTCGGTTGCGGAGCGACGGACGCTCCAGCAGGGAAGTCCGCCGCTGCCATGGCCACGAGCTGGGCGAGATCGAGCCCTGCCGGCTGCGCATACGTCGCGGGATCGGCCGCCACGGAATCGTACGCCACCCGCGAGTCCGCCCCGGGCCCCCACAGGTCGACGTGGGTTCCCGGCGGCACGAGCACGAGCGGCGCCACGGCCGAGTCGGGATGGGCGCACTCGGGGTCTGTCCGAACATCCCCGGCCGCACCGAACCGCACACTCCCGCCGGCGGTGAGTGCGGCAGCCGGCTCCGCGGACATCCGGCGAAGCTCCAGCGTCACCGTGCGGATTGCAGTCACCGGCGCCGGGGTCGTCGGGACGGTCACGGAGGCGGTCAACAGAAAGATCGTCCCGGACCGACGGTCAACGCGCGCCTGCACCGTGGCATTCCACGGCGGCGAGAGGCCGTCGAGCAGCCACTCGCTGCCCGCGGGAATCTGCTCCCATCGCGCGACGCTCCACGTCCCGAGGACGTCGGCGATCGTGCGTTCCACGGCCGATTCGGCGTGATGATGAACCGCGAGTCGGGTAGTGGCCCTTCGGTGGGCGATCACTGGCGCGATGATCGCCTGTGCAAGCGCGGCGATCGCCACGAGCGCGAACAAGGCAACCGCCAGCGCAACACCTTGCCGGGATCGCAGCGTCACCCGCGGCCGCGTCATCGACGGTTGCGAAGCGCCACGGAGACGCCGGTCGCGATGGGGAGATCATCCGCGGCACCCATCGGGGAGCGGCTCGAGAGACTGATCTCGATCCAGGCGATGCGGGCTGATGGCACCGATGCGGCCGGGAGCTCCGCCCCGGTCGTGTCGAAGTAGGCGAAGCGCGTCGCCCCGCGGATGAATGGCCCCGCGATGGGCTGCACCGTCGCCAGACCGTTGGAGGAATGGCTCCATTCGCGCAGGCCCAGGTAGGTGCCGCCGTCGGATCCGCGGTAGAAGCTGTATCGGCTGAGGCGAGTGAATGATGCCGGCGCCCCGCGCGCCATGCCCCCGCCCACGACCGGGTCGACACCGATGCGGAGCACGGGAGCATCGGCATTCTCGACGCAGCCATCGGCGGGGGGAGCACCCCATCCGACCGACACCACCGGAGCGGCGCGCCACTCGCCCTCCCCGGCGTAGAGCCAGACGCTGTCCCCTTCCACGATCGTACGGGACGATGCCCCGTTGCGCAGGGCGATCCAGAGTGCTCCGGCGTCGGCGGCGGCAGCACTGCAGACATACCCCTGTGCGATCGTCGCCCGCAGGTCCAGGGTCGAGTCACGTGCCGCACCAGGCGGGATGTCTCCGGCTGCCGGCGACACCACGGCGAGATCGGACAGGAGGGGCGCGATCGCCTCGCGCTGCTGCGTCGCGGCCGACACGCGCCCCGCGACGCGCGCACGCACGCTCGTCTGCATTCGGACGGCGGCGGCCGTCGCGCTGCCGACGATGGCGAGCAGCGTCATCGCCACGAGCAGCTCCATCAGCGTGGCGCCACGACACCGGGCCGAGCGTCGCGTCACGGACAGACCACCACACGCTCGAAGGCGGCGAGCTGTGGCCGGCCAGCACCGTGATACGATGCCTCGACGCGGACGTGACGCACGCCGTTGTCGAGCGACCGCACCTCCCAGCGGATGCTCCCCTGCGTTCCTCCCGACGAGGCGCACCGGGCGGCAAGGCGCTCCGCCTGCGTCCTGGCCGCGCGGTGGGCGATCTGCTCGCGGTCTGCCGCTGCTGCCACCCGCAACGCGGCGGCACTCGTGGTCACCCAGGCGGAGATGCCCACCCCCAGCAGTGTGAGCGCGACCAGCAGTTCGACGAGGGTGACCCCTGCACGGCGGCCCTGGAGCTCCATGATGCCGTCACGATGAAGGCGGCAGTGCCATCCCGCGTCATCGTCCCGCCGCGGCTCGTACCCGCGGATGACAAAGCGGGCCGGGGAGATTCCCCGGCCCGCTTCGTTCGGGCGTCAGCCCGCGTTCAGACTACACCGGCAGTATTAGGTGGTGCAGGCCGGCTCGCCTTCGTTCTTCGCGCCAGCCGCAGTCGCGGTACCCGCGTCGGCGGCCGCCATGTTCAGGTACAGACCGCAGGTCTTGGTCGTGGCGCCATGCTCCGCCTTCGCCTGCCAGCCGCTGCTGTCCGCGTTGACCGACACCGTCACCGTCACGCCCGACGAGGCGGCGAACACCGTGTCCACGACGGCACCGGTCGTGACGACGAGCGGGGTCGAGATACCACCGGCGTTGGACGCCGAGCCCGAGAAGTACTTGAGGTAGTCGGCGAAGTACGCTTCCTGCGCCGTCGACATGTTCTTGAGGTCGGACTTCATCGACGCGACGTACGCCTTCTCCTTCGTGTTCGCGAACTTCGGAATCGCGATCGCGGCCAGGATGCCGATGATCACGACGACGATGAGCAGCTCGATGAGCGTGAAGCCCTTGCGGTTCGAAAGCATTGCGAAAACTCCAGTGGAGTGGGGTGGTGGGACGGCGGGCATCCCGCCGCGGCTATACTCGTCCAGCCGGCGCCGAGTAAAGGCAACGGCCAGGCCAAACGGTTGCAGACTGTGTAACCAATTACAAGCTAATCACTTACGAAGCGATACCCGCAGGCCGGGCATGGGATTTCACCCAGCGTTTTGCAGGATGTCTTGCATCCTGCGGCGGATCGCCAGGCTGAGCCGGGATCCCCTGCCCTACGTTGCTATCGGTCCCCCGCCTCGCCTCCGGCCTGCGTCTCGTAGCGCGCCAGCTTCCTATATAGAGTGGACGGGTCGATCCCCAGGGCTTCGGCCGCACGGGCCTTGTTGCCCCCCTCGCTCTGGAGAACCCAGAGGATGTAGGCCTTCTCGATGGCCTCGAGGGTCGGATTCGCCGGCGTACGCTCCGCGACGAGCGGCTCCACCTTCCGGGACGTGAGCCGCTCCGGCAGCGCATCCACGTCGATGGTGTCGCCACCGAGGATCACCGCCCGCTCGAGCGCATTCTCGAGCTCGCGCACATTACCGGGCCACGAATAGTTCTGCAGGACGTCCAGCGCGTCGGCCGTCAGGTGCTTCACCGGCTCCTGCCGCTGCTCCGCCGTCCGCTGCAGGAAGTGCTCGGCCAGCACGGG
>DASTYL010000255.1:0-11784 GCA_035764975.1 Gemmatimonadaceae bacterium | reverse complement strand
CCGTCCGGCGATTCCCAGCGATCCGGGGTGCCGCGCCGTAGCTTCCCGGAGCAACCCGCATCCCGCATCCCGCAGCCCGCAGCCCGCATCCCTCTGGACCCCTCCCTCCTCTCCACCAACCCCCTCGCCGCCCTGCCGCTGCTCTTCGCCGCGGGGGTCCTGACGAGCCTCACCCCCTGCGTCTACCCGATGATTCCGATCACCGCGGCCATCGTGGGCGGGGGAGCGGCGGACGCGGCCGGCGAAGGCGACCGGCGGATCGGGCGGGTGGCGGCGCTCACGCTCGCCTACGTGACGGGGCTGGCGCTGGTCTATGCGGGGCTCGGGCTGTTCGCCGGCATGACCGGGGCGATGTTCGGCGCCGTGAGCAGCAACCCGTGGCTGTATTTCGCCATGGCCAACGTGCTGATCGTCACCGCGTTGATGATGCTGGACGTGATCCCGGTACGGGTTCCCCAGTCGCTGATGCAGCGCGCGGCGACGACGGGCGCCGTCGGTCGGTTCTCGGGCGCGTTCGCCATGGGCGCGATGTCGGGGCTCGTCGCCGCGCCCTGTTCGGCCCCCGTCATGGCGGCGGTCCTCACCTGGGTGGCGACGACACAGAGCGCGGGACTCGGCTTCCTCTACCTGTTCGCCTTCTCGCTCGGCATGTGTGCGCTGCTCGTGGTCGTCGGGCTCTTCTCCGGAACGCTCGCGCGACTGCCGCGCGCGGGTGCATGGATGGTATGGATCAAGCGAGGCTTTGCACTCCTGATGCTCGGCGCGGCCGAGTACTACCTGATTCAGATGGGGACGCTGTGGTATTGACGCTCATGGGGAGGCACGCGGTGGAAATGCGGCGTCACTCGCTTTCGATGCTCCTCGCCGCCGCGATGATCACCCTTGGCACACGCGACGCCAGGGGCCAGCTCGGCATCGACATCGGCGCGAAGGCGCCGGCAGCGGCGGTGCGGACCCTCGATGGGCGCGCGGCGAATCTCTCGCAGTTCATCGGCCGGGGGCCCGTACTGATCGAGTTCTGGGCGACCTGGTGTCCCAACTGCCGGGCGCTCGAGCCGGAGCTCAAGCGGCTGCACGCGAAGTACGGCCGACGGGTCGCATTCGTGGGCGTCGCCGTCTCGGCGAACCAGAAGCCCCAGGTCGTGCGCCGCTACGTCGCCCGCCACCGGTTGCCGTGGGCGCAGCTGTTCGACGCCGACGGCGAGGCGACGGGGGTCTACGATGTGCCGGCGACGTCGTACATCGTCATCACCGACCGGAGCGGTCGCGTCGTGTACACCGGCATCGGCGCGGACCAGCAGCTCGAGGCGGTGCTCGCGTCGCTGCAGTAGCAGCGGGGAAGCGGCTCAGTCCTTGTGCTTCCGCTTCCCGTGCCCTTTCCCCTTCTTGCGTCCGCGCTGCTTGCGGCCGTCGCGGTCATCACTGTCGTCGTCCCAGGCGCGGGAGCGGCGCACGCGCTCCGTGTCCACGATGCGAAGCGGTGACGCCGTCCGCACGCGCGCGATGTCGGCACCGTAGCGATCGGCGACGATGATGTTCTCCGCCGGCAGCTGACGGAACTGCACCCGCGAATCCGGACTTGCCGCGGCCAGGGCCTGCTCGAGCGCCACGGTCGTGTTGACGTACCGCGACACCGACAGTCCCGCGCCCTCGATCGCCGCGCGGATCTGTGCGTCGTCCTCGAGCGATTCGGTGATGCGCTCGATGTCCTCCCCGGTCACGGCTTCCAGCGGGATCCGCTCCGACAGCTCCCGCGCACCCACGGCCGTCAGCGCCGACTCGGCGGCGAGCCAGCGGCGGTAGTCGTCGGACGTCACCGTGTAGTCGAGGCCCGTCGCCGTCAGGACCGGAGCGTCGACGTCGCCGGCGTCGGTGGTGAGCAGACTCGCTTCCGCGTCGGCCGCCGTGTCGGCGCCGCAGCCGACGGTCGCCGCGAGCAGCATGAGGCCAAGTGCGCGCCCGGCACGGCGCGCGAGTGCGAACGGGTGCGTCGTGGCGATATGCAGGCGGTTCATCGGGAGTGTCCTCACGGTATGGACGCCGCTGTAGTGCAACAACCGGACTAGCCGCGGCCGGGGCGATCCGCGAGCTTTCGGCCCCCGTCATGACCGACACCTACCGAGGCATCCGCTCGGCCCAGATCGGGCTGCTCGTCAACGCCGTGCTGGCGGCGACGAAGCTCGTCGCGGGGATGGTCGGGAACTCGTATGCCCTCGTCGCGGACGCCATCGAGTCGACGGCGGACATCATCGGGTCGCTGGTGGTGTGGTCCGGGCTTGCCGTCGCAGCGCAGCCGGCCGACGCGAACCACCCGTTCGGCCATGGCAAGGCCGAAGCGATCGCCGCGGCCGTGGTGGCGTTCATGCTCATCGGCGCGGCGCTCGGCATCGGCTACGAGTCGCTGCACGGCATTCGCACGCCGCACGAGGTTCCAGCGCCCTGGACGCTGATCGTGCTGGTCGTGGTGGTGGCGGTAAAGACGGTGATGAGCCGCTGGGTCCGGCATGTCGGCGGCAGCATCGGCAGCACGGCGGTGGAAGCGGACGCCTGGCACCACCTGAGCGACGCCGTGACGTCAGGCGCAGCGTTCGTCGGGATCGCGATCGCCGTCTACGGACAGCGCGTGTTCGGCGGAACCGGATGGGCTGCCGCCGACGACTGGGCGGCCCTCCTCGCCAGCGGGATCATCCTGTTCAACGGCGTCACCCTGCTCGGCCCGGCCATGAACGACCTCATGGACCGTATGCCCGGCGACAACATCGTCGGCCCGGTGCGGGCCGCCGCGGAGTCGGTGCCGGGCGTCCTCGCCGTCGAGAAGCTCTGGGTGCTGAAGACGGGGCTGTTCTACGTCGCGACCGCGCACGTACAGGCGGCGCCGGACATGCCGCTCGCGCAGGCACACGAGCTGGGGCATCGGGTGCAGGACGCGATACGCGAGGCCGTCCCGTCGGTGCACCTCGTGACGGTGCACATGGAGCCCTACGAGTAGCCTGACGGGCCTCGCGCCTGCACCAGCGAAGTAATTGCCGCGCCGTCGTTGGTCGTCACACACATTGTGACGGCTGTCACGTTTGTCTCATTGAGTTAGTTAGCGGCCCCATCTGTGTTACGTTTGTCTTACTGAGGCGTCTTCTCCCCGACTGTCGCCGCATGCGTCCCGGCGACGTTCCGGACCCCACCTGACGCCACGTGAGACAGCGCCGCGCTGTCCCGTCCCCACCCCGCAGTCGTCCCTTCGATGTCTTCTGTCTCGACCCTCCGCCGACTCGTCGTAGCGGCGCTCCTGCCAGTCGCCACCACCCCCGTCGTCCTCCATGCCCAGGCCGCGGCCCCGCTCACGACCGGGCAGATCGCGCGCGCGAGCCGGCTGCTCGCCTCCGGTGGCGACACGGCCAGCGCGGCCCTCGTGGCTCGGGACTCAGGCAACGCCGTGGCGGACTCCCTCAATGCGGCGTCGTCGCTTCCGCTTCGGATGCCGGCACGTCCGGTCCTGACCCGGCGCGACCTGCTCGTCGCCGGCGGTTTCACGGCTGCGGCGATCGCGCTCTTCCCGCTCGATCAGGAGATCACGAGCTGGATCCGCGATCCGCAGCGTCTCGAGAGCAGCGCGTGGCAGCGCACCATGGCGGGCGCCGAGTGGGGCGTCGAAACGGGTTCGATCGTCACCGGCGCCGGCCTGTGGGCTGTCGGTCTTGCGACGCGGAACCGCGGCATCGCGGAGATGGGCGCGCACAGCCTCGTCGCCGTCGCCATGACGCAGCAGGTGACGCACGTGCTCAAGGGGGCATTCGGGCGCAGCCGGCCGTACATGTCCGCCGACTCGCTGGCGCACGACTGGGATCCGGGGACGGGCTTCGGGACCTCCGACCGGCGCTCGTTCCCGAGCGGCCACACCTCGCACGCCTTCGCGTTCGCGAGTGCGCTGAGCCACGAGATCTCGCACAACTGGCCACGTGCCGGCAGGATCGCGACGCCGCTGCTCTACGCCGGCGCCACCGGCGCGGCCCTGGCACGCGTGTACCACGACAAGCACTGGGCGAGCGACGTGACGGTCGGCGCCGCGGTAGGCATTCTCACGAGCCGCGCCACGCTGGGCTTCCTGCACGGGCGTCCCAACAACTGGCTCGACCAGGTGATGCTGAACACGCGCATCGTCCCGCAGGCGGGTGGCGCAACGGTCGCAGTCACGCTGCCGGCGCCCTGAGCGCGATACACGCGATCTGAATGTTCGAAACGCCGCCTCGGTGATCGAGGCGGCGCTTTTTTTGGGGGGTTCTTCCGTGCCCCCCGCTTTTTGAAGCCGTTCAATTCTTGAAGAACCGCCTTTTACCACGGAGCCACGGAGGACACGGAGGAGCACGGAGGAGATGCTTTCATAAGAACGTGCCGGATCGCCTCTCGATCTATCGAGATGGAATCCGGCACTTTCAGCGGTTCAGACCCGTGGCGGTTATCCGTGCACCCCGCTTTGGCAGTTCCCCGCGTTCTCCGCGGTGAAAAGATCGAACAGTCGCTCAGCGCCCGAGCAGCGGGATGAGCTGACGGGCGGCGGTGCGGTCGTCGGCCGTGAAGAGGTCGCGGTCCGAGGCCAGCCGGTAGGACGCCAGCACCTCGTCGCACAGCTCGCGAAGGCGGAGGCGCGTGCGGCGGTCGGCAGCGGGGGTCGCGTGGCCGGCGGTGCGGGTCGTCGAAGCGTTCGTGTTTGCCATGGTTCCGTTGGTCGAATCAGTCGAGCGATGGGTGGATCTTCCGAGCTCGACCACTCCTAAAGCAGGAGCCGGGCCAGACCGTTACGCCGCCGTCGTCGCCCTTCGCGCGCCGCGTGGCGGGAGCCCGAACACCCGCTCCCCGAAGATGGACGCGATCTCCCGCCCCGCGCGCTGCATGACGACCGCCACGTCGCCGACCAGCGCCCCGAGCGACGCCGCCCAGTCCTCCGGTGGCGCGTGCTCGTCCCGCAGCGAGGCCATGATGCGGCCGCGCAGCCGCAGCACGACCGGCGATGCGAACGTGATGGGGTTGAAGTACGGGTCGTAGCGCGTCCCCAAGCCTTCGATGAGCGATGCCGTCCGGGCGAAGTAGACGAGGTGACTCGGCAGCACCACCGGTGCATCGTAGAGCTGGCGCATCACGTTGTCCGAGAGCAGGACGTGCTCGATGCGCTGGGTCGTCGTCAGCTCGAGGTCCGAGAGCGCGAGCAGCATGCGCACCACGTCGGCGATCTGCTGCCGGTCGGCGTCCTCCTCGAGGACGCCCAGGCGCGCGAACCCTTCCACCGCCGCGTCGACGTCGCGGCGGATCGTCGCGAAGACCGTCTGCACCAGGTCCACCCGAAGCTGGCGCGGGACACGCACGACCATCCCGAAGTCGAGCACGACGACGCGGCCATCCTGCGTGACGAGCAGGTTGCCGGGATGCGGATCGGCGTGAAAGAGTCCGTCCACCAGCATCATCTGGAGGTACAGCTCCATCACCGTCTGCACGAGCCGCCGGGGCACGATGCGTCCCTCGGCGATCCACTCCTCGAGGCGGTCGATGCGGCGTCCCTCGATGTACTGGAGGACGAGCACGCGCTCGCGCGTGAATTCGTCCACGACCTCCGGAACGATCACGTCGGTGCGCCTCGCGACGTTCGCACGCACCTCGGTGGCGAACGCCGCTTCCTGCCGGAAGTCCAGCTCCTCACGGGTCCGTGCGGCGAACTCCGCGACGACTGTCTGGACGGCGCGCACCTGTCGGGTGGGCCAGCGCCGCGCGACCACCCGGAGGATCCGGTTGGCGGCGGCGACGTCCGCGTCGACGAGGGCATGCACGCCGGGGCGGAGCACCTTCACGACGATCTCGCGGCCGCGGTATCGCGCCCGGTGCACCTGGCCGAGCGAGGCGGCCGCGATCGGCGACTCGTCGAAGTCGTCCCAGAGCGCCTCGGGGCCGACGCCGTAGCTCTCCACGATCTGGCGGCGGACCGCCTCGTACGGAACGGCGGGCACCTGATCGACGAGCCGGCCGAGTCCGGCGAGATACGGCTCCGGGATCAGGTCGGCCCGCGAGGCGAACACCTGCGCGAGCTTCACGAAGGTGGGCCCCAGCCGCGCGACGGTATCGGCGAGCCGCGCCGCGCGGCGGGCGTGAAATTCGGGAGAGCGGGGGACCGGGCCACCGGCCACGAGCCAGCGGCGGTGATCCCGCACGAACGAAAGCGCGAACGGCAGCAGCCGGTAGACGATCAGGAGGGTACGCATCACGACACGAATACCCTGCTCCGGCCCGCCGGTGCCGCCTGCACCACGACCCGCGGGGGTCGCTCAGGCGCGTCCGATGCGCCCGGCCTCCATCCGCATGGCCTCGAGCAGCTCGTTGCCCCCGATCGCCTCCACGATCCCCGACTGCAGGCGATAGACGATTCCCGATCCGGCCGGCGCATCCTGCTGGCCGAGATCCTCCGAGGAGCTGCCGATCGCTCCCGTCTGTGGGTCGTGCGTGAACTCGACGGCTCCTGCGCTGGACGCGACGGACGCGCTGTCGCCATTGCGGTGGAGCAGTCCCTTCGCCTTGTCCACGCCGGTCCGGGCAGCCGTGACGGTGGCCGCCGCCGCGGCAGTCGCCCCCTGCTTCGTGGCGTCGGCCGCCGCCGTGGCCGCCAGCTTCGTCGCATCGATCGCCGCGCGCGCGGCGGCCTCGTCCGCACCCGTCCGACCGATCGCGAGGCCGATCCCGATGGCGGTGGCCAGCGCATACCATGGGTGCTCACGCGCGAAGTCCACGATGGTCTCCTGCACCGTGCTGCCCGCGGACGTCACGCCGTCGCGCAGCGCGACGACGCGCTCCACCACCGCATCCTTCCGGCTGCCGACTTCCGTCTCCAGCTCCGCGAGCGTGCGGCTGACGCGCACGCGGGTCTCCTCGATGTCGCGCCGGACGTCGGCGGTCGTCTCGTGCATGGCCTGGTCTCCGTTGGAATCCGGTGACGTCCGTTGCAAGCGGGCGGCCACTGGCGCGCCTCATGCAAAACCCCGGGCCATGTCGGCGAAACCCGAAACCCAGCGTCAGGCGCGCTCGAACGTCGTCCTCGTGGACGGCTCGAACGTCGCGCATTCCAGCGAGGGAGGCGCGCCACGCCTGGCCAACATCCTCGTGGTGCGGGACAAGCTCATCGAAGACGGTCTCGATCCCATCATCGTGGTGGATGCCGCGCTGCGGCACCAGATCGATGACGACCGGCGGTTCGAGGAGCTCGTGGAGGGCGGCACGATACGGCAGGCACCGGCGGGAACGGACGCCGACTACTTCCTCCTGGAGTTCGCGGAGGAATTCGACGCCAGCATCGTGTCGAACGACCGCTTTCGCGATCGCATCGAGAAGTATCCCGAGCTGCGCAGTCGCCTCGTGAAGTACATGATCGTGGGCGACGAGGTCGTGCTGGAGCGGCGCGTCTCGCGGCGCCCGTGATGACCGGCGCGAAGGATGCGCCACCGCGCCACGTTCGCGGCGTCCTCGTGGACGTGGACGGCACCCTCATCGCGAGCAACCGCGCACACGCGGAGGCGTTCGCGGACGTCTTCCGCGACGCCGGCTTCGACATCTCCGCCGACGAGGTCGAGCCGCTCATCGGCATGGGCGGCGACAAGCTGATCCCGGCGCTGACAGGGCTCGACGCGGAGCACGGTGACGGAAAGCGGCTCGCGGAGGCGAAGAAGCGACGCTTCCACGACGCCTACCTTTCGCGGCTGCGTCCCACGCCGGGCGCGCGTGCCCTCGTCGAACGGCTGTTGGCAGCGAAGCTCGTGCTCGTCGTCGCGACGAGCGCCGGCAGCGACGAGGTGAAGGCGCTGCTCGCGCAGGCCGGGGTCGCCGACCTCCTGCCCCAGAAGACCACGTCGAGCGATGCCGAGAACTCCAAGCCGGATCCCGACATCCTCCACGCGGCGCTCGAGAAGGGCGAGCTCGGCGCCGGCGAAGCGCTCATGCTTGGCGACACGCCCTACGACATCGAGGCGGCAGCGCGTGCGGGCATGGCCTGCATCGCGCTGCGCTCGGGTGGCTGGAGCGACGCGGACCTCCGCGGCGCCCTCGCGATCTACGACGACCCTGCCGATCTCCTCGCGCACCTCGAGCAGTCGCCGCTCGGCGACGCCGTCACGGCAGCCCGGTAGTCACTCCGCGCCAGGACGCGGCTCGAGCTGGCCGCTCGCCTGCGCGATGTACCAGTACATGAGCCGCGTCCGGAGCGTGTAGGCCGGATCCGCCGTGCGGTTGGGCAGCGTGAGCATGCCGAGCCACCGGCGCGCCTCCGCCGGGTTGCCCTGCCGCAGGTACGCCGTCACGACGCCGTCGCGGAGCACCCCCGGCTCGACCCACGGCTGGTTGGCCCGCTGCGCCGCGGCGAGCACGGGTGCCGCCGCGATGACGCCCGGCCAGTCCCACGCCGCGATGCCATGCAGGAACTGCAGCGCGGCGCGCGCGCCTGCCGGGGCCCGATGCTTCTCCGCATGCGCGAGCACCGGCCGCCAGAACGCTTCATCGGCCACACCCGCCGTCCCGAGATGGAGCGACGCTTCGGCGGTGAGCACCATCTCGAGCCACGAGCGCCAGCTCTCCGGGGGACGCGGCGACGCCAGGCTCGCATCCAGCAGCGCGAGGACCTGACGCGCGCGCGCCGCCTGGTCGTCCGTGGAGTCGGCGGGGGAGGCGCCCGTCCGCCAGGCGCGGAGCGCCGCGCCGCGAGCGAGGCCGGTGACGCGCGTGGCCTGGAACGAAGGCGCGACGCTGGTCCCGAATCCGGCCGGAGCTCCGGTCAGCGCCCGGTGCAGGTCGAATCGATCCGAGCCGAGCGAGATGATGCCCTGCGCCCGGTGCTTCAGGTAGCGGGTCCGCTCGGCGCCGAGATCGAGCACGGGCGTGTAGTCGGAGTTCGGCTCGACGTCCACGGAGAGCATCGGGTGCAGCGTCGCGCGTGTGGCAATCAGCGCCCTGCCGAGCGACTCCGCCGTCAGCGGGACGGCGCGCGCGAGATCGCTGCGCACGCGCGGCCACGCGGCGACCGCGTTCCAGTCCGGATCCCTGAGCTGTCCGCGCGCCTTGGCCACGACGAGGATGTCGAGGCCGCCCGTGGAGTAGAGCGCGTAATCGTCGAAGTTCCGGTCGATCGCGGCGAGCACCGACAGCACGAGCTGGTCGTCGATCTCGTACAGGTGCAGCCACTGCCCGAGCACGCCGTCGTCGGTGAGATGCGTCCGCACGCGACGATAGAACTCGTCCGTGAACAGGCCGGAGACGCCGCTCACCCAGGGATTCGAGGGCTCGGAGAGGATCACGTCGTAGCGCCGCTGCCCCGCGGCGAAGTACGACTTCGCGTCGTCCACGACGAACCGGGCCCGCGGATCCGAGAAGACCCGCTCGTTCATCGGGCGGAAGTGCTTGGAGGCCTCGATCATCTCCGACTCGATCTCGATCGTCGCCAGGTGATCGAGGACCGGACTGGCCAGCATGAAATGCGACGTGACGCCGGACCCCTGGCCGATCACGGCGGCGGTCCGTGCCTCCGGCGCGTGCGCCAGCGTCGAAAGCGCCAGCAGCACCTGCGTCGCCATGTCGCCGGCGAGCGAGATGGGCGGCGCGCCGGCCGCGGGTGCATTGAGCCACTCCGACCCGATCGAGGCATCGGGCTTCCCGTTCGTCGCCAGGGTGTAGTACGTCCCCTCGCGCGGCTTCTTCATCGTCACCGTCGCCGTGCGCCCGTCCACGTGATGAAGAATCGTGAACGCTCCGCGTTCGGGCATCGCGCGGCGCCGGAACACGCCGCTGGACAGCACCGCGGGGTCGAAGCGGGTCATCGTGACGATCACGAAGATCAGGCCGCCCGTCGCGACGAGCGCCCCACGTGCGAGAGCAGGATTCCGGAACGGGGTCCGCTCCCACGCCCACGCGAGCAGAGCCACGCCGAGCACGACGTCGGCGAGTCCGCCGACGACCAGCAGCCACTTGAGCCCGAGCACGGGCATGAGCACGACGCCGGCAAGCGCGACGCCGAGGATGGACCCGAGCGTGTTGATGCTGTACACGCGGCCGATCGCGCGCTCGCCGGACCCCGACATGTAGAGGGTGCGCGTGATCAGCGGCAGGGTCATGCCGGCGCACACGGTGGCGGGAAACATCACTATGACGCACAGGGCGTAGCGCGCGATCGCGTAGATCCGGTAGCCGCCGTCCGTCTGCGCCAGCGCGTCCTGGAGGGCCACGGTCCACCCGAACGTCCAGATGTAGACGGGGAGCGTCGCGAGGGCGAGCGTCCCCATCGCGATCTGCACGATCCCCAACGCCCGCACGGGGTGCCGGAATCGATCCGCGTGCCGGCGCACGAGCAGCGCGCCGAGGGCGAGCCCCAGGATGAACGCGGACAGCATGAGCTCGAACGAATGCGTGGCGCTGCCGAGCACCAGCGACAGCATGCGGATCCACGCGATCTCGTAGATGAACGACGCGACCGCGGTACCGAACGCCACGATCATGAGCAGCCGGCCGATCCGGCCATCATCGGTCGCGAGGACTCCCGCCGGCGTCACCGGCGCAGGTGCCTGCGGCGACGCGGCATTCGATGGCGCGGCAACCGCTGGTGCGCCGGCGACGGAAGCCGACGCGGGTGATCCCGGTGCCACGCCGAAGGCTGCATCCCAGCCGAGCACGCGGCCGCCGACATAAATGATGAGCGCCACGAGGAGGTTCACTCCTCCAGCGACGTCCAGCGTGCCGGGAAGCCCGCCCCACTCGATCAGCACGAACCCGGCGAGCAGGACGCCAAGCGCGGCGCCAAGGCTGTTGGCGAAGTACATCAGCGACAGCGTCTGCCCGGGCGCCCGGCTCGCCAGGCGGATCGCGCCGGCGGTCATGAGCGGGAAGGTCATGCCGAGCAGGATGGACTGCGGCAGGATGAGGAGCGCCGCGAGCGTCCACTTGATGACCGCCACTCCGGGGCCGCCGGCGAGGGCGGGGAAGAGATGGTCGTACGCGACCCCCGTCGTGCCGAGGAAGATGCCGTGGAACGCGAGGCCGAGGAGGCCGGCCACCAGCTCGACGAGCGCGTATGCGCGGAGCGGGTGGCGGATCCTCGTGGACCGTTCGCCGATCAGCCATGCGCCGAGCGACATTCCGCCCAGGAAGATCACGAGCACGATGAGCTGGGCGTACGCGCTATGGCCGACGAACAGGCCGAGATAGCGGCTCCAGATGGACTCGTAGATCAGGCCGGCGGCGCCGGAGAGGATGAACGCGACGATGAGGACGAGCATTGGCGGGGCGAGGAGCGGGGCGCCCGGTCCGGGCGTGAGGGGACTGCCGTGCGGAGGACGTCCCCTTACGACGCGCCACGGCGCATCTGGTGACGGAATTGCTTCTCAACGCCGGGAGCGCGGCGCATATTTCACCACGAACGCCGCCTCCGGCCGATCACTCAGGAGCTCCTCGATGCAAGCCTATCTCAATGGCCAGTACCTGCCCAAGGCCGACGCGCGTCTCTCGGTGGACGACCGCGGGTTCGTCTTCGGTGACGGGGTCTACGAAGTCTTTCGCGCCGTGGACGGTGAGCTGTTCGAGGGGGCGCGCCACCAGAAGCGGCTGGAGGAGGGGCTCGCCGCGCTGCGGATCACCGCCCCGCGGGAGGCCGGCAAGGACGCGCTGGAGGAGATCGCGACGCGCCTCCTGAAGGAGAACGGCCACGACGCCGGTCATGCCACCGTGTACGTGGAGATCACGCGGGGCGTCGCACCGCGCGCGCACGTCTTTCCCGCG
>DASTYL010000254.1:0-9702 GCA_035764975.1 Gemmatimonadaceae bacterium | reverse complement strand
GGCGGAGGAGACACGGCCGGAAATCGGTCGCGTGCCGGACAGGGTCATCCGACGGGCGTGGCACGACCTCTGCCGCCTCACCCGGACAGTCACTCTCCTGTGAGGATCGCACCATGACCGCACCCGATCGCAACCTGCGCGAGACGAACGTGGACAATCCGCTGCGAAGCGAGGAGCGCCAGCGGGTCCGTGACGAGGTCACGGCGCGGCTGCGCCATCGCGGCGCGACGCTCGAGGGCTCCGAGTCCGACGAGGAGCTTCTTGCCCTCGCGAACGCCGTGGACGCGTTCGAGCGTGCGGTCATGCAATCGGGCGGCGACCTCATGGTTGATACGCCCGAATCCTCGCAGCCCGACAATCCCGAGCAGGTGCTGCCGCAGCGCCGCGCCGACGAGAGTACGGACGCATATATCCGCCGCATCCACGACGCGGCGGACCGGGTCGGCAAGTCGCGCTGACGCACGCACCGCCACATGCGCCGGCCGTCAGCAGTTGGCGAGCCAGAGCAGCGCGCCCATCTGGATCGTCGCGGCGACCACGCCGAACAGCAGCGGGCCGCGGAAGGGATGTCGGGGAAGCTGTGACATGGTGCACGATCGCTTCGTGCGCGGTGTTGCGCCACCTCCGCCGCGCCGCGGAGGCGTGCGGGCGCGGCTGCCTGTCAAGCCGTTGAAACGGACTTCGGGCGCGCTAGGTTGCTCCCTCCTCGCCACCGCGATGCCGCGCATCGCCGCGGCTGCGCGCCTCGTCGCGCCGCCGGATCCCCCGTTTCCCGCAGTCGCCGCTCATGCTGTCGCCGACACTCGTCGCCCGTATCGCCCAGGAGCTGACGCTCCCGCCCCGCCAGGTCGCCAGCACCCTCGCCCTGTTCGACGAGGGCAACACCCTCCCGTTCATCGCCCGGTACCGCAAGGAGGCGACCGGCGGCCTGGATGAAGTCCAGCTCCGCGATGTCCGCGACCGCGCCGAGTACCTGCGGGAGCTCGAGGAGCGCCGCGGCGCGATCCTGAAGTCGATCGACGAACAGGGGAAGCTGGACGACGCGCTGCGCACGCGCATCGAGGCAGCGGATACGAAGCAGGCGCTCGAGGACCTATACCTCCCGTACAAGCCGAAGCGCCGCACGCGCGCCACCATCGCACGCGAGCGCGGGCTCGAGCCGCTTGCCGATGCCATCTGGTCCGGCGCGACCGACGCGGAGGCGGAGGCCGCGGCCGCGAGCTTCGTCGATCCGGCGAAGGAGGTCCCCGCGGTCGCCGATGCGCTCCAGGGCGCGCGTGACATCCTCGCCGAGCGTGTCGCGGAGGACGCGGACCTGCGCGGGTGGGTTCGCGAGGTCACGCGCACCAAGGGCGCCGTCCGCTCGCGCGTGATGAGCGGCAAGGAAGGGGAGGTCAGCAAGTTCCAGGATTACTACGACTTCTCCGAGAAGCTCACGACCATCCCGTCGCATCGCGTGCTCGCGATCCGTCGCGGTGAGGCCGAGGGCGTGCTGTCGTGGAGCGTCGATGCGCCCACGGAGGAGATCGTGCGCGGCATCGACCAGCGGATCGCGCAGGGGCGTCGTGCCGCCGCGCAGCTCGCGCTCGTCGCCCAGGACGCCTACAAGCGCCTGCTCGCCGTGTCCATCGAGGTGGAGCTTCGCCTCGAGCTCAAGACCCGCGCGGACGAGGAGGCCATCAAGATCTTCGGCATGAACCTCGAGCAGCTCCTGCTCGCGGCCCCTGCGGGCGAGCGCGCGGTGCTCGGGCTCGATCCTGGCTTCCGCACTGGCGTGAAGGTGGCGTCCGTCTCGCGCACCGGTGCGCTCGTCGCCACCGACGCATGGTACCTGCACCAGCCGGAGCGGTTCGCGGCATCCCTGCTCATGATGCTCAAGCAGCACCCGGTGGAGCTCATCGCCATCGGCAACGGCACCGCGTCGCGCGAGACGGAGACGCTCGTGCGCACCGTGCTGCGCGAGGCCCCGGCACTCACGAACAAGCCCCAGGTCGTCGTCGTCAACGAGGCGGGCGCCTCGGTGTATTCCGCCTCCGATCTCGCCCGGGAGGAGTGTCCCGACCTCGACGTGTCGCTTCGCGGTGCCGTGTCCATCGCGCGCCGGCTGCAGGACCCGCTCGCCGAGCTCGTGAAGATCGACCCCAAGTCCATCGGCGTCGGCCAGTACCAGCACGACGTCAACCAGCCCCGGCTCAAGCAGCGCCTGGAAGAGATCGTCGTCAGCGCGGTCAACCGCGTGGGCGTCGAGGTGAACACGGCGTCGGCGGCGCTGCTGTCGTACGTCGCGGGTGTGGGACCCTCGCTCGCGCAGAACATCGTGAAGGCGCGTGATGCCAAGGGCGGCTTCCGCTCGCGCAAGGATCTGCTCGAAGTCCCGCGCCTCGGCGCCAAGGCGTTCGAGCAGGCGGCCGGCTTCCTTCGCGTGCGCGGCGGCACGCATCCACTGGATGCGACGGCCGTGCACCCGGAGCGCTACACCCTCGTCGAGCGCATGGCGGCGGACCTCGGCGCACCCATCACCAGCCTCCTCAGCGACGAGCAGCGCATCGCGGACATCCGCCTCGAGCGGTACGTCGCGGACGACGTCGGGCTGCCGACGCTGCAGGACATTCTCGCCGAGCTGAAGAAGCCAGGGCGTGACCCGCGCGAGGCGTTCGAGGCGCCGGCGTTCCGCGACGACGTGACCGAGCCCAAGGACCTGAAGGAGGGGATGGTCCTGGAAGGCGTCGTCACGAACATCGTCGCGTTCGGCGCGTTCGTGGACGTCGGCGTGCATCAGGACGGGCTCGTGCACGTGTCGCATCTCGCGGATCGCTTCGTGCGTGATCCCAACGACGTCGTGAAGGTGGGGCAGCGGGTGCGCGTGATGGTCATGGGAGTGGATCTGGCGCGGAACCGGATCGCGCTCTCCATGCGCTCTGATGCGGCCGCGGGACAGGGTGGTGCGCGGCCGCCGCGTTCCGACGCGCGCTCCAGCGGGCCGGCGACTCGCCGGACGACGCCGAATCCAACGCGTGAAGCGCCGCGGATTCCGCGTTCGGGTGAGGTCGCCCCGAACGGCATGCGCTTCAAGTAAAGGCGGGCACAGCGGTGTTTCACTCGCCGCGCAACGTTTGCAACATCGTCGGCTGGGCCGGGTATACGGTTGGTCCTCAGTAAGAGGGGGTGGAGTCACCCCGGCGCAGGGCGCTCGCGGCCTGCGCCGACTAGCAACGAATGGAGATCCGATGATCGCCGCCGCCCCCCACGCGTTCACCGCTCGTGCTGCAGCGTCCGCTGCCGCACTCGTCGTCCTCGCCGCCTGTAGCGGCGATCGACCCACCGGTCCCGCCATTGACCCGCCACCCGTCGTGGCGGGGTGCGCCGCCGCATCGCTGGGCGTCGGAGAGTCGATCATGCTGGCGCAGGGGCAGAACTGCATCGACCTGCGGACGCCCGGCAGCAGCTACATGCTCGGAGTGATAAACACCGGACGTGCGTCCGGCTCCGTCGCGCCCTTCGAGCTCGTCGGCCGTCTCGCCGGTGCCGTGTCCGGCTCCGTCGCCCCCGCGCCCGCGACCAATGCCGTCACGATCGCGGCGGAGCCGTGGGTGACGGCGCGCGCGGCCGCCCCGGCGACCGTCGCGGACGAGGCGAAGCTTCGCCGCCTGCGCACGCACGAGCGGGTGCTCGACGTGACGCGGAACCTCCAGCGCGCGATCCGTAACCGGACGCAGGCCTCCGCGACTCCGCTGTCCGGCGGTCCGTCGTTCAACGACGTCGCCGCCGCGCCGGCGAGCGCGCTCAACACGGTCGGCGATACCGCGACACTGCGCATCCCGGACATCAACGCCACGAACGCCTGCAACTCGTACTTCGACGTGAAGACGCGCGTCGTGTACGCGACCGCGCACGCGATTCTCGTGGAAGACGTGAAGGCGCCGCTCGCCGGGCGGATGGATTCGGTCTTCCGCTCCATCGGCGACGAGTTCGAGCAGACAATGTGGCCGGTCCTGACGACCTACTTCGGCGATCCGCTGCGCATGGATGCCCGGCTCGACGCGAACGGCAAGCTCATCATGCTGTTCTCGCCGACCGTCAACGACAAGTTCAACGACATCGCGGGCTTCGTCATCGGGTGTGACTTCTTCACCCGGGCGCAGGGCGTCCCCTCCAGCAACGAGGGCGAGGTGTTCTACGCGATGGTGCCGACGTCGGAAACCGTGGGGACCGGCAACGAGACGATCCGCGGCTGGCGGCGGACGATGCGGTCGACGATCATCCACGAGGCCAAGCACATCACGTCGTACGCGGCGCGCATCGCGACGAACGCGGAGCCGGAGGAGTCGTGGCTCGAGGAGGGGACGGCCCGCCATTCGGAGGAGATCTACGCCCGCTCCGTGAACGGCGCGACGTGGAAGGGAAACGCCACGTACGCGGCGCTTGCCTGTGAAGTCCGGCCATTGGAGGCGGGCTGCACGGACCGGCCCTACGTGATGTTCAAGCACTACGACGGCCTGTACGACTACCTCGGCGCCAACGGCGGCAAGTCGCCGCTCGGCAAGGTCGGCACGGACGATTACACGTTCTACTCCAGTGCGTGGTCGCTCGTGCGCTGGGCTGCCGACCTCGCGGCGAGCGAGCCGGCGTTCTTCCTCGCCCTGACGGGCGGACCCAGGACGGGCATCTCGAACCTGGAATCGGCCGCCGCGCGTCCGTGGGCGGAGATGGTCGGCGACTGGACGATGGCGCTGGCGCTCGATGACTACACCGGCCTCGCGACGGCGCGGCCGCAGCGCGTCGCGAGCTGGAACATGCGCGACGTGTTCAGGGGTATGAACGCGGACTTCCGGGAGTACTACCCCCGGGCCCAGCCCTGGCCGTCCCAGACCGTGCAGTTCGGGGCGTTCACGGTGCAGGGGACCTCGCTGCGCGGCGGCTCCGGATCCGTCGTCCAGCTCGCCGGAACCTGGCCGGGTTCCCAGATCGTGGAGCTGCAGCTCCCCGGCGGAGGCGTTCCCTCCACCACCCTCCGACTCGTCGCCACGCGAGTGCAGTAAGTTTCTTCGAGTTCCTTCCACCACCGGCGGGGCGCGTGGCTCGTCCGCCCCGTCGATCGTCCTCACCACGTTCCGGCACCACGCCGGCCTATCCGACCTGAAGCGGGCTCTCGGCCCGCTGAGACTCATTTCATGCCGTTTTCCCGGTTCCTCCCGAAGAAAGTCGACCCGGTGCTGGTGCAGCGCCTCATCCTCGCATTCACGACAGGCCTCTTCCTCGCCTGTTCAGCCAACATGTCGGCGGGCGGCGGGTTCTGAGACCCGCAGTCCCTGGATGAACGAAGGCCGACCCTGCACAGGGTCGGCCTTCGTCGTCTGCCACATCACACCGCGGCCCGTCAGACCTCGCGCAACGCGGCCATCGGCGTCGATCGGAAGACCTCCCGCCCGGTGAGGGCGCCGATCGCGATCGCAAGCAGCGTCATGCCCGCGGAGACGAGCAGCGCCGGCATGAGCGCCGGAACGAACCGGGTCTCGAACACGAACCGGGAAAGCGCCCATGCCGCGCCGATGGAGAGCAGCACGCCCGTGAGACTTCCGAGCACGCCGAGCAGGGCGTATTCCGCGAGCAGGATCCGATTGACCTGATGTCGGGTGGCACCGAGGGTCTTGAGCAGCACGCCCTCGCGCACCCGGTCGCGTCGCGTCGCGCTCACCGCGCTGAAGAGCACGGGAATCCCGAGTGCGAGGCTCAGGACGGCGAGGAAGCGGATCGCGACCACGACCTTGCCCAACACGTTGCCGACCGTCTGCTGGACGAGCGTGAGATCGATGCTCGAGACGCTCGGATAGATCCGCACGACGCTCCGCTGCAGCAGCGCGATGGCCTGTGGAGACGGCGCATGCGCCAGCAGCACGAACTGCTGCGGCGCCCGTTCCAGCGCCGCGGGCTCGGTGACCACGAAGAAGTTCGTCTCGAACCGCGCCCAGTTCACCTCGCGGAGGCTCGTGATGACGGTCGTGATGGGGACGCCCTGCACGTTCCACGTCACGGTGTCGCCGATCCCCACCTTGAGCTCCTCCGCCAGCTCCTGCTCGAAGGACGCCTCGTACACGTCGTCCCCGTCGGGTGCGCCGAACCAGCGGCCCTTCGTGATCGTCTCCGACGGCTGCGTCGTGCTGCGATAGGTCGACCGGTACTCGCGGCGCAGCGCCCATGCGGCGCGTCGCCCCGGGCCGCTGTCGTTCTGGAGGTCGGGAATCGTCCGCCCGTTGATGGACGCGATGCGCATCGGCACGATGGGCGCCTCCTGGACCACCTCGTGCCCGCCGGCGCGAATCAGCGAGTCGACGCCATCACGCTGATCCGCCTGGACGTCGAAGAAGACGACGTTCGCCCGGGACTGCTCGAGCCGCACGGTGAGCGTCCGCAGCAGGTTGTCCTGGACCTGGTACAGGGTGCTCATGAGGAAGACCCCGAACCCCAGCGCGAGCGCCACGACCCGCGTCTGGTTCCCTGGACGGTAGAGATTCGCGATCCCCTGGCGGAGCGTGAACGGCCAGCCAGGGCGAGCGACGCGCCGCGCCTGCGACACGAGCAGCGCGGCGCTCGCCCAGAGCACGAGCACCGCGGCCCCGACGCCGGCCGCGAACATGACGCCTTCGAGCAGCGTGTCCGCACGGCTCGTGGCGATCGCCACGACGCTCGCGATGATCGCGAGCGAGATCAGCATCGGGGCCAGCGCCCACCGGGTGGCGCGCATGACCGTCGCGTCACTCTCGCGGCGCAGCGCCTGGAGGGGCGAGATCCTGCGCAGCGCGACGAGTGGGCGCAGCGCGAACACGAGTGCCACCCACAGCCCGACGCCGAGGCCGAGCAGGATCGGCATCGGTGCCACGCGGACGGTGACGTCCACCGGCAGCAGCTCGGACATGACGCCGGGGAGCGCCAGCTGGATGCCCACGCCGAGCACCGCGCCCGCCGTCGCGCCCACGAGGCCCATCGCGGCCGCCTGGAGCACGTAGATCGCCAGCACCTGGCCGCTCGTCGCGCCGACGCACCGGAGGATCGCCACGGTGTCGATCTTCCGCATCACGAACGCGTGCACGCCGCTCGCCACACCGAGGCCGCCCAGGAGGAGCGCAACGAGGCCGACAATCCCGAGAAAGCGGCGCAGGTCGTCGATCGCATCGGTGAGGTTGAACTCATTCTCCGCGACAGTGCGCATGCGGATGCGCGGCTGCGCGTCCGCCGGCTCGAGCCGCGGGCGGTAGCGTGCCAGGAACCGTACCTGCTGCGACGCGCTCATCGGCGGCAGCTTCAGCAGCGTCTCGTACTCCGCCCGGCTGCCGAAGACGAGGAGTCCTGTTTCCGGAATCCACCGGTCGGACATGTACACGCGCGGGCTGATCGCCGACGTGATGCCGGTTTCTCCCGGCGTGTTCTCGACCGTGCCGGCGATCACGAACCGTGCATTGCCGAGGGCGAGCGTGTCGCCGACGCGCGCGTCGAGCGAGACGAGCAGCGATGGATCGACGATGACGTTCCGCCCCTGCTGCAGCGACGCGAGCCGCCCCTGGGGCTGCGTCGTGATCTCGCCGTAGAACGGGTAGCCGGGGGAGATCGCGCGCACCTGCGCCAGGCGGGTGAGCGTCGTGCGCGGCACGACCGCCATCGACGCGAAGGTCGTGAGGTCGGCCGACTGCACGCTGTCCCGTACCGCGAGCGTATCCAGCAGCGCCCGCACCGGCTCGGGGAGCGGGGCCCGCGACGCGATGGAGAGGTCGCCCCCCAGCAGCGCCCGCGACTGCTCCCGCACGCTCGACGTGACGTTCTCGGCGAAGGAGTCGATCGCGACGAGCGCGGCGACGCCGAGGAAGATCGACGACATGTACAGCAGCAGCCGCCGGCGCGCGGTGCGGCTCTCCCGCCACGCGAGGACGAAGATCGCTTTCGCGCGCATCAGTCGGAGGCCGCGTCGGCGGTCTGCCGCCGGGCGCCGTCCGCGGCACCGCTGCGGCCGTCGGAGACGACGACCCCGTCCGACAGCCGGATCACCCGCTGCGTCCGCGCCGCGAGCCCGAGGTCGTGCGTGACGAGGACGACCGTGGAGCCGGATTCGCGATTGAGCGACTCGATGAGCTCGACGATGCGCGCGCCGTTGTCGCTGTCGAGATTGCCGGTGGGCTCGTCGGCGAACAGGATGCGCGGGCGGTTCACGAACGCGCGCGCGAGCGCCACGCGCTGCTGCTCGCCCCCGGAGAGCTGGGCGGGGACGTGGTGCATCCGGTCGCCCAGGCCCACGCGCTGGAGCAGCTCCCGGGCGCGAGCCGGGGCGCCGGGCTCTCCACGCAGTTCGAGGGGTACCTGTACGTTCTCCAGCGCCGTGAGCGTCGGCACGAGTTGAAAGCTCTGGAACACGAACCCAACTTTCTCGCCGCGCACCCTGGCGCGGGCGTCTTCGTCGAGGGTGCTGAAGGGCCGTCCATCGAGCTCCACGGTCCCGCGGGTCGGGGCGTCGAGCCCCGCGAGCAGGCCGAGCAGCGTCGTCTTGCCGCTCCCGGACGGGCCGACGATGGCGACGAACTCCCCCTGCGGAATCTCGAACGACACGTCGCGGAGGACCGCAATCGTGTGGTCTCCGCTCTGATACTCCTTGGTCAGGTTACGCGCGATGAGCATGTCGAAGGGAAGGAAGTTCCGCGGAGCGCACGGGCTCCTGGTCGCGGTGCTGGCCGCATGTGGCGGCGCCTCGGGCGACGACGGGAACGTTAACGCGGGGACCGTCGGCACGGACTCGGTCACCGCGAGCGTTACGGGTACCGCGCCCCGGGCGCTGAACGTCGTCTTCGTCGGCACGAGCCTCACGGCGGGGCTCGGTCTGGAGCCCGAGGAAGCCTTCCCGGCGCGCATCGAGGCGAAGATCGACTCGGCGGGGCTGCCCTACACGGTGATCAACGCCGGCATCAGCGGAGAGACGTCGTCGGGGCTGCTCCGGCGGCTCGACTGGCTGCTCGAGGGGGAGTTCGACGTGATCGTCCTGGAGACGGGAGCGAACGACGGGCTGCGGGGGATTCCCATCGAGACGGCGCGGCAGAACATCGATTCGGCGCTGGGGCGGATCCGCGCGGCGCGCCCCGGGGCGGCCGTCGTGCTCGTCCAGATGGAGGCGCCGCCGAATCTCGGGGCCGAGTACACCGACGCCTTCCGGCGCATGTACGCGGAGCTCGGCCGGGCGCATGGGGCGACGGTCATGCCCTTCCTTCTGGATGGGGTCGCTGGCGATCCCGCGCTGAACCAGCCGGACGGGATCCATCCGAACCCGGAGGGGGCTCAGCGGGTGGCGGAAAACGTGTGGGCGGTGGTCGGGCCGGTGCTGGAGACGAGGTCCCGACGTGTTGACGCCCCCCTCGTGACCCCCTAACTTTAAAGGCTGTATCAGTTTACCTGTCTCTGTCCCCGAGTAGAACATGGCAATCCCAGCCACGCAGATTCGTCGCGGCATGGTCATCGTCTTCGAGGGCGAACCGTGTCGGATCATCGAGTTCCGCCACCACACGCCCGGCAACCTGCGCGCGATGGTGCAGGCGAAGCTCAAGAACCTGCGCACCGGTTCCAGCTTTGAACATCGGTTCCGCGCGGCCGACTCGATCGACCCGGCCTCGATGGAGACGCACGACCTGGAGTACCTGTACGACGCCGGGGGCACGTACCACTTCATGA
>DASTYL010000253.1:0-3045 GCA_035764975.1 Gemmatimonadaceae bacterium | reverse complement strand
CGCTGGCAGAGCCGGTACGTGCGCACCTCGAAGCCGCTGCGGTACACCGAGAACGGGTCGTTCCGGCAGAGCCACGCGCCGCCGTCGGTCGGTGTGGGGGCGTCGGCATCGTGCTCCCCGTAGTCGAGCACCACCTCGAACATCCAGTCGGCAGCCGCACGCTGCGCCGGCGACAGGTGCACGGGGCGGCGCCCCTGCGCATCGAGGAGCGGGACGCGGTTGCCGTATCGGACGCGCTTGAGATAGCGGTTCGCGGTGCGCGCCGCGCTTGCCGCGTCGCCACGCCCTGCTTCCTCCGGGCTCGTGACGTCGACACCCGTCGCATCCTCCGCCTTGTATTCCACGACCATCGCGTTGCCGCGATCGTCGCGCGTCTCACAGAGCAGCCAGCTGAAGACGCGCGCCGGGTCGGCGGGATCGGCGATGCGCGATTCTCTCGTGGCGCCGTAGATCGAGAGCGCGTTGTTCGCCGAGAGCGTCCGCCAGTGGACGTCGCCGTCCGACTGGCGTGTCCAGCGCTCGATGCGCGCAAAGGCGCCCTCGATGCGCGGGCGGTAGCGCTCGACGGTGTAGCCCGCGATGCTTGCGTGATCGACGACACGATCGCCGTCGTCGTCGAGCATCGGGACCAGGTCGTCGCTTTCCGACAGGACGTACACGTCGGAGTCTTCGGCGTCGAGGTATCGGGGCAGCCCACGATCGGTCCGGCGCGTGATGCCAGGCATCCCAAGGCTCCAGCCGAAGCCGAAGGGGCCGTTCCCTGATCCGGAGTCGTAGCTCAGGGCGAGTGACGGCCCCGAGCCACCGCGCGAGGGACTTGTCGGGATCGGAACCGACATCCCGCCGGTGCCGGTGACCGGATTCGCGGCGAACTTCTCCCCGATTCCGCGAATCGCCCCGCCTCCAGTGGGCAGCGTGAGAGCGGGAGTGAGCAACGACGACTTCTCGTCGCCGCGCGTGGAGGGTCCGCCGTCCGTGACGGGGCCGGCAGGAGGAGTTCGATCACGCATACACGCTCACGCGGACGGCGCGATGAGGCTTCGTGCGAGCCGGGCAGCCTCCGCGGCGGCGCGGATGCATGGGCGGTGGAGCGCACGTCGAACGCTCAGTCGAGGTGCAGCGTGGCCTCGTTGCGTCGACGACGAGGCTTCCTTCGCGCGAGCCTACACGCTCATGCGCTCATCACCGCGGGATGCAACATGCGGAAGCCGCCCCTTGAACGGCGGAAGTACAGCGGGCGCCTCGTCGCGATCCCGCCCGATACTACGTCCTGGGGGTGTAGGAGCGCAACGTCACACGCCGTAACCCGGGACGTACCCCAGCTCGACGGGCAGCCCCCTCCCCCGGCCCTCCCCCGCGTCACACCGTCGCCGACGCCTGGGTGAGCCGGACGAGGCCCATTGCCATCGGGGGCGCCGCGTCGAGCGGACGCACGAGCGGCAGCGTGAAGGTGAACGTCGAGCCCTCGCCGGGGGCGGAGGCGTCGAGGGTGACATCGCCGCCGAGGACCTGGGCGAGGCGGCGGGAGACCGTCAGCGCGAGCCCCGTGCCGCCCATGGTGTGGACCTCATCAGTCTGGCCCCGTGACGATCACCTCGGCTTCCGCTGCGAGTCCAACGTCACGGGCCCTCCACCGGCGCAAACCGCCCATGATCGAGAAAGTGAAACACCTCCGCGACGACTTCCGGCGCATCCATCACGAACGTGTGGCCGCGATCCACGATGCGCAGGTCGTGCATGCCGGCCAGGACCGCGCGGGCGACGCTGACCTTGCCGTCGTTCGGCCCGCTGAAGGCGCGCCCGAAGAATGGATTCCCGCTTCGACGCCCGATGATCACGCCGAGCGGGAACGAGGCCGGCGGCAGTTGAGCGGGCACGCCGTCCGCGGCGGTGCGCAACTCCACCGCGGCGGGCCCCATGATCAGTGCAAACCACCAGGTGCGTGAAAGTGCGTCGGCGAGCTCGCTCCCGCCGTTGGGCGGCGCGAGCATCACCACGCGATGGAGCTGCTGCGGCGCGATCCATCCGTCGGCCACCGCGGCGCGCAGCACGATCCCGCCCATCGAATGCGTGACGACGTCCAGCGGCCCCTGCTCCGCCGCGATCGCGGCGAGCTGCGTCCCTATCCGCTCCGCGTGCGCGCGAATCGGCTCGCGCCGCGACGGGTAGCCGAGGTTGTGGACCTGCCGGCCGCGCCGCCGCGCCTCGCGTGAGAGGCGCGACATCGAGCGCGGAGTTCGTCCAAGGCCGTGCAGGAGCACGAGGGGCCTGCCCGACGCCACGGCGCCCTCGCGGTGCATGCTCGGCGTGTCATCCGGTGCAGGCTCCACGACCTGGGCGTTGCCGCCCCGTGAAGTGGCGATGAGCAGGAGTGAGGCAATGATGGACCGGCGGGGCATGGGGATGGCCATTCGTGAAAGCTACGCGGTGTGCCACGGTCCGGCCCGACGCATCCCGCATTTGACTCGGCCCGCCCGCCGAGCGTAAGCTCGAAGACGTCGGCGTGGAGGCGATGGCGCCGGCGGCGGCGCGCCTGGCGATCCTCGGGCCATCCACGACGCGAGGTGCTCGGGGCAGCCTAGCCGCCCCCGAACATCCCCTTCGGCGTCTCGTCCCTGAGAAACGGCTCGATGAACGCATGCAGGAGCGTCGGCTGCGTGATGACGGCGGTGTGCGACGTCGCCGGCAGGATGGCGAGGCGTGACGGGGACAGCGGCTTCCCCATGTCGCCCATGGCGCCGCCGCCGAGGAGGCGGAACATCGCGACGTTGTGCTCGAGGGTCGCGACGTCGGCGTCGCCGGCGATGATGAGGACCGGCGTCTTCAGCGCGCGCACGTCGGCCTCCCACGCCATCTGCTCGTGCTCGAGCGCGATGAGCTTGCGCGCAAGGGCACGGAAGCCGTTCGGATCGGGTGCGACCTTCCGGTATTCCTGCTCGAGGATCGGAGGGAGCATCTCCACCGTCATCTGCGGGATGAACGCGGTGAACTCCGGCTGCCAGCCCTTGAGGTCGTAGGCGGCCGAGGCCGCGACGAGGCGGCGGA
>DASTYL010000252.1:0-14757 GCA_035764975.1 Gemmatimonadaceae bacterium | reverse complement strand
GATCGCGCTCGCCCGGTTGCTGCAGCAGTCCACGGCCGCACCGATCACCGAGGCGGACGTGGACGTGCTCACGACGCGGAGCCGGCGCACGCGCGAGGTCACGCTGCCGCAGCCGGTGCCGCTGCACATCGCGTATCGGGTGGTGGAAGTCAGGCGGGACAGCCTTCTCGTGCACCGCGACGTCTACCGGCGCGGAACTTCCGCGACCCGCCGCCGGGCGATCGACGCGCTCGCCCGTGCGGGGGTCGACGCGGGACGGGTGGACGTCACCGTGCTCGATTCCCTGGTCCGGGCCGGGCGTGCGTCGCATGCGTCGATCGCCCTCGACGAGCTGCTCGGCGCCGACACTGCCTCTGGCGACCCGCCAGGCAGCGTCCCAGAATAGGGGTCCGACGCCCCACTCCCCTTCGCCCCGGACCGCATGTCCTCCTCGAGCCTCCCCCGCCGCGGCTTCCTCGCCCGCCTCGCCACCGGCACCCTCGCGCTCGGAACCGCATCGGCGCTCGACCCGCGGCGTGCCGCTGCCGCTGCGCTCCAGCCGCCCAGCCCGTACGATGACCGCTGGACCGCGCGTGTCCGGGCGGCGGAGCACAAGGCGGTGTTCGACGGGCCGGAAGTCTCGGACGGGCTCCCGATCCTGCACTCCTGGATCTACCGGGCCGGCTACGACGCGGCGCTCGGCTCCCACGGGCGCGATGCCGTGGTGCCGGTCGTCGTGCTCCGCCACCTCGGGACGGTGCTCGCGATGGACGACGCGCTCTGGGCGAAGTACACGATCGGCACGATGCGAAAGGTCGACGACCCCGCCACGAAGGCGCCCGCGACCCGGAACCCGTGGGCCCGGCGCCGTGAAGGCCAAGCGCCCGATGCGCGGATCGCCGCGCTGCTCGGCCCCGATGTCGACGTGAGCGTCGAGGGCCTCGTGAAGAGCGGGGCGGTGGTGCTGGCCTGCGAACTGGCCATGCGCGCGTTCGCGCTCGGGGTCGCTCCCCGGACCGGCCAGAGCGTGGACGCGATCGTCGCCGAGCTGCGGGCGGGGGTGATCCCGGGCGTCATCGTGCAGCCTTCAGGGATCTACGCGGCCTCCCGCGCGCAGGAAGCCGGCGCGGTGTTCATGCGCTCGACCTGATCCGGCGGCGGATGACCGGGGGGACGGGCGTCACCGCGGCCCGTCCCCGCCGAGGAAGGTCTCGAGCCGCCGCCAGCGCTCCCGGGCTCCTATTCCACGGGTCGACCGGCTGAATCGCCCTCGTGATTCCCGATGCGAACGGGCATCACGGTGAGCCGGTCGAGCAGCCGCGTCTCCGCGCGAATCGGCCACCATTCGTAAAGGAAGATCTCGAGCGGCCGCCACATGGCGACCCACCCGCCGATCATGAGGCTCTCCCGTACGACCTCCGCCATGCGACTGCCGTGCGCCTGCCACGCGATGAGATCGCCGATGGCAATGAACCCCGCCAGCACCGCGATCCCGATCATGAGGCTGGTCCGGCCCAGCCGCAACAGCGCGCGGAATTGCCGCCGCGAGCGCACCGCGCGATTGCCGAAGAACGCGTGGATGGAGTCGCGCACGAGACCGGCTTCGTGCGGCGTCAGCGCCGCACGGTCCACATGGACGAGCAGGGCGAGAGGCTCGCCGCCGGGCGCTTCGCGCGCCCACCCGACGATGAACTCCTCCATGTCGGCGTCGAGATCCCTGTCGTAGAGTGGCGAGGGGTCGATCGCATTGAACAGCCGTGCGAGCTCCGGAACCCGGACCTCGATGACGTACGCGTGAGGCGGGATGGCGTCGCCCGTCGCGCCGCCGGCAGCGTCCTCCCGCGGCGCCCCCGCACGAAGAGAGGCACCTGTGCCATCGCCGATGTGGTCCCGCCCTTCCCGGAGGAGCTCGCCCATGGTCACCTCTGCCCGATCCTGCAGATCGTGCCCTCGAGGGGCAACCAGTGATCGCCCGACGCGCGGCGCGATGAACATGGTCATGCAGACCAGCGGGGTCCCGGTCGACCGACCGGGACCCCGCGCCGCGTTCAGCGTTCTCGACTGCCGCCCTCCCATGTCAAAAGAGGGCGCAACCTGCTAGGTGGAACTGGTGCCGGACGCCGCCATCGCGTCCGTTCGCCCCGGGACGGCCCTTACGGGGTGAGCCCGATGTTCTGCACGATCTCGAGGAAGCGGACTTCGACGTTCCGGAGGCCGTAGTTGTCGACGCTCCAGAGATAGTCTTCCGCGCGATCGTCGAACAGGAAGACCCGCTCGTCGCAGACCTGATCGTCGTTGGTGTCCACGCAGGCGGTCAGCAGCTCCTTGCTGACGTTGTCCACGCGCGGCTTGCCGGTGTCACGGACGAGGACCGCCTTCTCGAGCGAGCAGAGCTCTTCATCCGGCGTCGCTGGATCGTTGTCCCAGTCCGCCGTGGCGCACGTGGTGATGTTCATGGACTTCCCGGGCTTGCCCTTCGGCCGGACGTAGACACCGTACCAGGTCTCGCCGTCGTTGTCCGGATCGGGATCCGGAAGCTGGAACGCTGCCGTGCCATCCGTGCCGTCCGCATCCAGGATGTCGAAGGCGCCCATGGACAGGTTGATCCGGGTGTTCCCCTCGAGCTTCACGAACATGCGCTTGCCCTGATCATTCAGCATGTCCGAGCTGGGCGACGAGGGATGGCCGATGAGGTTGAACTTGTAGAGCGCGCCCTTGCCGTTGTCCGGGAATCCGTTGCTGAACGAGGGCGTGGAGGCGACTTCAGGGGTCGGGCTGGTCGTTTCGGTGCAGGCAACGAGGGAGACTGCGGCGGCGCCGAGCAGCCAGAGCTTGCGGGACATTGGGAGTTCTCCGTGCTTGGAAAGTGCGTGACGATCCTGCGAGGTCGCTCTTCGCCGGCGCGACGGGCCCATCGCATCGTCGGAGCGGGCCGGCGGACCCATCGTCGGGGGCCGGGGCCGACCGGCAGGGCACGCCGGAGGCCAGGCGTGCTGCACGGCAGGTGTTGCGGGCTCAAGTTGAGCAACGACGCACGTTTACGCACTTCCTGGCGCTCGGGCCCGATTTATGTCGCGAGGCCGCGACATGTGGCGGGTCTGCAACGATGTGGCGCCGACGCGACAGAAAAGGCGAAGGGCCCGCTGCTGCGGACCCTTCACGTTTGATCAGCACAGCGGCGCCAGATACCGGGCGCGGGTCCTCGTTCACTCCACGATCGCGCGGAGCTCCGCCCGCGCCGCATCCACTTCCTTCCGCAGCACCGCGAGCCTGTCCACCGCGTCACGCCCCACCTGCTGATCGCTGCGAAGTGCAGCCCCATAGAGATACGAGACGTGCGTCTGCAACCCGGGGCGTCCGTAGCGAACCGGCTCCGCCACGAGTCGCGCCTCGAGTGCGGCGAGCGCCTTCGCCTGCTCCGACTCCGCCGCCGCAGCCTTCCGTGCCGCCTGCACGTCCGCGACGAGATGGTTCATGTCGCTCACCAGGTCGCGCGCGCGCAGGTTGTGCTCGAGCTGCGCGGCCAGGACGGCCTCGGTCACGCCATCGGCCACGCTTCGCGGATCCGGACGCACGATGAGCGGCTGCGTCGTGGTGATGCCGCCAGCGGTGAGGCGCACGGTGTAGCGCCCCGGGAGTGCGAGCGGTCCGTTGCGGCCGCTGCGCTGCGCATTCGCATCCCACGGCCCCGGGAGCGCGTAGTCCCAGATGAAGCGATTGTGTCCGGCCGCCGACGGCAGGCGCGGCGTCCCGACCCGCTCCATCATCGGCGCACGCATCCCCGGCTCCGCGGGTTCGCTGGTCCGCTCGCCCGCCGCCTCGCTCGAGAAGCTGCGGACGACCGATCCTTCCGCGTTCAGAACGTCCAGCGTGACGGGCGCGCTGGCGGCATCCGCTGAGAGCCAGTAGTCGATCATGGCGCCGGCGGGCGGATACTCCGGCGCGGACGGATCCTGGCGCGCCGACTCGAGTCCGCCGAAGCCCGCCGTGTAGCGCAGGCGCGTCGCCTCGCGCGGCACGAAGAGATGCGAAGGCGCCGACATGACGGCATCGTGCATCTGATGCAGCGGCGTGAGGTCATCGAGGATCCAGAAGCCGCGGCCCTGCGTGGAGAGCACGAGATCCTGCTGATGGACCTTCATGTCCGTGATGGGCGTGCGCGGCAGGTTGCGCTGCAGCGGATGCCAGGTCCCCCCGTCATTGAAGGACACGTACGCCCCGAACTCCGTGCCCGCGTAGAGCAGGCCGGGGCGATCCGGATCTTCGCGCACGACCCGCGTCGGCTCATCCGCCGGGATGCCGTTGCGACCCGTCGTGAGCAGCTTCCACGTCTTTCCGTAGTCGTCCGTCTTGTAGATGTATGGCCGCGGATCACCGAGCAGGTAGCGCAGCACGGCGTAGTACGCCGAGCCCGCGCGGTGCGGCGATGGCTCGATGTTCTGGACGCGGCCGCCCGCCGGCAGTCCCTTCGGGGTGACGTTGGTCCACGTCGTTCCGCCGTCGCGGGAGACGTGGAAGGGCCCGTCGTTCGCGCCCGTCCAGATCACGCCGCGCTGCAGCGGCGACTCGCGGATCGCATAAAGGGTCGAGTAGTACTCCTCGCCGGTGACGTCCAGCGTGATCGGCTCGCCGGACGATTTCTGCTGCCGCTCCGGCGGGTTCCAGGTGAGATCCGGCGAGATCCGCTCCCATGTCACTCCCTCGTCGCGCGTCCGGTGCACGTGCTGCGAGCCGTAGTAGAGGACCGACGGGTCGTGCGGTGACACCTCCATCGGCGAAACCCGCTGGAACCGGTAGATGAGGTCCTTGCCGGGATTGCCGTAGAGCGACTGCGCCCCGATCCAGTACTGCTTCTCCTGCCCCGTGCGCAGCGACATCCGCGAGTACTGGCCCTTGCAGGAGCCGTAAACGGTATCGGGATTCGTGGGATGCGGCATGATCGGCCCCGTCTCGCACCCCGGGCCCTGGCGCCACGACTGCATCGGATCGTCCGGCGGCGAGCTCGTGACCGGGAGGCTCGGCAGGATCAGCGTGGAGTTGTCCTGCTGCGCGCCGTAGAGCCGGTACGGGACCTGGTCGTCCACGTACACCTGGTAGATCTCGGCGGTCGGCTGGTTGTACTGCGTGCTCCAGGTGCGGCCGCCGTCGAGCGTCACGTTGGCGCCGCCGTCGTTCGTCTGGAGCATGATCTGCGGGTTGCGCGGGTTGATCCACAGCTCGTGGTTGTCCCCGTGCGGCGTGCGCATCGTGCGCCAGCTCTTTCCGCCATCGGTGCTCTTGTAGAACCCTTCCGTGCCGACATACACGACGTCCGCGTCGGTGGGGTCGGCATCGACGTTCGTGTAGTAGAACGGCCGGGTGATCAGGCCGCGGGTCGTCGTGTCCACCGCGATGAAGGATTCCCCCGCGTCATCCGAGCGATACAGCCCGCCGCCGGGCTTCGCCTCGATCAGCACGTAGAGCCGGTTGGGCGCGGCGGGGGAGACGGCCAGGTCGGCCTTGCCCACGAGCGCGTTCGGCAGGCCGGCGGTGATGCGGCGCCAGTTGTCTCCGGCATCCGTGCTCTTGTACACGCCGCCCTCTCGCGCACCCGAGATGATCGTCCACGGCTTGCGTTCGGCGCGCCACATCGTGGCGTACACGACGTCGGGATCATCGGGCTTCAGCTCCAGGTCCACCGCGCCGGTGGAATCGGAGACGTGGAGCACGCGCTTCCACGTGCGTCCCGCGTCACGCGTGCGGTACACGCCGCGCTCGGAGCTCCGCGCGAATGGATTCCCGAGCGCCGCGACGTACACGACCTCGGGATTGGTCGGGTGAATCACCACGGCCCCGATCACCTGGGAGTTCGGCAGGCCGACATGCGTCCAGGTCTTTCCCGCGTCGGTGGAGCGCCACACGCCCTTGCCGACGCTGACGTTGCTGCGCAGCCCCTCGGAACCGGTGCCGACCCACACGATGTCCGGATCGCTGTCCGCGACGTCCATGGCCCCGATCGAGCCGACGGTGATGAAGCCATCCGAGACGTTCTGCCAGTTGATGCCGGCGTCCTCGGTCTTCCACACGCCCCCGCCGGTCGAGCCCATGTAGAACGTGTGCGGCTGCTGCGGCACGCCGGTCGCCGCGGTGACGCGGCCGCCGCGCGCCGGACCGACCATGCGATAACGCATGCCGCCGAGCCGCGCCTGGTCGAACGTCGTGGGCGCGGCGGGCGCAGGGGCGCGCTGCTGTGCGGCAGCGGGAGCGATCGCCATGGCGCTTGCGAGCGCCATGGCGAGGAGTTCCGAAGGACGGAGCATCACGAAGGAGATTGGTGGAGTGGAGCGGACCGGCGCATGCCGGCCATGGACATCACGGCAGCGTGAGATACTGCCCGAGGAACCCGCGCGCTTCAGGGGTGTCGAGGCGCCAGTCCCAGGTGGTCGCGCGGCAGTTGTAATCGCCGGTGGTGACGGTCGCGTAGATGGTCGTCAGGTCGCCCTCGAGGAACTTGGGGCCGCCGGAGTCACCGTAGCAGTCGCCGCCCTCGCCCGTCGCCGCGGCATTCATGAGCAGCCCGAGCCAGGTCGGCTGCAGGCCCATGTACTCCGAGAGCGAGGCCTTGCGCGTTCCGTCGTAGCTGAACGTGGGCACGCCGGTGCGATTGGCGGAGACGCCGTAGCCGACGTTGACGAACATCGCCTTCGACAGCGACCCCTTCGCCGCCATCGCATCGAGGGCGCCGAGGGGCGGGAGCCGGAGCGGCGTCATGCCGCGGGTCGAACCGGAGGGCAGGAAGACCAGGGCCAGGTCGTGCAGGTTGGCCTGGTCGTGGCCATACGCCGGATCGTACACGACGTGCGTGGCCGCGATCGTCTTGATGCCGCGCGCGTAGAGATCGGGCGCGAACGACACGTGGAACTGCGACCCCGGCGGCGTATAGGAGGTGACGACGCAATGGGCCGCGGTCAGGAAGACGTCGGCGGCGACGAGGCTGCCGGTGCACCACTCGTCGTTCCCGTCGAGCTTGCCGTTGCGGTCATAATCGAACAGGAGCGCGCCGACACTCGGGAAGGCAGATCCTGTGAGCTCCCCGCCCTGGATGAACGCAGGACCGGCGACCGTGGGGGCGGCAGGATTCGACTCGCCGCAGGCAACGACGACGGCAGCGAGGAGGGCGAGGCCGAACGGACGAGCGAGTCGCATGTGCATCTCCACGTGTGCGTGAAGGACCCCGGTGGAGCGCGTCGCATGCCGCGGCCTTCCGGCCGCGTGCCGCCCCGCGGATCCGGAGGATCCGGTTCAACCCGTGCGCCGATTCTGTGGTCCGTCCCCAGCTCCCACAAGAGGCGACCGTCGCGCCTACGGCCTGCCTCCCGTCGCCTCGAGCTGCCGGAGCACGTCGCCGAGCCGCCGCATCTCGACGCCGTATGCGGCCCAGTCCTCCGCACGCTGCGCCGCCCGCGCGCGCTCGTAGTGGTCCAGCGCCTGGCGGGCGAGCTCCATCTGCGCGGGGGTCGGCGCCGCGCCGGCGGGAGCACCCGCCGCGGGCGCTCCCGGTGCCGGCGCGCCGGCCGCCGAGTCCGCGCGCACCGCGCGACGTCCCACGTCCCCGAACAGCGCCGTGAGCGCCGCGTCGAGCGTCTCGGCCATTGCGACACGCCCCTCGTGCGCGGCGATCACGCGCTTCAACTCGGGGATGCGGCCCCCCTCCGCGCGCAGGTACAGCGGCTGCACGTAGATGAGCGATCCGCCGATCGGCAGCACGAGCAGCTCGCCCCGCAGGACCTGCGATCCGCGCTGGTCCCACAGGCTGATCTGCCGCGCGACTTCGGTGTCCTGGTTGATGCGGTTCACGATCTGGTTCGGGCCGAACACGAGGCTCTGCCGCGGGAACCGGTACACGGCCAGCTTGCCGTAATGCGGCCCGTCGTTCCGCGCGATCATCCACGCAGCGAGGTTGTCCTTCTGTCGCGGCGTGAAGGGGCGCATCAGGATGAACTCGGGCTCCTGCTCCCCGGGCAGCCGCATGACCATGTGGCGCAGGAACGCTTCGCCCGTGGCGCGCCGTTCCTCACCGACCGGCAGCGGCTGACCTCGTGCGCCCGCCGGGGGGGCGATCGGCGCCGCCCCGCCGGGGATCTGCCACTGATCCTCGCGATGATAGAACGTCTCCGGGTTCCCCATGTGATACGTCGCGAAGAGCGCCGTCTGCATGCGGAAGAGATCCTCCGGGTAGCGGAGGTGCGCGCGGAGATCCGGCGACATCGCGTCCAGCGGCTGCAGCACGCCCGGATAGATGCGCGCGAGCGTCCGGATGATCGGATCGTCGGGCGCGGCGACGTACGCGCGCACGTCGCCGTCATAGGCATCGATGACGACCTTCACGCTGTTGCGCATGTAGTTCACGCCGCGCCCCGCGGGCTGGGCGTACGGGTAGCGGCCCGAGACCGTGTACGCGTCGAGGATCCACTTCAGCGTGCCGTCGTCCGCGATGACGAGATAGGGATCCCGGTCGAAGCTCACGAACGGCAGCGCGCGCTGCGCCCGCTCGCGGATGTCGCGGTGGTAGAGGATGCGCGTGCCGGGCTCGAAGTCGCCGGAGAGCAGGATGTTCAGCGATCCGAAGCGCAGCGCGTACAGCAGCCGCCGGGCGAACGACGCGACGGGGACCCCGCCCCTGCCGTCGTAGGTCGAATACGCCGCCGCCTCGCCTTCCCCGGCGGGATAATCGAACTCGCGCTGGCGCGTGGGGGCGAGCACGAAGTCGTTGTCCAGCTCCCCGTAGTAGATCTGCGGCCGGGTGATGCGCACGTCGACACTCGAGACGGGCGGCAGGTCGCGGATGAACAGCACGGGCAGCCCCTCGGGTGTGACCTCGTTGGAGGGACTGAGCGTCGCGCCCATGCCGTGCGTGTACGTCAGGTGCTCGTTGATGAACCCGCGCGTCGGCAGCGCCTCGGTGTTCATCTCGCGCGCCGCGAGCATGACCTGGCGCAGCTCGCCCGCGATGCGATAGCGGTCGTCGTCCACCGCCACGAAGTCGTAGTACGTCCGGATGGACTGGATCTGCCCGAAGGTCTGGAGCAGCGGATCCCGGTCCCAGAGCCGCACGTTGTCGATGGTGGCGCGGTTGGCGGCGACGATGGCCGGCGTCAGCCGGGACTCGCCACTCAGCTCGCGCACCTCCACGCTGTCGAGCCCCCAGGCTTCCCGCGTCGCGCGGATGTGGCGGACGATCTGCGGCGTCTCCCGCGCCAGCTCGTTCGGCTGGACGACGAGGCGTTGATAGGCGGCCGGGATGATCGTCGCCGCCGCCACCAGGAGGGCGTAGCCGATCACGACGCGCAGCGCCACCGGCACGAGTCGCCCGCGCAGGCCGCCCCAGGCGATGAGCAGCGCGCCGGCGAGTGCCGCCACGGCGAGCAGGTGGAGCGCGGGGATGCGGACGTGCAGGTCCACGTAGTTGGCGCCGACGAGCGGCAGGTGATCGCCGAAGAGCACGCCCGGGACGCGCACGAGCTCCGTGCGCGCGGCGATCACGAGCAGCAGCACCCCGGCGAGCACCGCGAGATGCGACTGGGCGCGCGGCCGGACGACGAAGCGCTGGCCGACCCGCCCGACTTCGGCGCGAACGAGATGGATGGGCAGCGCCACCAGCAGCAGCGAGAGGACCAGCAGCGCGAAGGCGAAGCCCACCACGAGCTCGATGGCGGGGAGCACGAAGACGTAGTAGCCCACGTCGCGGCCGAAGACCGCATCGACCCGCCCGAACGGCGTCCGGTGGATCGCCTGGAGCACCGTGTTCCACTGCGAGGCCATGCCGAGCGCCACGAGCAGCGCGAGCAGGGCCGTCCATGGGAGCGCGAGCACCTTCGCGCCACGCTCGATCGCGGCGCGCACAGCCGGCTCGAGCGCGCCGATTCCGCCCAGGTAGTCGTGCGCCGGCTCGCGCCCGAGCTCGAGCCCCTGCAGCGCATAGCGCGCATTGCCGTACAGCACCGCGAAGGCGATCGCCCAGGCCGCGCCTCCGATCGCCCACTGCGCCGCGATCTTCGTGAGGAAGACGCGCTCGAAACCGATCTCCCGGAACCAGAGCCAGTCGGCGAGGCGCGTCGTGGCCGTCGGCAACAGCAGGAACAGCGCGAGGACGACCAGGATCGCAATCACCACCGGCCGGCGCGGCCGCGGCATCTCGCCCCGCACCAGCTTCGGCCCGGGGGGACGGATTCCCGCTTCGCGAAGGCTTCGGATGAACGGGTCCTCGTCCTGCGGCGGGGTTGGCACGGGCAGCTCGGGATCGGAGGTGGCAGGGACGGCAGCGGCGGAGCGGGTTCGGCCCTGTGCCCGGGAAGATACTGCCCCCGTCAGCCGCCGCCGCGTCGGATTTTGTCTGACGAGACCACGAGCACGCCCAGGAGGACGAGCGCAGCCCCGGCATAGGCCGCCCCGCGGAGCGCCTCCCCCCAGACGAGAAAGGCGAGCAGCGCCGCGGCGACCGGCTCGAGGGTCGCGACTGTCGCCGCGCGCGTCGCCTCGATGCGGCGGAGGCCGATGCCGTACAACAAATACGACACGTACGTGGGCACCACGGCGATGAACAGCAGCACCGCCCAGTCGGCGGGTGATTTCGGCGCGAAGGGGACGAGCGGCAGCAGCATCAGCGCGCCGAGCGGCACGGCCCAGGCGAAGAGCGTCGCGGCGTCGTAGCGCGGGAAGTAGCGCTTCCCGAAGAGGTAGTGCGCCGCGTACGCGAAGCCCGCGACCAGCCCCCACGTCACGGCGCCCGGCGTGACGGCGACTCCCGCCCCGTCGGGGCTGCCGCTGCCAAGCGCCACGAGCACGACCCCCGCGAGGGTCAGCGCGACGGCGAGCGCCTTGCGCGGCGTGATGCGCTCACCGAGCCAGAGCGCGGCGGCGACAGCGACCCATGCCGGCGCGGTGTAGAGGAGAATCGCAGCGAGCGCTGCCCCACCCGCCTGCACCGCGCGGAAGAACGACCAGTAGAACAGCGTGATCCCGACGATCGCGAAGGCGACGACCGCGGGGAGATCCCCGCGGGCCACCGCCGTGCGACGGCGCGCGATCGCGTGCGCGGCGAACAGCGCCCCCGCGATCGCGGCACGCCAGAAGCTGATCTCCAGTGGATCGATGCCCGACCGCAGCGCGAACCGCGCGACCGGGCCGATGGTGGCCCACAGGAAGGCCGCCGCGAGAATGAAGAGCAAGGAGCAGTAGCTGGTGACTGCGGTCTCAGGCTTCCGGCTATGGTCCACGGCAACGACGAACCTCGGCCAGCCTCACAGCTTCAAGGCTCTGGGCTCTGGGCTCGAGGCTCTGGCTTCATATCAAAGCCGACGACCAGAGCCCAGAGCCCAGAGCCCATCCGTCTGTGAGACGAGCCGATGACTGTCGTAGCTGCGGAAACCCGTTACGGGTTCACCGTGCTGTCCGCCTTGGCCTTGTTCTCCTTGCGCTCGGCGCTCTCGCGCAGGTAGCCCGCGAGACCACGGAGGCCGCCGAACTGCTTGGCGTTGATCACCTCGCCCGTGTAGGCGTCGATCTGCACCTTGGAGTAGGTCTGCTTCTCGTTCGGCAGCAGCGTGATGCTGTAGATCGGCCGGTTGTCGAGCATCTCCATCTCGCCGGACGAGACCTGCCCCGGCACCGCGCAGAGCGCGAGCGCCTTGGCCTGCTCCGGCGTGATCATGCCCTGCTGATACAGCTCGCTCTTGATGGCGACCTTCGCGACTTCCGCCTCGTCGGCGGGATCGCAGTACAGCGGCGCGGCACCCGGGCGAAGCGTATAGCCCAGCGGCCCGGTCCACTCGATGTCCCCGTAGCTCGTCGTCGGGGTCGTCGACATCGCCGGCCGATCCTTCATGACGGGGATGTCCTGCGCACCGGCGGCGCCGGCGGCCGCCGACAGCGCGATGGTTCCGATGACTGCGAGACAGGCAAGCTTCTTCATCCGTTCCTCCTGGTAGACGTTCAGTTCGCCCGGTCGTGCCGGGCCCGCTGACCGTCCGTGGGCAACTCGCATGCTCGCGCGCCCTCCAGGAGGCAATCACGCCGGCTGTGGCCGCCTGCGCCGAACTCCCTTTCCCGCGCGTCCGGACCCCTGGGGCGGCTTCTGCTCACTTCACGGGCATCACGGTGCGACCCCTCGCCCTGCGCCCGCCGGCGAGAAGGTGAACCCCACCAGGATCGAGTGCTCGGACATCCAGGTCTTCACCTCAGTTCCTGGCGCCGCGCCCCCCATTCCCTGGATCGGCCCCGCGATCGTGTTCTCGAATGCCCGGTAATAGCCGACATCCACGCCGAACCCGTTGTCGAACAGGTAGCCGAGGCCGAAGGTCGCGTGGTGCTGCACCACTGCCGGCGCGGGGAGGTTGAACATCGTGTATTGGTCGGCGATCGGGTTGTCCGAGTAGTTGTAGCCAGCCCGCAGCGCGATGCCAGCCGTGGGGCGGAACTGCGCGCCCGCCGCGACGCTCCAGATGCTCTTCCACCCGAAGCCGCGAAGCGAGCCATCGGGATTGAACCCCGTCTCCTCGAACCCCGCGGTGTTCTCGTAATCGATGTACTTCGCGTCCACGCCGGCCGTCCACGCGCTCCCCGGCTGCCAGGAGACGCCGCCGGCGTACACGGCCGGCACGTCCATCGCGAACGTGAACACGCGGGGCGTGTTGTAGTTCGGAAGGTTCGGGTTCTCGTATACGGCGTTGTACTCGAAGTCCTGGAACGCCTGCGGCGTCGTGTACGCGAGCCCGACGGCGACCGCCGGGGTGACCGCATACTGGAGGCCGAGCTGCGCGCCGATCCCGAACGCCCCATCCGCCGTCGCCGAGGAATAGAAGGCGCGGTCATCGGCGGTGTTCGGCACGCCGTCGGGACCCGGATCCACCGCGGGCGCCGCGACCGGCATGGGATCCACCGCGAGCGAGGCCCAGTTCAGGTTCAGCGCCGCGCCAAGCCGGAGCTGCGGCGTCACCTGGTATGCGGCCGCGGGGATGATCCGCATCAGCGAGAAGCTGCTGAACACATTCCCGAAGCCGTTGGGTCGCGGCGCAAGTATCGGGTTGTTCGGATCCGCCGGATAATCCACTCCGAAGCCGCCGATGCCCAGTCCGGCGACGCCGATCGCCAGGCGATCCTGCATCAGCTCCTGGCTCCAGCCGAGCGCCGGGATCGGAGTGAAGTCGCTCCTGCTCTCGGTGGTGCCAGCGAAGCTGCCGACGGTGGTGGCGATCCCACGCTCGGCCTTCATCATCTCGAAGCCAAGCTCGGTCGCGGTGCCGTCGAACGCGAGCAGCCCTGCCGGGTTCACGTAGAAGGCCCCGAGCAGGCTGCTCGGCATCGCGACCCCGATGCCACCCATGGCCGAGTTGATCGCGCCGACGCCGTGCAGCAGGTGCCCATCGGTGGCCTGCGCCGTCGTGGCGCCCGCGAGCAGCAGGCCGATGGTGGTGAGCGAGGGGATAGTAACGTGTACGCGCATACGGATCGTTCTCTCCTGGCGGCCACGCCGCCGCGTGCGGGTGGTTGACCGCTCAAGGCGTCCGCCCGATCGGCCCCGCGAGGTGTGCGACTTCGGACTGCAGCGCCGCATCGAGCTCCGCGCTCGCCGCGTAGAGCGCGTCGAACGCGCGACGATCACCCGGCGTGACACCACCGGCGAAGAGCGCGCGGTAGGCGGGCGCCATCGCCGGCAGGTGCGCGTCGAGCAGCAGCGCCCCCGCGCGCACCGCGGCCACCCCGCGCGCGCGCTCCGCCGCCCACGGCGCGTCCGAGTCCGCCGCGAGCAGCCGTGAGGGCACTCGCCTGACGAGGGGATAGGCGAGCTCGCGCACCGCGAGGAGCAGCGGCGAGCGTTCCTGTCCAGGTCCGCTCCCGGTACCGACCAGCGCGAGCGCGGCACCGTCGGTCGTGTGCACCACGCGTCCGTCGAGACCAAGCGACGGTACGACGATGATGCGCCCCCGACGGGTCCCCGAGGCAAGGAGGTACGGCCGCAGCGCCGGCTCGACCTCCGTCAGCCATTCGTTGCGCAGCCGCCCCATTGCGGCAGAGCCAGGGCCCGGCTGGATCCAGCCGCTCCGCTGCATCACCCGCCACTCGTCCGCCGCGGCGTCGACGAACTGCAAAGCGGCCGAGCGGGCGCGTGTGCCCGGCAGCGTCCGCGCCACGAGCGCGGCCCGGCGGGCCAGGGCGTCGGCGATCGGGGGCCGGGTCGACGCCAACGCCGCCCGGAGCGCGCGCAGCACGGCCTCGGGCGGCTCGCCGATGAAATACGCCGGCACGAAGTGCAGCACCTCGAGCGCACGCTCGGTGCGCAGCGCCTCGCGCAGCGCGGGCTCCGCCACATCCAGCCGCGAGACAAGGCCGTTCGCACGACGCGTCACCTCGGCCGCACGGACGTAACCGGCCGAGTAGAGGGTGACGGGGCTGTCGGCCGCGGGGGTGACGCGGGCAAGCGCGTGATACCACAGCTCCGCGAAGGCGTCGCGGTCGACCGTCCACTCGGCGGCCTGCGCGCGCACCGGCCGCACGGAGGCCGATCCGATGACGGCGAGCGTCGCCAGCATCCACTGAACCCCACGGGACCGCGTCATCCGCACCTCGGCGGGAAGGCCGAACGCGCGCGGGGGAGGCACGCGTCGCACGGGCGGAGTCTACGGCATCCGCGAGAGGCCGTAGGCCCGACGAAACCCCTACGAGATGTCCGGCATAGTACTTTCGCGCGGGGTCCGTCGCGGCCCCCTTCCCGGGCTGCCCGGCGTGGTGTCTCTTCGAGGG
>DASTYL010000251.1:0-15007 GCA_035764975.1 Gemmatimonadaceae bacterium | reverse complement strand
GTGAACTCGAGGTTCTCCCGCGGCGTGAGGTCCAGGTAGAGCCCGGGCGCATGGCCCAGCACGCCGGTGCGTGCCCGGACGGCGTCGCGCTCGGCAACGAGATCATGGCCGAGGACGCGGCCGTTGCCGCGCGTGGGCCGGAGGGCGGTCGCCAGGATTCGCAGGAGCGTGGTCTTGCCGCTTCCATTGCGACCCATGAGGGCGACTCCCTCGCCGGGCTCCACGAGGAGATTCACCCCGCGCAGCGGCCAGAGGATGCCGAAGCGACGGGCCACCCCCTCGAGCGCGACGACCGGCGCCGGGCGGGACACGATCGCCGCCGCGCGCGACGCCGGGGCGGCGTCGGGGATCGGGGCGGTGTCCAGCGGCTGCGGCATAGTGGGGGAAATCTAATGTGGAGGCGGGGTTAGCGCCCTGGGACCCCGTCGGCGGCAGACCGGCACCCGACGCACCGAAGCTACGGCACGCCCATCCGCGGTGGGACGGGGAACTCACCACATGGATCCGGCGAATTCCCGGCGGCCGTGGGTCAGCGCCGACGCGCGGCGTTCGTGGCGAAACATGCGTCTCGCTCGTCCTGCCCGCGGCGGCAGCCCCGCGCCCCGGCCCCGATCGCCGCCGGCCGGGGCGGCGCCGCATCGGACCGGCCAGGTCGAAGTGTCCATGGTCCTCACCCGGCCGCCCCGCAGCCTCCCTACCTCGACGACGTGACCTCCTATCGAATCGAAAAGATCCGCTGTCCCGTCACGGTCATGTTCGCCAGCGGGGAGACGATTGCGGGCGATGTATTCCTGAGCCCCACGTCGCGGTTCGGGCCCGAGCCGCAGGCTCCCTGGGAGTTTCTCAACGAGATCGATCCGTACTTCGCACTGGATCCGGCCGACGGGCGCACGCTGCTCGCGGCGAAGGATCACGTGCTCTGGGCCGAGGTGTCGAAGCCGTCACCCGTCCACGCGGAAGCCGGCGAGCACCCGGCCGCGATCGAGGTGACGCTCGTGTCCGGAACGACGGTGTCCGGCGAAGTCCTCCTTGGACCGCGCACGGGACACGCCCGGCTCCTCGACTACCTGAACTCGAATCGTGAGCGGTTCCTCCGCCTCGTCCAGCCGGATCGCGTGATCCTGGTGCACCGGAGTGCGGTCGTTCACGTCCATGAACTGACTTGATGGCACAACTCGACAAGTTTCTCGCAGCAATCCTGACGCATCAGGCCAGGTCGCTCCGAGTGGAAGCAGATGCCCCCGCGGTCCTCGACGTCGCAGGCGCTCCGCGCGCCCTCACGCGCGGGCCGATCACGAACGATCAGGTGCTCGCCCTGCTGCGCGAGGTGGCCGACATGTCGCAGCGGGCCGCGATCGAAGCATCGGTCCCCGTGACGATCATGCGCGGCACCCCCGACGGCACGTTCATCGTCCGCGCCGCGGCGACCAATGGGCGCTGGCAGCTGGAGGCGGTCGCGCACGGCGGGCCATCGGCGTCGCCGTCGGCGCTCCCGGCGAGTCCGATGACGGCCGGTGCGTCGATGCCGGCGTCAGGCGCGGCGGCACCAGTATCGGCACCCGCCGACGCGCCGTCGCCGGGCGCCGCCCCGCCGGTGATGGCTCCCGCCACGGCAGCGTCCATTCCCGCCGCGCGGGCCGTCGCCGTTGCTCCGGCGGTGTCGGCACCCGCGTCAGAAGGAGGCGACGCGCTCGATGCCATCAACGAATTTCACGGGAGCGCGGAGGCCCGTGCCGCGCTCGACGACCTGCTGCGCCTGACGGTGAAGCAGGGCGCCTCCGATCTCCACCTGCGCGTCGGGGAGCCGCCGATCCTGCGGCAGAGCGGCGAGATGGTGCGGCTCGGCGACTTCGGCGTGCTCGACCCCGAGCGACTCGGCGCCATGGTCCGGGCGATCATGCCGGAACGGAATCGGCGCGAGTATGCCGAGACGAACGATACGGACTACGCGTACGAGCTCACCGGCGTGGCGCGATTCCGCGCCAACGCCGCGCGCGACCGCATGGGACCCCTCGCGGTGTTCCGCCAGATCCCGGCGACCGTCGTCTCCGTGGAGGACATGAACATCACCGAGGAAGTGCAGCGGCTGTGCTTCCTCACGAAGGGGCTCGTGCTCGTCACGGGGCCGACCGGATCGGGCAAGTCCACGACGCTGTGCGCGCTGGTGGACCTGGTGAACCGCGCCCGGACGGACCACGTGCTGACGATCGAGGATCCGATCGAGTTCGTGCACAAGAACAAGCGCTGCGTCATCACCCAGCGCCAGGTCGGCGTGCACACGAAGTCGTTCAAGTCCGCGCTGCGGGCGGCGCTCCGCGAGGATCCCGACATCATCCTCGTCGGCGAGATGCGCGATCTCGAGACCGTGTCGATCGCGATCGAGACCGCCGAGACGGGGCACCTCGTGTTCGGCACGCTGCACACGACGACGGCCGCGGGCACCATCGACCGCATCATCGACCAGTTCCCGGCGGACCGGCAGGAGCAGATCCGCGTCATGCTCGCGGAATCGCTCAAGGGCGTCATCTCACAGACGCTCTGCAAGAAGATCGGAGGCGGCCGCGTCGCGGCGCGCGAGATCCTGCTCTCCATCCCGTCCGTGACCAACCTGATCCGCGAGGCGAAGACCTTCCAGATCCCGTCCGTGATGCAGACGTCCAAGCGCCTCGGCATGGTGACGCTGAACGACGCGCTCATCGCGCACGTCGACGACGGCATCGTGGATCCGAAGGAGGCCTACATGAAGGCGGTCGACAAGACCGGCTTCTCCGCGATGCTGAAGCAGCGTGGGCTCGATGTCAGCTTCGCGGAGAGCGATCCCGGCAAGAAGTAGGGCGCCCGGCGCCCTACACCCACCCCTTCATATGGTAGAGCGCCATCGCGGCGCGCTCGTACACCCAGAGGCCGAACGCTTCCAGCCGGTCCGGGGATCGGTACAGGCTTCCGGCCGTGAACGGCACGTCCCGCGACCGGCTCGGCGTGCACGTCACCACGAAGCCGACGCGCTCGAACGTCCGGCAGGCCCGTCCGGTGTGGGCGGGCGACGTCACGACATGAATCCGGCGAATGCCCCTCGGCCGGAGCAGCTCGCTGGCCCGGACGGCCTCGTCCCGGGTGGAGTGCACCCGATCCGCGACGAGGATCGTCGCCGTGTCCAGGCCGGCGAGCGCGGCGAGGCGCATCTGGTCCGGCCGGGCGGACACGACGCGGCCTCTCGTCGTCACCGTGTTGCCGGGGATGACCAGCACCGGAGCGGCTCCCGCTCGCATGAGCTCCAGACCGCCGAGCATGCGATCGAGACTCTGGGTGTGGAGCAGGGAATCCGGGGCGATGTCGGCGCCGAGCACGACGACCGCGCCTGACGGGACGACCGGACGCGGATCCGCGCGAACGAGCGTGTGCACGGGCTTTTCGATGACCGGCGTATACGCGACGACGGCGACGGCGAGTACCGCGACGGCGGTCGCGACGTAGATCGCGCGGCGCAGCGCGGTGAACGACAGCAGCGCGCCGATGGCCGCGGCGGGGACGACGAAGTCATGTCCGTTCTCGAAGCCGGCGATGCGGGGAAGCCCGAGCAGCAGCGCGCACGCCCAGAGGATGGCGGCGGCTGCGGCACCCGCGATCACGCCTTGCAGGCGTGCGGCGACTGGAGTGCGAGCGGAGCGCGCGCGTCCGGCGGAATCCGTAGGGGATTTGTCGGTCATTGAGAATGATGATCCTGAGTGTCGGTCCTGCGTTTGTTCGTCGGTTAATCCCGCACAACGCTGCGTCGGGCCGATAGGGGATTCCACCCAAGTATGGATTCCCTTTCGCTGATTCTGGGATCGAACGTTTCCGGAGATGTTGCGCGTGTGACGGACAGCCAGGCAGTCGCTCCGTCCGGACCCTGAACGGGAGCCCAACATTCCGATGCTCACGGACGTGACCGCGATCCCCTCCCCGAGCGCCCCAGCTGCCCCGCCGACGATCATCCGGCGGTCCGAGCACACGGTGGAAATCGTCTCGGACTCGGGCGAAGGGGCGCAGAAGTGCGGGCAGATCTTCGGCGCCGTCTCCGCCAAGATGGGCAATGGCGTGTGGACCGTCGAGATCATCCCCGCCGAAATCCAGCCGCCGCCCCGCATCCCGGAGGGGGCCAGCGGCAACCGGATCCGGATCGGCGCCGGCACGATCACCAACTGGGGCGACGACACGAACCTCGTCGTGGCCTTCAACGAACAGGTGCTCCTCGCCCGCCACCGGCTCGGCGCGCTCGCGTCCGATGCGATCATCCTCCTCGAGGACAAGTGGGCGAGCCATCCCGACGAGGATGTGCAACAGGCCTGGCGCGCCGCGCTCGATGAGCTCGCGACGCGCCAGTATCGCATCATCCCCGTCCCGATGGACGAGCAGTGCCTGACGCTCATGGACAACCCCCGCAAGGGGAAGAACATGTTCGCACTCGGGCTGCTCGCGTGGATCTACGACCGCGACCTCGAGCGCATCCGCGAGCAGATCGCGTACGCCTTCCGCAAGAAGTCGGAAGCCGTCTACGCGCTGAACGTCGCGCTGCTCGAGCTGGGCTACGGTTGGGCGCGCGAGCACCTCGACTTCCGCGTGGACGTGCCGGCCACGCCGCCCGCGGCGCCGATGGTCGTCATGAACGGCAACGAGGCGATCGGCATGGGCGCGCTCGCCGCGGGCTTCGAGATCTGCGCCATGTACCCGATCACCCCCGCGACGTCGGCGTCACACTACCTCAGCGAGGTGTTCGACCGCTTCGGCGGCATCGTGCATCAGGCCGAGGATGAGATCGCGGCCGCGGGGGTGGCGATCGGGGCATCGTACGCCGGCAAGGTCGCGCTGACGATCACCAGCGGTCCCGGGCTGGCGCTGAAGACGGAGTTCCTCGGCCTCGCCGTGATGACGGAGACGCCACTCGTCGTCGTGGACGTGCAGCGCGGCGGCCCGAGCACCGGGCTGCCCACCAAGGTCGAGCAGTCGGACCTCCTCGCGGTGCTGTACGGCCAGCCGGGGGACGCACCCAAGGTCGTCCTGGCCCCGGCGACGATCGAGGAGTGCTTCCATGTGATGGTCACGGCGCGTCGGATCGCCGAGCAGTTCCGCGCCGTCGTCTTCGTGCTGACCGATGCGAACCTCGCCACCGGCGTCCAGCCCTTCCCGCGTCCCGTGCCGGACGAGCGGCTGATGCAGCCGGCGTTCGACCAGGATCCGGTGCCCGCGGGGACGAAGCCGTACGACTGGGATCCCGCGACGGGCCTGTCGCGGCGGATCATCCCGGGCCAGCCCGGCGGCGCGTTCACGCTGACGGGGCTCGAGCACGACAGCCGCAGCAAGGTGGCGTACAGCTCCGGCGTCCACGAGAGCAGCTCCGCGATGCGGAGCCGCAAGCTCGCGGTGCTGCAGTCGATGCTGATGCCGCCGACGGTGTACGGGGATCCCTCGGGCGACCTCCTCGTGGTGGGGTGGGGAAGCACGAAGGGAGCGATCGAGGAAGCCATCGATCGCGCGCGCTCGGATGGACTCAAGGTGTCGTCCGTCCATCTGAGCGTGCTCTCGCCGCTGCAGCCGGGCCTCGCGGAGATCTTCGCGCGGTTCGGGAAGGTGTGCACCGTGGAGCTGAACTACAGCGACGAGCCGAACGCGCCCTACATCACGCCGGAGAACCGGCGGCTCGGCCAGCTCGCCTGGCTGCTCCGCGCGGCGACGCTGGTGGACGTGGACTGCTGGACCCGCGTCCCGGGCGAGCCGCTTCGCCCCGGCGCCATCGTCGATGCCATTCGAGACAAGACCGCGGGTGTCGCGACCCGCTCCGCGCGAGGTGACGCATGAGTGCCTGCGGTGATTCGGGCTGTCCGCTCTTCGGCGCCGTCGCCGAGGAGGAGGACCGCAACTACGAGCTCTCGGACTACGAAGGGGCGACCGCGCGCTGGTGCCCCGGCTGCGGCGACCACTCCATCCTCACGGCCGTCGAGCGCCTGCTGGTGGCCGAGCAGATCGATCCCGAGCGGACGGTGTTCGTCTCGGGGATCGGGTGCTCCAGCCGCTTCCCGCATTACCTGAAGACCTACGGGTTCCACGGCATCCACGGCCGCGCGCTCCCCGTGGCGACGGGAGTGAAGCTGCATCGCCCCGACCTCACGGTGTTCGTGGTGATGGGCGACGGCGACTGCACCTCCATCGGTGCCGGGCACTGGATGCACGCGATGCGCTACAACATGCGCATGGTGGTGCTGCTGCTCGACAACTCGATCTACGGCCTCACGAAGAACCAGACCTCGCCGACGACCCCGCAGGGGCACGCGAGCAACACCCAGCCGAAGGGCAGCTTCCTCCCCCCGCTCAACCCGATCCAGGTCACGCTCGGCATCACGAACACCTCGTTCGTGGCGCAGACGGCGGAGTGGATCCCGGGACACCTCTACGCCACGATCCGTGCGGCCTATCACCACGACGGCCTGTCCTTCGTCCGGATCCTCCAGCGGTGCCCGATCTTCACCCCCGGGCTCTACCAGCAGGCGGTCCAGAAGCCCGACCTCATCGAGATGCTCGTGCACGACGACGGCGTGCTCGTGCCGGAGCTGGAACGCACCTATCGGAACCGGCTCGCGCACGACCCGCGGGATCTCGATCGCGCACGGGCGCTCGCCGGCACCGCGGAGCGCATCCGCCTCGGCGTGTTCTACCGCGATGCCTCGAAGGCGAGGTACGAGGACCTGCGCCGGGTGCCGCCTCGCAGCGTGACCGAGCGCGTTGGCCAACTGAATGCGGAGCTCGACAAGTATGCGATCTGACGACCGTACGCAGCTCGCGATGGTGGCGCTCGACGCGCCTCGCGCGCGCTTCCGCACCGCGGTCGCGGTGGCGCGCGACCAGATGGCCGCCTGGCTCGCCGCGCACCGCGTGCCGGCGGGTGGCGACATGCCCTCGATCGCTCAGGAGCTGGGACGCTTCGCGAACGGCCGCATCGATGGAAGCCGCTTCGCCGGCGTGTTCGCGGCGGGGACCGAGCTCGCTGACGGGACGACCGAGCGCATCGAACAGGCCATCGACGTGCTCGACGCCCTGCTGGCTGGCGGCGACGACCTCTTCGTGTGCAGCGTCCCGTCCGGGGGCGACCTTCGGGACACCGTGGACGCGGCGCTCGGCGAAGCGGGACGCGCCTTCGGCGCGGTGCTCGCGTTCCAGGCCGCCAAGACGAAGAGCTTTCGCGCGGACCATCACGCGGGGCTGATGAAGCGCTTCCCGTTCGGCCGCTGGAACCGCGCCGAGCGCCTGCTGGCGCCGCCGCTCGTGGTGGAGGTGGACGGGGCCGATCTGCGCGGGGAGCAGCTCGCCGACTTCCTCGACGGGCATGTGCGCCTAATCATCGTCGTGCGCGGCGCGAGTGCGCCGGCACCGCTGGCGCGGCTCATCACGCCCGGACTCTTCGTGATGCAGGCGAACGACGCGGCGGAGCTCGCCCTCGTCGCGGAATCGGATGCGCCGGCGATCGCCGCCCTGGTGCCCGAGGGGGCAGCCCGCTTCGTGCACACCCCGCATGCCGGCGCCTCGCTGCGCGAGCGCCTGCGCATCACGCACCTGCCGGCACAGGCCCCGACGCATGCGCTGGGGCCGCGCAGTGCCGCGCAGCAGCGCGAGGAGCTCGCCCTCCTCACCGAACTGTCACGCTGGCCGGAGACCGCAGCTGCGGCGGGCAGCCTCGAGACTGGTGCTGCGGCGCAGGGCGCAGCGGCTGCAGTGGCCGCAACGCTTCCCGCTGCCCCGGCCGGCGTGAGTCCGGTTGACGCCCTGGCCTCCTGGCTGCTCGGTGCGGCCGGCTTCACGGCCGGCGCGGCACCGGCCGACGGAGCACGGTCGTGATACTCGGCGCCGTGGCGATCCTCGGCGGCGTGGGGCTCGTCTTCGCGATCCTCATCGCCGTCGCGAACCGGAAGCTCAAGGTCTGGGAGGATCCGCGCATCGATGTCGTCGCGGGGATGCTGCCCGGCGCCAACTGCGGCGCGTGCGGCGTCCCCGGCTGCCGCGCCTTCGCCGAGAAGCTGGTCGTCGGCGAGACGAAGCCCTCCGGGTGCAACGTCGCCAACGACGACGCACGCGCAGCGATCGCCGGATTCCTCGGCGTGGAGGCGGGAACCGCGGTGAAGACCGTGGCCCGCCTTCTTTGCGCCGGAGGGAGCCACGTGGCGGTGCAGCAGGCCGAGTATCGCGGCTACGCGACGTGCGCGGCCGCGACGGCGGTGGCGGGGGGCGGCAAGGGATGCGCGTGGGGGTGCCTGGGCCTCGCCGACTGCGTGCGCTCCTGCACGTTCGACGCGATGGCGATGAACGCCGACGGCCTGCCGGTCGTGGACATCGACAAGTGCACGGCGTGCGGCGACTGCGTCGTCGCCTGCCCCAAGGATCTCCTGGCGATCCATCCCGTCGATCGAAAGCTGCTCGTGCAGTGCCGCAACCTCATTGCGGGCGACGACGTTCTCGACGCCTGCAAGGTCGCCTGCACGGCATGTGGCAAGTGCGTGATGGACGCGGCGCCGGGCGTGATCAGCATCGCCAGCGGTGTCGCGGCAGTGGACTACAGCCTCAATGCCCTCGCGGACGCCCACGCCATCGATCGCTGCCCCACGGGCGCGATCATCTGGCTCGAGGGAGCGCAATTCGCCGGCGGTCAGCCCGGCAGCGACCGCGGTGCTCGCGTGGCACCGCAGCTCATGGGGAGCGCAACGTGATCAAATTCGGCACGACGGCCAGGGGGGCGGAGCTCACTCCGACGTCCGCGGCACCGCGGTATCCGGGCACGCTCGAGGCGATGGACGGGAGCACGGCGGTCGTGCTCATGGAAACGTCCGCGAGCGAGGGCGCCGGCGCCTATCCGATCACCCCCTCCACGCAGATGGGCGAGGGCTGGGCGGCGGCGATGGCCGAGGGTAAGCGCAACGTCAACGGACGCAAGCTCCTCTTCTTCGAGCCCGAGGGCGAGCACGCCGCCGCGGCGGTCACCGCCGGCATGAGCATGACCGGCCTGCGCGCGACGAACTTCTCGAGCGGCCAGGGCGTCGTGTACATGCACGAGTCGCTGTACCCCGCCGTCGGCAAGCGCCTCACGTATGTGCTCAACATCGCGGCCCGCGCCATCACGAAGCACGCGCTCAACGTGCATGCCGGGCACGACGACTACCACGCGGTGGACGACGCGGGGTTCTTCCAGCTCTTCGCGAAGGACGTGCAGGAGACGGCGGACCTGAACCTGGTCGCGCACCGCGTCGCGGAGCTCGCGCTCAACCCCGGCATCATCGCGCAGGACGGGTTCCTCACGAGCCACGTGATCGAGTCGCTGCGGCTCCCGGAGCAGGGGCTCATCAAGCAGTACCTCGGTGATCCGTCGGACATCATCGACTCCCCGACGCCGGCGCAGCGGCTCACGTTCGGCCCCACGCGCCGCCGCATCCCCGAGCTGTTCGACGTCGATCATCCGGCCATGCTGGGGGTCGTGCAGAACCAGGACAGCTACGCGCAGGGGGTCGCGGCGCAGCGCCCCTTCTACTTCGACCACGTGGCGGAGCTGACGGACCGCGCCTTCGCCGAGTTCGCCGCTCTCACCGGCCGCGCGTACCAGCGGGCGACCGGCTACCGCCTCGACGACGCCGAGTGGGTGATCGTGGGGCAGGGCTCCGTGGTGTCCAACGCGGAGGCCGTCGCGGACTTCCTGCGCGCAACGCGCGGGCTCAAGGTCGGCGTGCTGAACGTGACGATGTTCCGCCCCTTCCCGGCGGATCTCATCACGCGGATGCTCGCGGGGCGGAAGGGCGTCGTGGTCCTCGAGCGCACCGACCAGCCCCTCGCCGTGGACCCGCCGCTGCTGCGCGAGCTGCGCGCCGCGATGGCCCAGGCGACGGAGAACGGCCGTGCGGCGGCCCGCGCGACCGATGCGGCGACCGGCAACGGCGGCGGGCTGTCGCGGCTCCGGAAGGGCCGGACGCCCGAGGCGCCTGCCGCTCCCGCCGAGCATCCCTTCCCGCTGTTGCCGGCCGTGAATGCGGCCGACGTGCCGGACTTCTACTCCGGCTGCTTCGGACTCGGCAGCCGCGACCTGCAGCCGGGCGACATCATCGCCGCCGTCGACAACATGCTCCCGGGCGCGGCGCACCGGCGGCAGTTCTACCTCGGCATCGACTTCATTCGCGAGGGGACCCGGCTCCCGAAGCTCCAGCTCTGGCAGGAGGAGCTGCTCGAGAGCTATCCGCACCTGCGCGATCTCGCGCTGCCCTCGGCGGGTGACTTCAACCTGCTCGGCGACGACGCGGTGTCCGTCCGGATCCACTCCGTGGGCGGATGGGGCGCGATCACGATGGGCAAGAACCTCACGATGACCGTCTTCGAGATGCTCGGCCGGCACGTGAAGGCCAACCCGAAGTACGGCTCGGAGAAGAAGGGACAGCCGACGACCTTCTACGCCTCGTTCGCGCAGCACCCGATCCGGCTCAACTGCGAGCTGAAGCACGTGAACGTCGTGCTCTCGCCGGATCCCAACGTGTTCCGCCACTCCAACCCGCTCGCGGGGCTCGCGGAAGAGGGGGTGTTCGTCATCCAGAGCGACCTCGATCCGGAATCGTTCTGGCAGACGCTGCCCGCCACCGCGCGGCGCGAGATCGTGGAACGGCGCATCAAGGTCTACATCCTGGATGCCTTCCGGATCGCGGCGAGCGAGGCCTCCGACGTGGAGCTGCGCTACCGCATGCAGGGCGCGGCGTTCATGGGCGCGTTCTTCGCGACCTCGCCGCTGATGCAGCAGGCGCAGCTCGACGAGACGAAGCTCTTCGACGGGATCCGCGACCAGCTCCAGAAGAAGTTCGGCGCCAAGGGACAGCGCGTCGTCGAGGACAACGTCCGGGTGATCCGCCGGGGCTTCGATGAGCTGAAGGCGGTTCAGACGGTGGAGACGGCGGCGGCGAGCGCGCCGGGCCGGGTCCCGGTGATGCCGGCGGTGCTCGACATCCCGGACGCGGAGCCGGGCATCGGCAATCCCGGCCGGTTCTGGGAGCAGGTGTGCGTGACCTGCAAGCTCGGACAGGACATCATCGCCGATCCCTTCGCCGCGATCAGCGCGATGCCGGCGGCGACGAGCGCGGTGCGCGACATGACGGGCGTCCGGATGGAAGTGCCGAACTTCCTGCCGGACAAGTGCACCGGCTGCGCGCAGTGCTGGACGCAGTGTCCCGACGCCGCGATCCCCGGACTCGTGAGCGATCCGGAGGAGGTCCTGGCGACGGCGGTCCGCGCCGCGGCGAGCCGCGGCCCGGTGGACAAGCTGCGGCCCATCGTGAAGCCACTCGGCAAGGAGCTGCGCCGCACGATCGAGAGCGGCGAGTTCCGCACCTTCGGCGACTCGCTCACGCAGGCATGGGCGGCGCTCGCGCCGAAGCTCTCGCTGGACGACGAGAAGCGCCGCGCCCTCGACGCCGAGATCGCGCTCGTGAACGCGGCGGTGGGCGGCTTCAAGTTCGCAAAGACCGGCACCTTCTGGGACACGGCCGAGCGCAAGCAGAAGGGATCGGGCGGGCTGCTCTCGGTCACGATCAACCCGGAAGCCTGCAAGGGCTGCAACCTCTGCGTGGAAGTGTGTCCCGACGGGGCGCTGGAGTCGGTGCGGCAGGACGATGCGCTCGTCGCGGCCATGCACGAGCAGTGGGACTTCTGGCAGCAGCTGCCGGACACGCCGCAGCGCTTCGTCAACGTGTCGAACATGGAGGAGGGGATCGGCGTCCTGCCGACGCTCCTGCTCAGGAAGGACACCTACGGCTCGATGTCGGGCGGCGACGGCGCCTGCATGGGCTGCGGCGAGAAGACGGCGGTGCACCTGATCGTCTCGACGGTCGAGGCGATGATGCGCCCGCGCGTCGAGGGCCACGTCGCACGGCTCCGCGGCCTCGTCGCGACGCTCGAGACGAAGGCGCGCGAGATCCTCGCCTCCGACGTGGATGTGTCGGCACTGGCGGACGCTGCGGCGATCGCGGCGCTCCAACTGCCGCTCGACGGGGAGAAGCAGGCCGAGGTCGAGCGGCTCGCGCGGTCGATTCGCGAGATCAAGGACCTCGCCTGGCGCTACACCGAAGGTCCCGGCGGGCGCGGACGCTCGCACCTCGCGATGACGAACAGCACCGGCTGCTCCTCCGTCTGGGCGAGCACCTTCCCCTACAACCCGTATCCGTTCCCCTGGGCGAACCACCTCTTCCAGGACAGCCCGTCGCTCGCCATCGGCGTGTTCGAGGGGCACATGCGGAAGATGGCGGACGGCTTCGCCGCCGTGCGCCGCGCGCAGGCGCTCGCCGATGGCGAGTACGATGCGAAGCAGACCGAGACGGAGCTGGCGGAGCTCGACTGGCGCGGGTTCACCGATGAGGAGTTCGCGCTGTGCCCGCCGATCGTCGCGATGGGTGGCGACGGGGCGATGCTCGACATCGGCTTCCAGAACCTCTCGCGGCTCATGGCCTCGGGCAAGCCGATCCGCGTGATCGTGCTCGACACGCAGGTGTACTCGAACACCGGCGGCCAGGCCTGCACGAGCGGCTTCACCGGCCAGGTGTCCGACATGGCCTGGTACGGCAAGGAGATCCACGGCAAGACCGAGGTGCGGAAGGAGCTCGCCCTCATCGCCCTGGCGCACCGCGGCGTGTACGTCCACCAGTCTTCGCAGGCCTCGGCCTCGCACCTCATGGCGGGCGTCCTGCGCGGACTCCAGAAGCGGCGGCCGGCGGTCTTCAACATCTACACGCCATGCCCCGTCGAGCACGGGCTGGCCGACGACGTCGCGCAGCATGCCGCGCGGCTCGCGCTCGAGAGCCGCTCCTTCCCTTACATCACCTTCGATCCCGATGCCGGCACGGCGTGGGCGGATTGCCTGAGCCTCGACGGCAATCCGGCGGTCGAGGATGACTGGCCGACCTACACGCTCGAGTACGCGGACGCCGACGGCGCGACGAAGTCGATGGAGCTGCCGCTGACGACCGCCGACTGGGCGGCGACGGAGGGACGGTTCCGGAAGCACTTCAAGCGCGCCGGAAGCAAGGCGTCGGGCGGGGGGAGCGACGAGCTCATCGCCTTCCACGAATATCTCGCGCTGTCTGCCGAGGACCGCGACGGGAAGACGCCGTTCATCTACATGATCGGCAAGGACCGGCGGCTCGAGCAGTGGACGGTGAGCAGCGAGATCGTGAAGCTGGCGGAGGAGCGGCAGCAGCACTGGACGCAGCTCCGCGAGCTCGCGGGGGTGGTCGTACCGGCATCCACCCGCGAGCGCGTGACCTCGGCGCTCGAGTCGGAGATGGAGGACAGGCTCGCGGCGCTGACGCAGGAATACGAGGCGAAGATCGCGCAGCTGCACGCGACGTATCCGACGATCATCGCGCGCCGGATGGCGGAGGGGCTGCTCGGAGCATCGGGCGCCGGGCGGGGAACGGGGGCAGCACTCCCCGACCTCTCGAGCCTCGTCCTGCCTTCTGCGCCCGGGCTGCTCCAGGCGATGCCGACCGTACCAGTCTCGGGCAACGGATCGCATCCGGTGGTCACGCCGGAGGCGGTGCCGGCTCCCGCACCCTCGGCCGCCTCCGCACCCGTCGCGGCGCCGTCGAACGTCGCCGTCGCCCAACCGGCGGCCGAGGTGAAGGGCGCTGCGCCGCCCGCCAGCGATGATGCCGTCACGATGGAGGCCTACATCGACTCGGAGCGCTGCACCACCTGCAACGAGTGCACGAACCTCAACAAGAAGATGTTCGCCTACAACGGCGACACGCAGGCCGACCTCAAGGATGCGAGCGCGGGCACCTTCGCGCAGCTCGTGCAGGCGGCGGAGAAGTGCCCCGTGGCTGCGATCCACCCCGGGACGCCGCTCAACCCGAAGGAGAAGGACCTCGAGAAATGGCTGAAGCGCGCGCAGGCCTTCTGAGCCGGCTGGTCGGCCGCGCGGGGTCCTTCGGGTTCTCGCATGGCGTCCATCCGCCGGAGCACAAGGAGCTCACGGCGCACCTCCCGATCCGGCGCATGCCCTATCCGGACGAGGTGGTGCTCCCGCTGCGGCAGCATGCGGGCAAGCCGGCGAAGCTCGTCGTGGAGAAGGGGATGCACGTGGAGCGCGGCGACGTCGTCGCTGCCGCCGACGGCTACGTCTCCGCGCCCGTGCATGCCTCGACCTCCGGCTGGGTCGAGGGCGTCGAATGGTGGCCGCATCCGGACGGCTCCATGACCCAGGCCGTGCGCATCCGCGTCGAGAAATATTCGGCGCAGGTCGCGCGGCCGCGGCTCGTGCCCGACTGGCAGGGGCTCACTCGGGAGCGGATCGTCCAGGCGGTGCAGGATGCCGGCGTCGTCGGCCTCGGTGGCGCCGCGTTCCCGACGCACGTGAAGCTCGCGCCGCCGAAGGACATGGCGATCGACACGATCGTGATCAACGGCGCCGAGTGCGAGCCGTACCTCACCACCGATCATCGCATCATGGTGGAGTACCCGGAGCGCGTCCACCTCGGCGTCCGGATCATGATGCACACGCTCGGTGCGAAGCGGGCGATCATCGGCGTCGAGCGCAACAAGCCGGACGCGATCGCCGCGCTCGAACGCACCAGACCCACCGACATCGACGTCACGATCCTCCCGCTCACGGTGAAGTATCCGCAGGGCGCCGAGAAGATGCTGGTGAAGTCGGTGCTCGATCGCGAGGTGCCGTCCGGCAAGCTGCCGGCGAGCGTCGGCGTCGTCGTGCAGAACGTCGGCTCGGCGGCGACGATCGCCGAGGTGTTCGAGACCGGCCTGCCGCTCGTCGAGCGGATCGTGACGGTGAGCGGGCGGGGGATCAGTCGCCCCGCCAACCTCATCGTACCGATCGGCACAAAGCTGGGTGACCTGCTCGAGATGTGCGGCGGCGTCACGGACGACGCCCGTGAGATCGTCTTCGGCGGCCCGATGATGGGCGCGTCGCAAGCCACGTTGGACGTCCCGATCCTCAAGGGGACGA
>DASTYL010000250.1:0-5105 GCA_035764975.1 Gemmatimonadaceae bacterium | reverse complement strand
GCTCACCCACGTCGTCGGCAACCTCCTCGGCAACGCGCTCGCGTTCACCCAGGACGGCGGCCGCGTCTGGATCAGCGCGCGGATGGCGGACGTGGAAGGCGTGCCGGAGCTGCTGATCGAGATCGGCGACACCGGCATCGGGATCGCCCCGGAGCACCACGAGCTGATCTTCCACGAGTTCGCGCAGGTGGACTCCACCGCGTCGCGCCGGCACCATGGCACGGGCCTCGGGCTCACGATCGCCCGGAGCTTCGTCGAGCTCCACGGCGGCCGGATCTGGGTGGAGAGCGAGCTCGGAAAGGGCAGCCGCTTCTACTTCACCGTCCCCGCCATCTGATGCCTCCCGCCGCCGACGACGGCATGGCGCGCGTGCTGATCGTCGAGGACAGCGAAGACGTGGTGGAGGCGCTCCAGATCGTGATGGAGTCCGCGGGCCATTACGTCCGCACGGCCACCACCGTCGCCGACGCACTCCGGGAGGCGAACGCCGACGTCGTCGATGTGATGCTGCTCGACCTCTCCCTCCCGGACGGCGATGGCCTCGACGTGCTGCGGCAGCTGGACGCCGGCCCCCACCGTCCGCGGCACACGATCGCCCTCACGGGCCGCGACGACCCCGCGGTGCGGGAAGCGTGTCTCGCCGCGGGATGCGGCGACGTGATGATCAAGCCCGTGCCGATCCGGGAACTGCTGCGGCGCGTCGGCGAGCTGGTGGCGGAGTAGGCCCGGCGACTACAGCCTGCTGCGCAGGAACTCCGGCGTCATCGACTGCAGGTAGCTCGACAGGAACGTCAGGTAGTTCGTCATCAGCAGGACGCCGACGACGATCAGCAGCACGCCCGCGATCCGGTTGATCCACACCATCCCGCCGCGGAAGCGCTTGAACAGCGCGAGGAACCGCTCGATCGCCAGCGACGCCAGCAGGAACGGGATCGCCAGCCCCATCGAGTACGCCAGGAGCAGCACGAGGCCGCGGGAGAGATCGGCGCTGCTCGCGGTGTAGGTCAGCACGCCGCCGAGGATTGGACCGATGCACGGCGTCCACCCGGCGCCGAAGGCCAGCCCGACGAGCACGGTGCCCAGGTAGCCGGCCGGCTTGTTCGCGACGTGGAACCGCTTCTCGTTCTGGAACGCCGCGATGTTGAACACGCCGAGCATGTACAGGCCGAACACGACCAGCAGCGCGCCGCCGATGCGCCCGATCCACTCGCGATAGTAGCCGAGCGCGCGGCCGATCGTCGTCGCCGTCGCGCCGAGCGCGAGGAAGATGATCGTGAAGCCGAGGACGAACAGCAGCGAGTGGATGAACGCCGTGCGCCGCGCGCGCGAGACGTCATCGAGGCTCATCCCGCTGATGAACGTGACGTAGCTCGGGATGAGCGGCAGCACGCACGGGGAGAGGAAGCTCAGGAGCCCCGCTGCGAACGCGATCGCGAGGCCGATGGAGGGAGCGTCGGTCACGCGGCGTCGCTCGTGCTGGGGTTGGTGAGTCGCAGCGCCGCGCGAATCTCGGCGGCGGTCATATGATCGGGGGCATCCACGTCGCCCGACCGGCGCTGGACCCCGCGCACGACCGTCTCGATCGACAGCAGCGGCGCCTCCGCCTCGGCGACGAGGCTCGCCTCCCACTTGCCCCGGTCGGGTCCCTTGAGGACGTGGCGGTAGCGCGCGGTGTACACCGTGTACTTCTCGGCGGGTGCGGCCTGCTCGGCGACGCCCGCTGGTTCCTCGGCGGTCGGCGGCAGTTCGCCGGGTGCGGCAGCCGCGTCGGCCGCGGCGGTCGCCTCTCCGGCCGCGGCATCCTCGCTGTCGGCTGCGGTCGCCTCTTCCGCGACAGCCTCTCCGTCCGCTGCGTCCGCTGCGTCCGCTGCGTCCGCTGCGCCCGCCGGGACGTTACACGCCAGTGCCTCCGCGGCCTCGCCGGTCATCGCTTCCAGGTCGACCGTCGGGGGCTCGGCCATGGGCTGAACGGCGCCGACGTCAGCGGAATCCCTTTCCGCGACCGGCTCCTCTCTATCGGCGGCGGGCCGGGCGGCATCGGCCACGAATTCCTGCTCAGCCACGAATTCGTGCGATGCAGCGACAGGCGCCACGTCGGCAGCGTGCTCCTCCTCGGCGGCACTCACGGCGGCCCGCGCCGCCGCTTCCGCCACCGCCTCCTCCGAATACCCCGCCACCACGGCGACCCCGGACTCCACCCCGCCCTGCTTCATCGGCTGGAACAGGTACAGCTCGCGGACCCGATCCACGGGGAGCTGGGCGAGGATCGCCTTCAGGAACCGTTCGCGGGTCTCGGAAAGGAATGCCGGGCCGCTCATGCGCCCGCGGGGGTCGTCTGGACGGCGGTGCCGAGCGCAGCGCGGGTGTTGAGCTCGCGCTCGACGTACAACCGGAGGATGTGCATGAAGTCCTGTGCGTTGGTCACCACGCCGAACGCCTGATGCGTTCCGCGGTCCTTGAGCTTGCTCACGACGAACTCCGACGAATCCACGCAGATCGTCGGCAGCTCGCGAATGGCCGGAAAGCGCTCGCCCGGGATGGGCTCCGACACGAAGGCCGGCAGCATGTTGCCCGTGGCGATCGCGTGCAGCGCCGTCGCGACGAGGATCGCCATCGTCGCCTTCACGGTGTGCTGCTTCATCGCGTCCTGGGCGGCGAGTGCGTCGGTCAGCACTTCGGGCAGCGGGCCGTCGTCGCGGATGGAGCCGGTCAGCACGAAGGGCACGCCATTCTTCACGCAGGCGTGCATGATGCCGTCCTTCACGATGCCCGCTGCCACCGCGGCCGCAATCGATCCGTGCGCCCGTACCTGGTTGATCGCGCGCATGTGCGCGCCGTGCCCGCCCGCCGTGCCGCCCCCCTGAGAGTCCATCCCGAGCGTCGTGCCGAAGATCGACGCCTCGATGTCGTGCACGGCGACGGCGTTGCCGGCCAGCAGCGCGCCCACGAAGCCCTGCTCGATGAACCAGGTCATGTCGTTGCGCGCCCGCGAGTGCACGAGTGCCGGGCCCGTCACCCACACCGGATAGCCGCCCCGCGCCCGCTCGTCCACCAGCAGCCGGGCCATCAGGGCGTAGTCGATGGGCTTCTCGCGGGAGACCTCGCTGCCCATGAACTTGAACTCGCCCTCGGCACCCTCCCCGAGGAACGCGCTCGCGTTCACGAAGATCCCCTCGCTGGCGTCCTCGGCGAAGCCGACCGCGACCGGCTCCCCCGCGCGGACGCGGCGCATCTCCTTCACCCAGATCTGGCCATCGGGGGCCAGCACGAGGGCGGAGTCCATCCGCGGCTCGCGGGGCATCCGCCACTCCCCGCCCACCTTCACATAGGTCGGCAGGTTGGTGGTGGAGAAGAAGCGCTCCGGCAGGACGCCGTCGGCGGGGGCCGGGACGAAGCGCGCGTCGGGCGCCTCGGCGAAGCGGGCGATCCCGAAGTCGGGATGGGCGTAGGAGTGCACGAGGGAAAGATCGTCGGCGGGCGAAGGGGGCTCAACCCCGGGCCGAGGCCAGAGCCTGAAGCCCAGAGCCCAGAGCCTTGGAGCTGTGAGACTGGCTGAGGTCTGTGGTCACTTCGGACCTCAGCCAGTGACTGGTCTCACAGCCGAATGGGCTCCGGGCTCTCGTCTCTGGTCGTTGGCTTTCGTGGGCTACAGCAGCGCCACCGGATCCCGATCCAGCGCCAGCCGCAACCCGGCGGTCTTCGGCACCTCGAACCGCTCCACGAGGTATCGCGAGACCCGGGTCAACTCCCCCGGATGGCCGGATTTGAGCAGGAAGTGCCACCGCCAGCGGTTCTTGATCCGCTCCACGGGGCTGGGCGCCGGCCCGATGAGCTGCACGGGCGCCTGCCGCTTCTCGATCAGCCGCCTGAGCCAGGCCGCCGCGTCCTGGGCCAGCTGCTCCGTCGCCGCCTCGGTGGTGCCGCTCGCGACGACGTTGGCGATGCGCAGCGTCGGCGGATACGGGGGATTCTTCCGTGCCTCCAGCTCCTCGGAGACGAACGCGTGGAAGTCGTGCGCCACCGCGCACTGCACCGCGTGATGCGTCGGCACCCGTGTCTGGATCACGACGACCCCGCCCTTCGGTCCGCGCCCCGCGCGCCCGGCGACCTGGCTGAGGAGCTGGAAGCTCCGCTCCGATGCCCGGAAGTCCGGCAGGTTGATCCCCACGTCGGCATCCACGACCGCGACGAAGGTCACGTTGGGGAAGTCGAGTCCCTTCGCGATCATCTGCGTGCCGAGGAGGATGTCCACCTCGCCGCGCCCGACGCGATCGAGGATCTCGGCGTGCGCCCACTTGCCGCTCGTGGTGTCCACGTCCATGCGCGCGATGCGCGCGGCGGGAAAGCGCTCGGTGAGCAGCCGCTCCACCTGCTGCGTGCCGAGGCCGCGCTGGCGCATGACGGCGCCGCCACAGCGGCTGCACGTCGTCCGAGGGGGCTCGGTGTGGTCGCAGTAGTGGCAGACGAGCTGCTCGGGCGCGCGGTGGTACGTGAGGCTGATGCTGCAGTTCGCGCACGTCGCGACGTCGCCGCAGCTCCCGCACTGGACGAACGACGAGTACCCGCGGCGGTTGAGCAGCAGGATGCTCTGCTCGCCCAGCTTCATCCGGTGCGCGAGCTCCTGCTCCACTTCCTGGCTGATGACCTGGCGGAACACTTCCTCTTCCGTCGGAGGCACGCCGGGGCGCAGCTTCGGCACGCTCTTTCGGAGGTCCACCACCTGCACCTCGGGCAGCGAGGCGCCACCAACGCGCGCGGGCAGCGTCAGCAGCGTGTACTTGCCCGAGGTCGCGTTGCTCCAGGTCTCGAGGCTCGGCGTCGCGCTGCCGAGGACCACGATGGCGCCCTCCTGCCGGGCGCGGACGATCGCCGTCTCGCGCGCGTGGTAGCGCGGCGCCTCGCCCTGATTGTAGCTCGACTCGTGCTCCTCGTCCACGATGATCGCGCCGAGGTCGGGGAGCGGCGCGAAGACGGCGGAGCGCGCGCCGACGGCGATTCGCTTCTCCCCCCGCTGCAGCGCGAGCCAGGCGTCATATCGCTCCCCGTCGCTGAGGGCGGAATGGAGCACGGCGATACGGTCGCCGAACACGGCGCGGACGCGATCC
>DASTYL010000249.1:0-8234 GCA_035764975.1 Gemmatimonadaceae bacterium | reverse complement strand
CGCCGCGCGCGCGGCCGGCGCGCTCGGCGAGCCCGGCGTAGCTGCCCACGGCCTCGATGTGCGCGGCGTCGGCGTCGCAGACCCACAGCGGGAGCGGCGTCCCCCAGTAGCGGTCGCGCGAAATGGCCCAGTCGATGTTGTTCTCGAGCCATTCGCCGAAGCGACCTCCTCCTACCTCCGGCGGATGCCAGTCGACCTGCGCGTTGCGCGCGATCATGTCGTTCCTGAACGCCGTCGTCCGGACGAACCATGAGGTGCGCGCGTAGTACAGCAGCGGCGTGCCGCAGCGCCAGCAGTGCGGATAGCTGTGGAGGAACTTCTGCGCGCGGAACAGCACGCCCCGGCGCTGCAGCTCCTCGACGATCAGCGGATCGGCATCCTTCACGAACTTCCCGCCGACCAAGGGCATCTCCGCCGGGAACTCCCCGCGGCCATCGACCGGCTGGAGGAACGCCAGGCCGTGCCGCTGCCCGGCAGCGTAGTCGTCGGCGCCGAAGGCGGGCGCCATGTGCACCACGCCCGAGCCATCCTCCGCCGTCACGAATTCCTCGGCGACGATGGTCTCGTGCTCGCCCTCCGGGGGGAACACCACCCAGTCGAGCGGACGCCGGTACCGCAGCCCCACGAGCGCCATGCCCTTGAACTCGTTGCGGATCTCCCAGCGATCCGCCCAGTCGGCGCCGAGCACCCCGGGCACCCGCGCGGCCGCGAGGATCAGCGACCGCCGGTCCTCACCCGCCTTGCGCACGACCTCCACGTAATCGAGATCGGCCTTCACCGCCAGCGCGACGTTGGATACGAGCGTCCACGGGGTGGTCGTCCACACCAGGATGCGGCGCATGCCCTCGCCCTCGAGCGGGAGCGCGACGTACACCGACGGGTCCTCGACGTCCTCGTACCCCTGCGCCACCTCGTGGCTGGAGAGCGCGGTGCCGCATCGCGCGCAGTACGGCAGGATCTTGTGGCCGCGATAGAGCAGCCCCTTCTCGTGGAGCGTGGCCAGCGCCCACCAGACGCTCTCGACGTACTCGTTCGTGTACGTCACGTACGGCCGGTCGTAGTCGAGCCAGTAGGCGATCCGCTCGGAGAGCTTCTCCCAGTCGGCGCGGTACGTGAACACGCTCTCGCGGCACCGGCGGTTGAACTCCTCGACGCCGATCTCCTCGATCTGCTGCTTGCCGCTGATGCCGAGCTGCTTCTCGACCTCGATCTCCACGGGAAGGCCGTGGGTATCCCAGCCCGCCTTGCGCGCGACGTGGCGCCCGTGCATCGCGCGATGCCGGCAGAAGAGATCCTTGATCGTGCGGGCGAAGACGTGGTGAATGCCCGGCCGTCCGTTCGCCGTCGGCGGCCCCTCGAAGAAGACGAACGGCTCCCCCTCCCGCGTGGCGGCGAGCGTCTGCTCGAAGAGCCGCTCGTGCGTCCACTGCGCGAGGACCTCGCGCTCCACCTCCGCCTGCGCGCGCTCCGGCGGCAGGGCGGCGAACTGCCGCTTCGTCGTCACGCTCACGCTTCGACCGCTTCCGAGCCTGGATACGAGGGGCGCGACACCGGCGACGGCGCACTCTCCGCCGCGAGGAGCTCGGCGAGCTGCCGCTCGCACATCACCTTCATCTGCGCGATGAAGGTGCGGCGCGTCCGGTCCAGCGCGACGATCTGGTCCTCCATCCGCGAGAGCTCGGTGCGCGCGAACTCCATGTTGCGCTCCGCCTCGATCTGCGCCTCGCGCAGCAGGAGCTGGCTCTCGCGCTCGGCCTGCTCGCGCATGTCGGCGCGCAGCTGCTGCGCGGAGACGAGCGCCTCGTTGAGCGCCTTGTCGCGGTCGCGGAAGGCGCGGAGCTGCTCGTGGAAGCTGCGCGCCTTGCTCTCGAGGTCCTGCGTCAGGCGCGAGAGCCGCTCGAGCTCCTCGGCGACCTGCGCGCGGAACTGCTCCACGCGCTCGGGATCATAGCCGCGCAGCGAACGGCCGAAATCGTAGCGCCGGACATCGAGCGCGGTGAGATGGAAGGTCTCGTCGATCATGCGGCTCTGGCTCCGAAGAGGGCGGTCCCGAGGCGAACCATCGTGGCTCCCTCTTCCACCGCGATCTCATAGTCGTTGGACATGCCCATGGACAGCTCGGTCGCGGGATGCCCCGCGGCGAGCACGAGCTCGCGCGCCCGCCGCGCGCCGGCGAACACCGTGCGGAGGATCGCCTCGTCCGCATCGAACGGCGCCATGGTCATGACGCCCACGATCCGGACTCCATGCAATCCCACCAGCCGGCCGGCTTCCGCCGGCACGTCGGTGAGCGCGAAGCCCCCCTTGCTCGTCTCCCCCACCACGTTCACCTGCAACAGCGCGTCGACCGGCCGTTCCTGCTCCAGCCCGAAGGCATGCACGGCGTCCGCGAGCCGGCTGCTGTCGAGCGCGTGCAGGAGATCGAACCGGCTCAACGCCGACACCTTGTTGCGCTGCAGATGGCCGATCAGGTGCCAGCGCACCGGCGACCGGACCGCCTCCATCTTCCGCAGCGCCTCCTGCACCCGATTCTCCCCGACGTCGTGCAATCCGACCGACCAGGCGGCGTCCACGGCGTCGGGCCCGTGGGTCTTGGTCACCGCGATGATCTTCACCGACTGCCCGTGCCCGCCTCGCTCCACCGCGGCGCGGATGCGCCCCCGTAACTCGGTCACCCGCTCGGCGAGGTCAGGAAATGGCATAACACGAAAACTTACCGGAAGTTACAGTACTGAGCAAGAGAATCGGATCGGGTCTCGGAATGCCCCACGCGACGGTGCGCGAGCGCGATTCCGGGGCACCGGAGCAGCGCCAGCATGTACCGCGACGTGCCGTCGATCGACGGGTGTGCCTCCCCGCCGTGTGTGAGCTCCCCGAGCCGTGACTGCCACTGCCGCGCGCTCGTGGTGTCCAGCGCGAGCGCGGCCGATCCCGGCGCTGCGCCGTCGTCCCTGATGTAGACCGGACCTCGCAGTGTCCACGCGGCTCCCGCGAGTGCCCGATCCGTCGCCGGCATCGAGACCGCCATCGCCAGCGGGCGGCCCAGCGCTCCCGCGTGGCTGGCGATCTCGCGAATGGCAGCTGCCCGGCCGCGCCAGGGCGATCCGCCGCCGCGCGCGGAAAACAGCCCGTGGCGTCGCGCGAGCTCGTCGCGGTACCAGTCGGCGGGGAGCAGCGGGGTGGTGATGACGGTGACGTCCTGCCGGAGCCTCCCCGCCCGCTGCGCGTACCACAGCGGATAGGTGTCGTTGTCCCCTGCCACGAACAGCACCGCGCGTGGCGGCAGCGTGGTGAGCAACCCCTCCGCCGTGGCACGGGGGAGCGCGGCCTCCGGGAGGCGGGTGCGATCCACGGCAGTCCAGTTCAGCACGAGCGGCAGCGCGGCCCCGCCGATGCCGACCCATCCCGGCACGCCGAGCCGGCGCGCCGCCGCCACGGCACCGGCGCCCGCCCAGAGCCCCCAGGTCCACCACCCGAGCACGAAGAAGTAGTCGCGCTCGCGCGCTTCCCGCACGGTGCCTTCGGGGAGCACCCCGTGGCCGAAGGACGGGCCAGCCTTGAGGTTCAGGTATAGCGCGGCGCCGACCGTCCCGGCGGCGAGCAGCAGCGTGAACGCGGCCCACGTCCGGGGATCGCGACGGCGGTGCGCCTGCGCCCCGATCAGGCCGAAGGCGACGAATGTCACCGTCGCAGCCGTCCGCGCGGGCGTCGCGAAGATCGTCGGCCCGAGCGACTGCGCGACCTGCCAGTCGGCATAGAGCAGCAGGTTGCCGACCTGCAGCCAGAGCGGCGCCTGGCGCGGCCAGAGGTCCGCCACCGCGTACTGCCGCCGCGCGACGACGTCGAGCAGTGACGCCCATGTCGCCGGGTTGCCCTGGTTGATCGCGGGATCATGCCGGGCGCGGAACAGCAGCACCAGCAGCGCCGAGGCAGCGATGATCGTCACGACCACCGGCAACGCCGCCCGCCACGCACGCGCGCCGCGGCCGGCGCGCGGCGACCCGGCCGTCGCATGAGGCGTCGCGTCGTGCGACCGCGCCAGGCGCCACGCAGCAACCCCCATCGCGCCGACGGCCGCCAGCGCGGGTCCCATCGTCATCTTGCCCAGCGCGAACGCGGCCACCACTCCCGCGCCCGCCAGGACCGCGCGCGTCGTGGAGCGCGACTCCGCGGGCGTGCTCCAGCGCAGGACGAGCAGCACCGCAGCGGGCGCGACGAGCAGGGCGCTGAGGTGCAGCGGCACCGCGAGCACGATGAGATAGACGGTGAGCACCGTCCACGCGGATGACTCGGTGCGCCCTGCCCGCTCAGCCGCCCACACGATCGCCACCGAGAGCGCCAGCGCGACCGAATAGACCTCGGTCTCCGTCGCATTGAGCCACACGCTGGCCATCGTGCCCGCGGCGAGCCCGCCACCGATCGCGGCCACGCGATCGCCGGTGGCGCGCGCGAGCAGCGTCGCGCCGGCCGCGCATGCCGCCGCCGTCGCCACGGCGGAGACCAGGCTCGTCGCGACGGCGGCGGAGACGCCGATCGCCCCCAGCGCGAGCACCACGACCCGGAGGAGCAGGATGTACAGGGGTGTGCCGGGAGGGTGCGGAATGCCGAAGTCCATCGCCGCCGCGATGAACTCGCCCGCATCCCAGAACGTGACGTCGCGCGCGAGCGTCAGCCCGTAGACGAGCAACAGCGCACCCGCCACCGCGATCGGCACGAGGGCGCGCCGTACCGCCGGAACCGCGATCACGCCGGCGACTGAACGGCCGGCAGCTCGGTCGTGCGGCGCCAGCGGCCGCCGAGCACGTCGCGCACCTGCGCCGGCGACAGGTCCCGCCGGAGCTGTCCGCGCGAGGCCACGGAGATGGCGCCCGTCTCCTCCGACACGACGATCACGATCGCGTCGGTATCCTCGCTGAGGCCGAGCGCCGCGCGATGCCGCGTCCCGAGCGTGCGATCGGCGACCTCGCCCTGCGTGAGCGGCAGGATGCAGCCCGCGCCGATGATCGTGTCACCCCGCACGATCACCGCCCCGTCGTGGAGCGGGGAATACGGCGTGAAGATCGTCAGCAGCAGGTCGGCGGAGACCTTCGCCTGCATCGCCGAGCCCGTGGCGACGATGTCGCCGAGCGGAACGGCCCGCTCCAGTGCGATGATCGCGCCGATGCGTGCGCGGCTCAGCCGCTCGGTGGCATCGATCAGTGCGTCCGCGATGAGATCGTTGTCGAGCTGCTGGAACACCCGCGTGAGGCGCGAGCGCCCGAGGTGCGCCAGCGCCGCGCGCAGCTCGGGCTGGAACACGACCAGCAGCGCGAACGCGCCGTACGTGAACACGAGCCCGAGGAGATACGTGATCATCCCGAGCCGGAGCACCCAGGCGGCGGCATACGCGGCGAACAGCAGCACGATGCCCACCGCCATCTGGACCGCGCGGGTACCGTGGAACAGCAGCAGCACCCGATACATCACGTAGGCGACGATCACGATCTCGAGGAGATCGTGCCACGTGGGGTTCAGGATGCGGAACTGGTCCAGGGCGTTCATGCGGCGGCTCCCGGCGCCTGCCCGGCCTGCAGCACCGCCCAGGCGACGTCGAGGGATTGCCGCGCCGCGGCGACGTCGTGCACCCGAAAGAGCCGGGCACCGCGCGCGAGCGCGGCGACGTGCGCGCCGACCGTGCCGTACACGCGCTCCGCCGGACGCTCGACGCCGGTGATCGAGCCGATGAATCGCTTGCGCGAGGCTCCCACCAGCACCGGGTACCCGAGCGCGGCCAGCCGATCCACGGCGTGCAGCATCGCCAGCGAGTGCTCGGCCCGTTTGGCGAAGCCGACTCCCGGGTCGACGACGATCGACTCGCGCGCGATGCCCGCCGCGTGCGCGACGTCGAGCCGCTCCCGAAGCTCGGCGATGACCTCCTCCACCACGTCGGCGTACTGCGCGTGCGCGTAGGTGGCCATGTCCTCGACCGTCCCCCGCGAGTGCATCAGCACCACCCCCGCGCGTGAAGCCGAGACCGCGTGCGCCATGGACGGATCGAGCCGGAGCGCGGAGACGTCGTTCACGATCACCGCGCCGGCGTCGATCGCCGCGCGGGCAACGTCGCTCTTCACGGTATCAACGGAGATGGCGACGTCGGGAAAACGCTGCACGATCGCGCGAATCACCGGCTCCACGCGCCGCCGTTCCTCGCCGGCATCCACGGGCGTCGCGCCCTGCGGCCTCGTCGATTCCCCGCCGACATCGATCACGTCGGCGCCCTCCCCCAACATCGCCGCCGCGCGCTGCACCGCGGCGTCGACGGTGCCGTACGCACCGCCGTCGCTGAAGCTGTCGGGCGTCACGTTCAGCACGCCGACGACGACGGGACGATCGAGCGCGAGCTCGCGGCCGTTGCCAAGACGCCATGGAGGGATGGGGGGCATTCCGTCAAGGTAAAGTCAACTGCGAGTACTCGGTACTCTGTACGGGGTACCTTGACCGACGGGCTGCCCCCGCGAAGGCATGGCCAGACCGTCGCAGGGAGAGAAACAACGAGTACCTGGTACACGGTACCAGGTACTCGCTCTTGCAGTTCAAGGGTACGCCTTAGCGTGGCCCGGATGTCGGTCCGAGTACCTGGTACAGGGTACCAGGTACTGCGGTTGCCTTACGCCGGGCTGGGCTCCGGCCCGCCCAGCAGCGGCGGGTTGGCTCGCCGCGGCTCCGGAACCGGTGCCGCCGGCGGCAACGGCTTCGGCGGCGCCTGGCCCGGGGTCCTCGGCGGCAGGGCATCCCCCCGCGAGATCATCTCGATGTCCTCACGGGTCAGCGTCTCGCGCTCGAGCAGCGCACCCGCGATGAGCTTGAGGAGCTCGAGGTTGTGCGCGATCACTTCCTTCGCCCGCTCGTACGCCACGGTGATCACCCGCTTCACCTCGGCGTCCACGAGCTGGGCCGTCTGCTCCGAGACCTCCCCGCGCCGCTGCAGGTCGCGGCCGAGGAAGAGCTCCTGCTCATGCTCCCCGACCTGGATCGGGCCGATGGCGTCGGACAGGCCCCACTGCGTCACGTACCGCCGCGCGAGCTGCGTCGCCTTCTGGATGTCGCTCGAGGCGCCGGTCGTCACGCGGTCGTGCCCGAAGATCAGCTCCTCGGCGACGCGGCCGCCGAAGGTCATCACCAGGGTCGCCTCGATCTGCTGGCGGGTGACCGACACCCGGTCGTCCTCCGGCAGGGTGAAGGCGAGGCCGAGTGCGCGACCACGCGGGACGATCGTGACCTTATGAAGGGGATCGTTGCCGATGACCTTCATCGCACAGAGGGCGTGACCGGCCTCGTGGAACGCGGTGAGCCGGCGCTCCTCCTCCTTCATCACGAGCGACTTCCGCTCGGCGCCGAGCATGACCTTGTCCTTCGCGTCCTCGAGGTCGTGCATGAAGAGCTTGTCGTGCCCGCGGCGCACGGCCAGCAGCGCGGCTTCGTTGACGAGGTTCGCGAGGTCGGCGCCCGCCATGCCCGGTGTGCCGCGCGCGAGCTGTGTGACGTCGACGTCGTCCGCGACCGGCTTGTTGCGCAGGTGCACCTTGAGGATGCCCTCGCGCCCCCGGAGGTCCGGAGCGTCGACGACGATCTGCCGATCGAAGCGCCCCGGGCGCAGCAGCGCCGGGTCGAGCACGTCGGGCCGGTTCGTCGCCGCGATGAGGATGACGCCTTCGTTGGACTCGAAGCCGTCCATCTCCACGAGCAGCTGGTTCAGCGTCTGCTCGCGCTCGTCATGGCCGCCGCCAAGGCCGGCACCGCGGTGCCGTCCGACGGCGTCGATCTCGTCGATGAAGATGATGCAGGGCGCGTTGGCCTTGCCCTGCTCGAAGAGATCGCGCACGCGGCTCGCGCCGACGCCGACGAACATCTCGACGAAGTCGGAGCCCGACATCGAGAAGAAGGGACGACCGGCCTCGCCGGCGACCGCCTTGGCGAGCAGCGTCTTGCCGGTGCCCGGCGGGCCCACGAGGAGCGCGCCCTTCGGCAGGCGGCCGCCGAGCCGCGTGAACTTCTGCGGGTCCTTGAGGAACTCGATGATCTCCTTGAGCTCCTCCTTGGCCTCGTCCGCGCCGGCGACGTCGGCGAAGGTCACCTTGGGCGTGTCGCCCGTGAGGAGCTTCGCCTTCGACTTGCCGAACGAGAACGCCTTGGCGCCCCCCGCCTGCATCTGCTTGAACAGGAAGAGGTAGAACCCGATGATCAGCAGCCAGGGC
>DASTYL010000248.1:0-6860 GCA_035764975.1 Gemmatimonadaceae bacterium | reverse complement strand
TGAGGTTGGCCGCAACGATGGAGCGGCTCCGCGCCAGCACCGTCTCCCGCGCCCGGAGCGCGATCAGCGCCAGGATCTCGCTCGGCCCCGCATTGCAGATCGTCGTGTAGTCCTTGAGCACCGCCGCGCGATCCAGGAGCGCCCTGTCGCGCGTCGCGATCCAGCCGATGCGCAGCCCCGCGAGCGCGAACGACTTGGACATGACCCCGATGCTCACCGCGCGCTCGCCCAGTGAGGCCGCGGCCGGAAGGCGCGCGGCGACATCGTACTCGAGGAAGCGGTACGCCTCGTCCGAGACGAGGGTGATGCCGCGTGCCTCGCACAGCGCGACGAGCGCGGCAAGCTCCGCGTGCGACAGGTGCGCGCCCGTCGGGTTGTGCGGGAAGTTGACCACGACGGCGCGCGTCTCGGGCCGCAGCGCCGCCTGCAACTCGGCCAGGTCGAGCCGCCAGCCCGAGGCGGCATCCAGCTCGACGAGCGTGACGCTCGCGCCGGCCGCGCGAGCCACTTCGTGGAGCGACTGGTACGCGGGCCACACCACGCCGGCGTGGTCGCCCTCGCGCAGCAGCGCCTGCAGCGTGAGAAAGATCGCCTCCTCGGCGCCGGCGCAGACCAGCACGTCGTCGGGCGCCATGTCGTCGAGCGCCGCGATCTCCCGCCGCAGCAGCGGGTGCCCCGCGGACTGCGTGTAGCCGAGCGTCAGGGACTTCCAGAGCTGCGCGGATTCGTCATCCGCGAGGGCGAGCAGCTCGGCGAGGGGCAGGCCCTCGACCTCGGATGCGGCGAGGGTGTAACGCGCCTCGAACTCGTGCGCCGCGAAATACCGCTCGAGGGCGAACGGCTCGAGCGGGATCAATACCGCGACTCCAGCCCCTGCACGACGCGCACGGTGTCGCGGGCGATCAGCAGCTCCTCGTCGGTGGGGACCACCCAGACCTCGACCCGCGAGTCGTCCGTGCTGATGCGCCCCTCGCGGCCGCCTACCATCTCCTCATTGCGGCGGGGATCGATGGCGACACCCATCCAGCCGAGGCCTTCGCAGATCATCGCCCGCACCGGCGCCGCGTTCTCGCCGATGCCGCCCGCGAAGCAGATCGCGTCGGTCCCTTCCATCGCCGCGAGATAGCTGCCGATGTACTTCCGCACGCGATACGCGAACAGCTCGATCGCCAGCCATGCGCGGCGGTCGTCATGCTCGTCCGCCTCCGCGAGGAGCTCCCGCATGTCGTTCGTCAGGCCGCTGATGCCGAGCAGCCCGGACTGCTTGTTCAGCACGTTCTCGACTTCGGCGGGGGACAGCCCTTCCTTCGCGCCGATGTAATCGACGATCGCCGGGTCGATGTCGCCCGAGCGGGTGCCCATCACCAGCCCCTCGAGCGGCGTGAACCCCATGGAGGTGTCGATGGACACGCCCGCCTTGATCGCGCAGGCCGAGCACCCGTTGCCGAGGTGCAGTGCGATGATGTTCGTGTCCTCGCGCGACCTGCCCGTCAGCCCGCGATACCGGTGCGCCACGTAGCGGTAGGAGGTGCCGTGAAAGCCATAGCGACGGACGCGGTGGCGGCGATAGAGCTGGTAGGGCAGCGCGTAGAGGTACGCACGTTCCGGCAGCGACGTGTGAAAGGCCGTGTCGAACACCGCCACCTGCGGAACGCCGGACCCGAGGGCGGCGCGCGTCGCCTGGATCCCCCGGATGTTGTGGGGGTTGTGGAGCGGCGCGAGGTCGATCACCTCCTCGAGCCCGCGCAGCACCGTGTCGTCGATCAGGGCCGAGCGCCGGAACGCCTCGCCTCCGTGTGCGACGCGATGCCCCACCCCCTCGATCTCGGCGACGCGCGTGAGACCCGTGCCCGACTCCGGGCCCACGATCCAGCCGAGCACGAACTCCAGCGCCGCGCGCATGTCGCGCAACGGCACGGTTCCGCGCGAGGTGGTGCCGCGCGGATCGCGCAACGTGTAGACCGCCTCGCCGCCGATGCGCTCGAGGATGCCGCGGGCGAGGCGCTCGTCCTTGTCCGCAGCCATCCGCTCTGCGTCGGTACGAACCAGCTGGAACTTGAGGGTCGACGACCCTGCGTTGAGCACGAGTACGTTCATGCGGACAACGTTAGTGACCGCGGAACGCCGCCGCAGTCGGCGGGTGCCGGACAGTCGCTGTCATCGATCACCGCGCTGCGATCACGCCGCACGCAATGCGATCACCCGAGGCGCCTGCCGGATCGGACTTGTAGTCGTCCGCGCCGGCGTGCACGACGAGCGCCGCCCCGTCGGCATCGAGCAGGCCGTCCGATCCCCCGAGTCGCACCCCCGGCAGCGTCAGCTCGAACATGCCGCTGCCGGCGGCGACGTGCAGGTTGGGCAGGTCGCCGGCATGATGACCATCGGGGCTCAGGAATCCGTGGCGCCGCTCGCGGGGGTTGAAGTGTCCGCCCGCCGCGGCGAAGGTCGGCGTACACTGGCCGACGGCGTGCACATGGATGGCATGCGTTCCGGCCGGCACGCCCGTCAGCGTCCCGCTGAGGAGCAGCCCGACCGTCGCCTCGCTGAGGATGGCCGTGCCGACGGTCTCGCCGGCAGCGTTGCGGAGCGTGGCAGCTGCGGATCCGGTGCCGAGCGACATGGTGCCGCTGCCGGGGGCCGTGCAGGCGGCAGCGGAGAGGGCGATCGCAAGGGCGGCAGGGCGAAGCAGGGCAGTGCGCATGGCAGCGGAGGTTGGGCGACCCGAGGTCGCGTGGACGAAGCCCGCGGGCACGCCGGTCACGGCAAATCCCGGGCGCGCGACACCCGGTCAGGGGATCCCGATCGCCTCGAATGCGGCGTGGGCCCGGGCAAGGGCTTCTTCGGTCGTGGCGCCGACGGCCGCAATGTGGCCCATCTTGCGGCCGGCGCGCGCGCCGGGCTTGCCGTACAGGTGCACGCGAGTGTGAGGCACGGCGAGCGCGCGGTCGAAGCGCGGCGCGCGACCCGCCAGCCAGAGATCGCCGAACAGGTTGACGATGGCCGACGGCCGGCTGACCTCCGTCGCGCCGAGCGGGAGGTCGCATGCGGCGCGCACGAGCTGCTCGAACTGGCTCGTCACGCAGCCGACTTCGGTCGTGTGATAGGAGTTGTGTGGCCGCGGGGCGAGCTCGTTCACGAGCAGTTCACCCGACGTCGTCAGGAACATCTCGACCGCGAGGATCCCCTCGAGCCCGATCGACGCCGCGATGTCGCTGGCAATCGTGGTCGCTGCCGCCGCGATCTCCGGCGCGATGGGCGCCGGGAGCACCGACCACGCAAGCACCTGGTTCTCGTGGTGGTTCAGTGCCGGCGGATACACCGCGACGGCCCCGGAGGGTGACCGTGCGACCATCACCGACAGCTCGAGCTCGAGCGCCAGCCCGCGCTCGGCGACACTCGGCCGCTCGGCCAGCTCGCGCCACGCCACCGCGGCGTCACTCGCGCGCTCGACGCGCACCTGCCCGCGCCCGTCGTAGCCGCCATGGTTCGCCTTCACGAACAGCGGCGTCCCGTAGGTCGCGACGGCGCGGTCGAGGTCCGCGCCTGACGTGATGTCCTGATAGTCGCCGATGGGGAATCCGGTGCGGCGCAGCCAGGCCTTCTGCGAGGAGCGATCGCGCACGATCTCGAGGACGCGGGCACCCGGCCGGACGGGCGCGTGCCGTTCGGCGGCGGCGAGGCTCGCGGCGCCGACCTGCTCGATCTCGAGCGACACGACGTCGCAGTGTCGCGCCAGCTCCGCGGCGGCATCCGGATCGTCGAACCGCGCGGCCACCACCCGATCCACGACGGCGCGCGCCGCGCAGTCGGCGCTCGGGTCGAGCACATGCACGTGGTAGCCGAGCGTGCGCGCGGCCATCGCCGTCATGCGGCCGAGTTGTCCGCCGCCGAAGAACCCGATGGTCGCTCCCGGAAGAATGGGGGCCATCAGTGCGAGCCGCCGAGGTCCGTCGCGGCCATGACCTCCTCGGTCCGCGATGCGCGCCACGCGCGCAGCCGCTCCCGCAGCGCCGGACGCGACCCGCTCACGATGGATGCGGCGAGCAGCGCGGCGTTCGCGGCGCCCGGCTCGCCGATGGCCAGCGTCCCCACCGGCACGCCCTTCGGCATCTGCACGATGGACAGCAGCGCGTCCACGCCGTTGAGCATCGTCGCAGGGACCGGCACACCGAGCACCGGCAGCACGGTCTTCGCCGCGACCATCCCGGGCAGGTGTGCGGCACCGCCCGCGGCGGCGATGATCACCTCGATCCCGCGCGCCTCGGCGGTGCTCGCGAACTCGAACATCCAGTCCGGCGTGCGGTGCGCGGAGACGACGCGAACCTCGTGGGGGATCCCGAGCTCGGCGAGGAGATCGACCGCGGGCTGCATCGTGCGCAGGTCGCTCCTGCTGCCCATGATCACGGCGACGACGGCGGGGGTGCGTTCAGTCATGCGCGGATTCTACCCGGGCGGCGGGCGGCGAACCACCCCGCCCTGAGGGAGGTCCTGCTCGGTCGGGACCCCCCGTCGACAGCGGTGCCGCCCGGGGCGAACGCGGAACGGGCCACATTCCAGAGGAATGCGGCCCGTTCCGGCAAATCGTCAGGCTCCCCGAGCAGGACTCGAACCTGCGACCATTCGATTAACAGTCGAACGCTCTACCAACTGAGCTATCGGGGAATTGTTCGCGGGCGCGAGGCTCGCGAGACACGAAAGCTAACGGGCCCGAGGGGGGATTGGAAGCCCTGCGGGGTGGGGCAAACGGTTACGAAGCCCGCACTTGCGCGCGCTTGCGCGCGGGCGTCGCGCGACGGGCGGCGCTGTCCTCGGCCCCTCGAGGCGCCAGCTCGGGGCGCGGTGTGCGCCAGTCCGGGAGCACCGTCCGCAACCACCGTCCGGTGTGCGACGCCTCCACCGCGGCCACGTCCTCGGGGCGGCCCGCCGCGACGAGCTGGCCGCCTCCCGCCCCCGCCTCCGGGCCCAGGTCGAGCACCCAGTCGGCGAGCTTGATGACGTCGAGGTTGTGCTCGATGAGCACGAGCGTATGCCCGTGGTCCACGAGGCGGTCGAACACCTGGGCGAGCTTCCGGATGTCCTCCAGGTGCAGCCCCGTCGTGGGCTCGTCCATGAGGTAGAGCTTCCTGCCACCCTTCCGGCCCGACGTGATGAGCTCCCGCGCCACCTTGAGCCGCTGGGCCTCGCCGCCTGAGAGGGTCGTCGCCGGCTGGCCCACCCGGAGGTATCCAAGCCCGACTTGCTGCAGGTGCCACAGCGCCTGGCCAAGCTTCTCCTCGCGTGGAAAGAAGCGGATGGCCTCGTCCACCGTCATCTCGAGGACGTCGTGGATGCTCTTCCCGCGGACCTGGACCTCCAGCACCTCCGGCTTGAAGCGCTTGCCCCCGCACATGTCGCACGGCACGAAGACGTCGGCCATGAACACCATCTCCACCTCGAGGTATCCCGCCCCCTCGCAGTGATCGCAGCGGCCGCCGGCGGCGTTGAAGCTGAACGTGCCCGGCGCGTACCCGCGCTGCCTGGAGAGCGGGGCATCCGCGAAGATGCGCCGGACCTCGTCCCACGCCTTCACGTACGTCGCGGGATTGGAGCGCGGCGACTTGCCGATCGGGCTCTGGTCGATGGCCACGACCCCTTCGAGCGTCTCCCATCCGGACAGCGTGTCGTACGCCCCCACGCGCTCGCCGAGGTGCTGCTTCGCCGAATGTTCGCCGGTGAGCTTCTGCTCCAGTGCGCGGAGCAGGACATCCTGCACCAGCGTGCTCTTGCCGGAGCCCGACACGCCCGTCACGGCGGTGATCGCGCCGAGCGGGATGCGAATGTCCACGCCGGTGAGGTTGTGCTCCCGCGCGCCGGTGAGGGCGAGCCACAGCGGGCCGAGTCGCCGGCGCGCGGGGGGAACGGGGATCTCGCGCACCCCGGTGAGATACTGACCGGTGAGCGGACTTTCGGCGACGCGTGATGCCGGGCCGTTGAAGACCAGCTCTCCCCCCTTGTCGCCGCTCCCGGGCCCAAGCTCCACCATGTGGTCGGCCGCGCGGATCGTCTCCGGGTCGTGCTCGACGACGAGCACCGTGTTGCCCGTGTCGCGCAGCCGGTGGAGCAGGCGCAGCAGCCGTTCCGTGTCGCGGGCATGCAGCCCGATGGACGGCTCGTCGAGGACGTAGAGCGTATCCACGAGGTGCGATCCGAGGGAGTTCGCGAGCCCGATGCGCTGCGCTTCCCCGCCGGAGAGCGTGCGCGTCGCGCGATTCATCGTGAGGTAATTGAGCCCGACGTCGCAGAGGAACTGCACGCGATTGCGCGCCTCGGTGAGGACGGTCGCCGCCACCTCGCGCTCGAAGGCCGTCAGCTCGAGCGTGCCGAGCCAGGTCGACAGCCGGTCCACGGGCAGGTCGGCGACCTCGCCGATCGAGATGCCGCCCACGCGCACGTTCATCGCATCGGCGCAGAGCTTCGTCCCGTGGCAGTCCGGGCATTCCATCGCCGACTGGTACTGCCGCAGGAAGACGCGGATGTACTGCTTGTAGCGCTTCTCCTCCAGCTCGACGAGAAAGGGGAAGATCCCCTTGAAGCCGCGCGCCTTGCCGTGGAGCAGCGAGTGACGGTCCGCGGCGGGGAGCTGCTCCCAGGGCGTGTCGAGGTCGATCTTCTCCTTGCGCGCGAACTCCGCGAGTGCGCGGCGCTTGTTCTCGTACCGCGGCATCGTCCACGGGTGGATCGCACCGTCACGCAGCGTCCGGTCGCCGTACGGCACGATGAGCCGTTCGTCGTACTCGAGCACCGCGCCGAACCCATTGCACTTCTGGCAGGCGCCGCGCGGCGAGTTGAACGAGAAGAGCTGCGGCGTCGGGGCAGGGAGA
>DASTYL010000247.1:0-20119 GCA_035764975.1 Gemmatimonadaceae bacterium | reverse complement strand
CTTCCACGACGATGGCCCGCTCGTCCCGGCGGGCCGCGGCGCGCGCGCGGTGCAGGTTGTACAGCGTCCGCCCCTTGATGAACACGGGGGACTCGGGCGAGTTGAGGTACTTCGGCTCGCCCTTGCCGATGACGCGGCCGCCGAAGGCGATCACCCGTCCCTGCGCATCGTGGATCGGGAACATGAGGCGTCCGCGGAAACGCGGGCGCACCACCGCCTCGCCGCCTCCCTCCGATTCCCGTTTCAGCAGCAGCCCCACCTCGAGCTGCGCCGCGTCATCGTAGCCCAATGCCGCGAGGTGCTCGCGGAGCCGCTCGCCTTCCCAGGGCGCGAACCCGATGCCGAAGCGCTCGGCGACCTCGCGGGAGAGCGTGCGCGACGCCAGGTAGTCGCGCGCCGGCGCGCTCGCCGGGTCGTCCCAGAGCGCGCGCTGAAAGAACTCCGCCGCCGCGGCGTTGAGCTCCCACATCGGCTCCCGGGCGTCCTTCTCCTCGCGGCGCGTCTCCACTTCCACGACGTCCACGCCCGCGCGCGCACCGACGTACTTCACCGCCTCCACGAAATCGAGACCGAGCCGCTTCTGCACGAAGCTGAAGACATCCCCGCTCTCGCCGCACTTGAAGCAGTGGTACGCGTTCGTGCGTGGATTCACGGAGAAATTGGGATTCTTCCCGCCGTGGAAGGGGCACGGGCCACGGAAGCTGGTGCCGACCCGGCGCAGCTTCACCTGCTCGCCGATGATCTCCACGGCATCCGCGGCATCCCGGACCCGGTCGACCGTCTCGTTGGGAATCATCAGAATTCCGCGACGGTCACGCCGGTGCCGCCTTCGTTCCACGCACCGAGCCGCTGGTTCGTCACCCGCGTGTCCTTCTGCAGCAGCTCGGCGACGTGCGCGCGCAGGACGCCCATCCCCTTGCCGTGGATGATCCGCAGCGACTTGAGATCGGCGCGGACCGCGGCGTCGAGCGCCTGCATCAGCACGGCGTCGATCTCGTCGACGCGCATGCCGCGCAGGTCGATCTCGCTGCGCGCCTCGACGTCCGGCATGTCGCCATGGAGCGCGACCACCGCCTCGGGGGGCGGTGCGTCGACCTTCGTGAGCGTCGCCAGCGGGACGGTGAGCTTGAGGGGCCCGACGGCGACGACGGCGTCGCGCCCGCGGAGCGCCATCACGCGTCCGCGCTTGCCGCCGAGCGTCCCGACCGCCACGGAGTCGCCCTCGGAAGGGGGCTCGGCCCCACGCGCCGCCGCGGCGGGCCCCCGCGGCTGGAGCCGGCGCGCGGCGTTGGCTTCCTCCCGGTCGAGGCGATCGAGCTCGCTCCCCTGGCGCTGCGCAAGCTGCTCGGCCTGCCGGCGCGCCGCGCGGCCCTGTTCCTCGAGCTGCTCCGCACCGGCCTGCTTGAGCTGCCTGATGGTGCGGTCGATCTCCGCCCGCGCGTCGAGCAGGTAGCGACGCGCGTCCTGGCGCGCCTGCTTCTCCGCCTCGCGCTCGCGCGCCCGGACGTTCTGCTCGCGGCGCATCACGTCGTGGATGCGCCGGCGGGCGTCGTCGGCGATGAGCGCCGCCTCGCGCTCGCGTTCCGCCAGCTCGGCCTCGCGCCGCTCGAGCTGCTCGAGGAGGGCGGCCATGTCGCGCTCCTGCTGCGGCAGCCGCTCTTCGGCGCGCGCGACGACGGGCTCCGGCAGCGCGAGCCGGCGGGCGATGCTGATGCCGTAGGAGCGCCCCGGCACGCCCTTGATGAGGCGGTAGGTCGGCGCGAGCCGCACCGCGTCGAACTGCAGCGACGCATTCACGACGGCGTCCACCTGCGTGGCGAGCTCCTTGAGCGTGCCGAGGTGCGTCGTCGCGATGGTGGTCGTTCCCCGCCCCGTGAGCTCTTCGAGGATCGCCCAGCCGAGCGCCGCACCCTCCGTGGGATCCGTGCCGGACCCCAGCTCGTCGACGAGCACCAGCGAGTCCGCGGTGGCGAGTCGCAGCACCTCGGAGAGGTTCTTCAGGTGTGCGCTGAACGTCGAGAGGCTCGCCTCGATGGACTGCTCGTCGCCGACATCCGCGTAGATGTCGTCGAACATCGGGATCGCGCTCTCTTCGTCCACCGGCGCGGGAATGCCGGCCTGCGCCATGGCGGAGATCATGCCCACCGCCTTGAGCAGCACCGTCTTGCCGCCGGTGTTGGGCCCGGAGACGAGCAGCGTGCGCTCGCCTGGATCCATCGCGAGGTCGAACGGGACGACGTCCGATCCCTCCGCCGCGGCGCGCGCGAGCAGCAGCGGGTGGCGGGCGCGTCGCAGCGCGAAGCCGCGCCGGGCCGCCGTCAACGGCGCCGATGTGCACGCGAACTCCCGCGCGTACCGCGCGCGCGCGAACAGCGCATCGAGCTCGGCGAGGGCCTCCAGCGTCGCCCCGAGCTCCGCGCGGTGCGGGCGCAGGCGATCGGTGAGCTCCCGCAGGATGCGATCGACCTCCTCGTCGTCCTCCGCCTCGAGCTCGCGGATCCGGTTGCCGAACTCGATCGCGGCCGGGGGCTCGACGAAGAGCGTGCCACCGGTCTGCGACGCGCCGTGCACGATGCCGCCCACCGCCCCGCGCCCTTCCCGCCGGACCGGGATGACATACCGTCCTTCCCGGACGGTGACCGACGCGTCCTGCACGCGATGATGCGACTCCAGGCGCTCCATCGCCCGCTCGAGGATGCGAATGAGCTCCCCGTGCGCCGCGCGCAGCTCGCGGCGGATGCGCCGCAGCGCGGGCGACGCGTCGTCGCGCACGGTGCCGTCCTCCTGAAGCGTGCGCTCGATCGCCTCCTCCTCCGCCTTGGCGACGAAGAGGCGCGAGAGCAGCGGGCCGAGCACGGCGACGACCATCGCGGGGCGCTTGTCGCTCGCGAGCGACTCCTGCGTGCGCCGCGACGACCGGAGCAGCTGCGCCGCACCGAGCAGTTCGGTGCCCGACCATCCGAGCCCTTCCACCCGGAGGCGACCGAGCGCCTTCCGAAGATCCGGAACGGGCTCCGGATACCAGGGCTGCTCGCCGGCGATCGCGCTGCGCATGGCCGTGACGCGCGTATGCTCGCGGTCCAGCCAGTCGCGATCCGTGGTGGGGCTGAGCGCGCGCACGCGCTCCGCGCCGAGCTCGGTCGTCGCGCGGGCGGCGACGAGCTCGAGAAGCCGGGGAAACTCGAGAACGGCGAGCGCGTGGGCGTTCACGCCTTGGCGGCCAGCTCCTCTCGCACGATGGCGTTGATCGTGCCGCCCTCTGCCCGTCCCTTGAACTGCGGCACGACCTTCCCCATGACTGCTCCCATGTTCGCGGCGCCGCCGGCGATCGCGGCGCGCACGGCGGCGCGGATGTCGTCCTCGCTCGCCTGCGCCGGGAGGTAGCGTTCCATCACGGCGACTTCCTCGCGCTCCTTCGCGGCGAGATCCTCGCGGCCGCCCGCCGCGTACATCTCGACCGACTCGCGCCGCTTCTTGATGCCCTTCCGCAGCACCTCGACGACGTCGTCGTCGGTGAGATCGCGGTTCACCTCGAGCTGCCGGTTCTTCACGTCGGACACGAGCGTGCCGAGCAGCAGCGTCAGCGGCTTGTCCTGCGCGCGCCGCGCGGTAGTGAGGTCGGATTGGAGCTGGTCGAGAAGCATGGGAGCGTTGGGCGTCGGGTGTCGGGCGCACTGGGGGGAACGGGATCTCACGCGGGCCGACCTCAGGGCAATCTAACGGACCGCGGTGCGGTCAGCCCGGCGGCCACCCCATCTCCCGCCCGCCCAGCAGATGGAGATGAACGTGAAACACCGTCTGTCCGGCATCCGGGCCCGTGTTGATCACCGTCCGGTAGCCCGACTCGGCGATCCCCTCCTGCCGCGCGATCTCGGCCGCGAGCAGCGAGAGCTTGCCGATCTGCGAGGGATCGGTGGCGTCGCCGATGGATGCCACGTGGTGCTTCGGGATCACGAGCACGTGAACCGGCGCCCGTGGCGTGATGTCGCGAAACGCGAGGCAGTCGTCGGTCTCGGCGACGATCGTCGCGGGAATCTCCTTCCGCACGATGCGGCAGAACAGGCACTGCTCAGCCATCGGTTCCCTCGGCGAGCGGGGTATGCGCGGCCCGGACGATCGCCAGTGCGGCGATGCCGGCGGTCTCGAACCGAAGAATGGTCGCGGCCAGGGCAGCCGGCCGCCACCCGCCGGCGATCAGCATCTCGCGCTCCGCCGGTTCCATCCCGCCTTCGGGCCCGAGGATGACGGCGGCACCACGCGCTCCCGGCGACGGGTCGAAGCGGCCGCCGCCGGCGTCGAGCAGGTACCGCGCATGCGTCCCCTGCACCGCCGCGGCCTCGCGCACGTCGATCTCGCGGAACATCGTCGGAAGCCATCCGCCATCCGACTGCTCGAGCGCGCTGATCATCCGCGCGCGAACCTTCGCAGCGAACGCCTCGCCTTCGCCGCGCGGCGACACGCTCCGAGAGCGCTGGAACATCACCGGATGCCACTCCGTGATCGCGAGCTCCGTCGCCTTCTCGGCCAGCCAGAGCATGCGCTCACGATCGCCCACCGGTGCGTAAAGCGCGAGGGGCGTCGGCGGCGCGACGTCGTGCACGGTGCCGACCGACACCGCGACCGACGCCCGACCCACCCGTGTGATCGTCCCGTCCGCGAGACGCCCGGCGCCATTGCCGAGACGGATCGCGTCGCCCACGCCGAGCCGCTTGACGCGGGCATGATGTGCGGCCGCCTCCGCGAGCTCCGCCGTCGCGCCAGGCTCCAGCGCGCCCTCGAGGTAGAACGTGCTCACCGTCGTGCGACGGCCACGCTCCACCAGGCGTCCTCGGCATCCTCGGCGAGGACCTTCCACCCGCCGCGATCGAGCACGTCCAGCATCCGGTCGCGCTCCTCGCGGAGGATTCCGCTGAGGATCACCGTGCCCCCCTCCGCCAGCCCGTCCGCGATCGCGGGCAGCATGTTGACGAGCACCGACGAGATGATGTTGGCAAGGATGACCTGCACCGGTGCAACGAGCGGCAGCAGCGTGGCGGCATCCCCGAGGAACACCCGGACGCGATCCGCGACGCCGTTGCGCTCGATGTTCTCTTCCGCGTTGGGAATCGCCTCGGCATCGATCTCGATGGCGGCGACCCAGGCTGCCCCGAGCTTCGCCGCGGCGATGGCGAGGATCGCGCTTCCTGCGCCGAGGTCGGCGACGCGGTCGCCCGGCTGGATCAGGTTCGCGAGCAGCCGGATGACTCCGCGTGTCGTCGCATGCTCGCCGGTGCCGAAGGCCATGCCGGGATCGATGATGATCGTACGGGCCGGGTCCGTCTGTTCGGCCAGCCACGGCGGCGCGACCGTCAGGGCGCCGAGGTCGTGCGCGTGCACGCCGTGCTTCCAGGCCTCGCTCCAGTCCACCGCCGGCGCCCACTCCGCGTGCACCTCGGCACCGGGGTCGGCGGCGAGCACCACGCGGCGTACCTCATCCGCGTCGGTGCCCTCCGGAAAATGGGTGTGCAGCTCGTCCCCCGACTCGTGGACGCCCATGGAGCCCGCCGCGAACAGCGCTTCCATCGCAGCGTCGCGCGACCCGGCCGGTCGTACGCGCACCGCCAGCCACTGCGCACCGGTCGCCGAGGGTTCCCCCTCGATGCGGCCCGGCGGCGCCTCCTCGTGCTCGCTCATGCGCCGAGCGCCTCCTTCATGCGCGCCCAGAAGCCCTTGCCGCGGCTCGACAGCTCCACCTTCGGCCGCAGCGCGTGCAGCCGCTCGATCACCTCGCGCTCGTCGGGGCCGATCTCCTCCGGCGTCCAGAGCTGCACGCGCACGTGGAGATCGCCCGTTCCCGCGGCGTTGATGCGCGCCAGCCCGCGTCCGCGCAGGTGAAATACCTGCCCGCTCTGCGTCCCCGCGGGGACTTCGAGGGAGACGGTGGAGTCCACCGTCGGCACCTCGATGGTGCCGCCCAGCACGAGCTGCGGGTAGGTCGCGAGCACCTCCGTGTAGAGATCCTCGCCGTCCCGCTCGAAGCGCGGATCGTCGGCCACGTCGAAGATGACATGCACGTCGCCGCGCGGACCGCCCCGCGCGCCGGCATTGCCGACGCCGCGCAGCGTCATGTACTGCCCGCTGGCCACGCCCGCGGGAATCTTCACGTTGACGGTACGCTCGCCGCGCACCCGCCCCTCGCCGCGGCACTTGCGGCACGGCGTCGCCACCACCTGCCCCTCGCCCTTGCAGGTCGGGCACGGCGCGACGCTCACGAACTGGCCGAAGAACGAGCGCTGCGCACGCCGCACCTCGCCGGCGCCGCCGCAGGTCGTGCACGTCTGGGGCTGCGTCCCGGGCTCGGCCCCGTTGCCCTCGCACCGGTCGCAGGCGTCGAGGAGCTTGAGCGTCAGCGTCCGCTCGACCCCGGTCGCGACCTCCGCCAGCGTGAGCGGCACCGTCACCTTGACGTCGGCGCCCGTGCGGACGCTTCCGCCGCCGCGTGCCGCCCCGAACATCTCCTCGAACCCGCCGAAGCCGCCGAAGTCGCGCATGAACACGCCGAGCGCTTCCGACAGGTCGAAGTGGTGGAAGTCCGCGGGGCCGCCGCCGCCGCGCAGCCCGGCCTCCCCGTAGCGGTCGTACACGGCGCGCTTCTGCGGATCGCGCAGGACGTCGTACGCCTCGGTGATCTCCTTGAACTTCTCTTCGGCCTCCTTCGACCCGTTGTTGCGGTCGGGATGCCATTTCATCGCAAGCTTGCGATATGCCTTCTTGATCTCGTCGTCCGGTGCACCGCGCTGGACGTCGAGAACGGAGTAGTAGTCTGCCATTGGGGGTTCATTCGGGAGATGCGAGATGCGAGATGCGAGAAGGGCACCGGCCGTTCTCGCATCTCGCATCTCGCATCTCGAATTTAATCGAGCAGATCGGTGACCAGCCTCGACGTGTGCGTCACCAGCGCGATCACCTTGTCGTACGGCATGCGCGTCGGACCGATGACGCCGATGACGCCATTGAGCGAGCCGATGTGATATTCCGCCGTCACGACGGTGAACTGGTCGAGCCGCGGATCGTCGTGCTCGTTGCCGATGGTGATGCAGATGCCGCGCGCATGGTCCCGCCGGCGGATGGCCTCGCCCAGGCGCGCCGGCGCCTCCGTGAGCGTCAGCAGGCGGCGCATGCTCTCCGCGGCCGAGAACTCCGGCTGCTCGGCGAGCACCGACGGGTGGCCCAGCACCACGCTGCTCTCTCCGCCCGTGAGCGCCGCCTCGAACAGCTGCTCGCCCTCCTCGACGAAGATGTTGAGCAACCCGCTCGCGCCGGGGCCGGACCCGGTGTCGCGCAGCCGCTCGCCGATGGAGTTGCGGACCTCGCGCAGCGTGAGTCCCGCGAGCCGCTCGTTGAGCACGACCGTGACTTCGGCGAGGGCCGCATCGGCGATCTCGCCCTCGACCTCGACGAAGACGGTGCGCATCACGCCGCCGCGGAGCGAGATCACGACGAGCAGGCGCCCGTGCGTGATGCGGACCAGCTCGAGCCGCTCGAGGGTGACCGTGTCGAGTCGCGGCCCCATCGCGACGCCCAGCTCCTGCGTGAGCACGCCCAGGCTCTGCGCCGCCCGGCGGAGAATCTCCTCGATGGCGGTGCTGCCCTCGCTGAGCTCCTGCTGCAGGCGCGTCTGCAACGGATCCGCCGAGGCCGAGCGATCGATCGGCGCGATGCTGAGGATCTGGTCGACGTACGCCCGGTACGCCTTGTCCGTGGGAACGCGACCGGCCGACGTGTGCGGGTGCGAGAGGAACCCCTTCTCCTCGAGGTCGCTCATCGTGTTGCGGATCGTGGCCGGGGACACGCCCAGGCCGAACCGACGCGACAGCGCCCGCGAGCCCGCGGGCTCGGCGGTCTGGACGTAGGTCTGGATGACCGCCTCGAGCACCATGCGCTCGCGCTTCGTGAGCGTCTCGCCGAACACCATAAGTGCTAACCTATCAACGACTTCGGAAGCGTGTCAAGGATTGGGCGAGGGCATCCATCCGGAGCCAGCCCTCGGCCGTCAGCACGAGGCGGCCTTCGGCGCTGACCGCTGCCCACCCCGCCTCCATCCAGGGGAGCGCCAATTCGCGCTCCGCGGCGTCTATCGGCAACCCGGCGACGGTCCGCAACCCCAGATACACCTGCTCGGCGAGCCGGTTCGCCTCGGTGAGGGTTTCGGACCCGGCCACGGGGTCTTCGCGGCGCGCGGAACGCGCCTGCCATTCGACGTAGGCGGAGTCGTTCCACCGCCGCATCGCCCCGTCGAACTCGTGCGCCCCGGGCCCGAGCCCCGCGTACGGCACGCCGCGCCAGTACGACTGGTTGTGCCGCGACCACCGGCCCGGGCGGCCGAAGTTGGAGACCTCGTAATGGTCGAACCCGGCAGCCGACATGACGCGATGCGCGCTCAGGAACTCCGCGGCGTAGCGATCTTCCGGGGCCTCCCGCGCCGTGCCGCGCGCATGCCACCGCCCGAGCGGCGTGTGCGGCTCGATGGTGAGCCCGTAGAGCGAGACATGGGCAGGCTCCAGGGCGAGCGCGCGGTCGAGATCCCGTTTCCAGTCGCGTTCCAGCGCTTCCGGCAGGGCGAAGATCAGGTCGACGGAGAAATCCGCGATGCCCGCCTCGCGGATCGCCGCCACGGCCGGCTCGATCCGGTCGGCGGTGTGCGACCGATGCATCCAGTCCAGGACGCGCGGATCGAACGACTGCACGCCGAGGGAGATCCGGTTGACCCCCGACTCCACCCAGGCCCGCGCGGCATCGGCCGTCACGTCATCCGGGTTGGCCTCGAGCGTCACTTCGGCGCCGGGCGCGAGCTCCGCATGGCGCCCGACCAGCTCCATCATCCGCGCGACTCCCGATGCACCGAGGCGCGAGGGCGTGCCGCCGCCGAAATACAGCGTGTCGAGGACCCAGGGCGACGCATGGGAGGGATACCGCGTTCCGAGCTCGCCGGCGAGACCCGCCAGGAAGTCGTCGACCGGCACCGTGCGCCGGACCGCGATCGCGAAGTCGCAATACGAGCAGCGCCGTGCGCAGAATGGCACGTGAATGTAGGCATGGCGCGGACGCATGCTCGAAAGCTAGCGGATGGCGTCCCTGCATCGCCCGCCGTTCAGCGTCGCCGGACCGTCCCTCCGAGCGTGCATTCCACCGCGCCCGCGAGCTCGAGCGCCGTCACGGCGGCAAAACACCGCGCCGCGGGAAGCCCGGTGCGCAGCGCCAGCACGTCCGGCGACAGCGCGCCGGAGGACAGTGCGTCGTAGACCGCCCGCTCATCGGGGCCTGCGGGCTCGTATGCGACGCGACGGGCGGGGTCCAGCCCTGCGAGCTGCAGCAGGTCGCCGACGTCCGTCAGCATGTGTGCGCCGTCGCGAATGAGCTGGTTCACGCCCGCGCTCTGCGGCGAATCGATGGGGCCCGGGACGCCGGCGACGCTCCGTCCGAGTTCCAGGGCGATGCCCGCCGTCTTGAGCGCGCCGCTCTTGTGGCCTCCCTCCACCACGACGACGACGGACGCGAGGCCGGCGATGATCCGGTTCCGGCGGGGAAAGCATCCGATGAACGCCCCCTGCCCGAGCGGCATTTCAGAGATCACAAGTCCGGCGGCGGCGATGCGCGCGTGGAGCGCACGGTGCCGCGGCGGGTACGGCACGTCCACCCCGGTCCCGAGCACCGCGATGGTCCTGCCGCCGCCTTCCATCGCGCCGGCGTGCGCCGCGGCATCCACGCCACGGGCCATCCCGCTCACCACGCAGCCGCCGCCGTCGACGATCGCGCGGGCGAGATCGCGCGCCGTACGCTCGCCGTATGCCGTCGAGTTGCGGGTGCCGACGATCGCCACCATCGGCTGCACGCCGAGCAGCGATGCATCCCCCAGACACCAGAGCTGCCGCGGCGGATCGCCGTCCTCGAGCGCCGCTGGATATCCCGTCTCCCCGCGGCGCACCATCGTCGGCGCGGGATTCCCCCGCGTCGCCCGCGTGCGCCAGGCGCCTGCCGGCCGCTCGCGGACGGAGCGAATCACGGCAGCGGGACCGAGTCCACCTTCGGCGCAGCGTCCGCCCGCTTCACTTGCGCCAGGCGCTCCCACCATGCGGCGAGCAGCGTGTCCAGCCCCTGACGGGCTGCCCCGCTGATGGCGTAGATCCCGAATGCTTCCGGTGCGTCGATCGGCGGCGGCTCGAGATCCCCGAGCAGGTCCATCTTGCTGAACACGACACAGTGCGGCTTGCTCGCGAGCTCGGACGAATACGCAGCGACCTCCGCACGCAGGCCGTCGTACTCGGCCTGCCAGTCCATGGCATCCACCGGGATGAGGAACGCGAGCAACCGCGTGCGCTCGATGTGCCGGAGGAACTGCAGCCCAAGCCCCTTGCCCTCGTGCGCCCCCTCGATGATGCCCGGGATGTCGGCCACGACGAACGTGCGATGGCCGCTCAGCGGCACGACGCCGAGGTTCGGCGCGAGTGTCGTGAACGGATAGTCGGCGATCTTGGGGCGGGCCGCCGAGATGACGGAGAGCAGCGTCGACTTGCCCGCGTTGGGCTGGCCCACGAGCCCCACGTCTGCGATGAGCTTGAGCTCCAACTCGAGCGTGCGCTGCTCGCCGTCCTCACCCGGCTGGAATTCGCGGGGCGACTGATGCGTGGCGGTGACGAACCAGGCGTTGCCCTTCCCGCCCCGCCCGCCCTGCGCGACGATGATCTCGTGCCCGTGCTCGAGAATCTCGCCGACGAACTCGCCGGTGTCCTTGTCGCGGATCACGGTGCCCGGTGGGACGGGCATGATGATGTCCGCGCCCGATCGCCCGCTGCGATTCCCGCCCGAGCCGTGGTCACCGGCATCGGCCTTCCAGAAATCGCGGTAGGTGTAGTCCAGCAGCGTGCTGAGGTTGGAGTCGCCGCGCACGATGACGCTGCCGCCTCGCCCCCCGTCGCCCCCATCGGGCCCGCCGAGCGGGACGAACTTCTCCCGCCGGAAGCTCACGATTCCGGAGCCGCCGTCGCCCGCCTGCACCTTCACTACCGCCCGATCGATGAACATTCAGCAGCTCACTTTCCCTTGACTCTCGCCCACAACATGGTCGCACGCTGGAGTGCGTCCGCCCGGGTGACCCCATTCAGCGCGCGAAGGGTGTCATCCACCCAGGTCGCCGGCGCACCGACGTTCACTGCTCCGTGCAGGTGCGAGACCAGTTGACGGTCCTGCTCGCTCGCGACGCACGCCGCGACGATACAGAGCTCGCGCCGCGGGAGATCGAGCCCCGGCCGGCCCAGCACCTTGCCGTAGCCCTCGACGATCATCCAGGCATCGATCGACGGGTGCAGCGACCGCATGTTCTCGCGCAGCTTCGGATACATGTCGCCGTAGACCGCGCTGCACGTCGCCTCGCCGCGTTCGTGCCACACACCGATCATCTCGTCGTGCACCCCTTCGTCGTCCGCCTCTGCCGGCAATCCCGTCGCCTTCCGCCACTCGCGAGCGGCGTTGAGCATCCGCGGAAACCCGGCGAAGAGGTAGGACTGCAGCAGCAGCTCGTCCACCCAGACTGGCCGGATCAGCGGCGCCGCCTCGACGACCGCCTGCCGCAGCTCCATCTCCGTCCCGCCGGCGACGACGGCCGCCAGCCGGACGAGCGCAACGGTCTCCGCATCCAGCGACGTGAACTTCTCGCGATCGGACGATGGCACCATCATCGTGCGGCTGCACCGCGCAGCGTCTTCACGCTGCGCATCACGCCAGCGGACGTACTTCGCCGACGACTTCGCCACGGGTGTTCCTGAGCGGCCGGCGGAGATACTCGGCCAGCCGGCCCGACAGGGTGGCGGGGAGCGCATCGAAGTGCTGGAGCAGCCGCAGCATCGCGGGGTACTGCGCCCGCGCTGCGCCGTCCTCCACCTTGATCGCGAAGCCCAGTCCCAGGGCCGGCACCACGGCGGCGTGCACCCCTTCCGCCCCGAGCTTGACGACGACGTCCCCCTCCGTCTCCTCGCCGACGACGGTGTCGAACCGGTCCGTGCCGCCGATGAGAAACGGCCGCGTGCGCATCGCGTGGAGCACGCGGGCCGCGACCGAATCCTCGTCCCCGGCGGCGTGCCCGAAGCAGGCGTAGGCGCGCGCCAGGGCTTCGAGCGGGAGGGCGAACTCGACCACGCCACAGCCATCCACCGCGCGCCGGATCTCCGAGGCCGGATGCCGGGACCAGTGGGCCACGCTCCGGAGCGCATCCTGTTGCACCGGATGGTGCTCGCGCTCGTATCCCTCCACCGCCCAGCCGGCCGTCATGGCGCGACCGAGCATCGCTGCGTGCTTGCCCGAGCAGTTGTTGTGGAGCCGCGTCGGCCGCTCGCCGGATTCGCGGAGGAGCTTCGCGCCGCGGGGGGCGAGTGGCTCCTGCGAGCCGCACACGAGGTCTCCCTCCTCGAAGCCCATCGTCGCGAGCATGGACTCCGCGATCGCGACGTGCTCGGGCTCCCCGCCGTGGGAGCCGCACGCCAGCGCCAGCTCGTTGTCGCCCCATCGCAGCTCGTCGAAGCCGCCGCTCTCCACGAGCGGCATGACCTGGAACGGCTTCGCGCAGGAGCGCAGGTGCGTGAAGAACCGGGCATCGCCGCTGCCGGCCACGAGGCACCCGCGCGCGTCGACGACCGCCGCGTGCACGCGGTGGCGGGATTCGACGGTGGTTCCGCGCAGGACCTCGATGCCGAGCGACAGCTCCTTCATGCCCGAAACATAAACGCCCCCCGGATGGGGGAAGGGGCGCCCGGCCCATTCGCCGCGGCGCCCCCATCCCACCCCGCCCGACCGCCGTGCGCCCGCTATTTCTTCTTGCAGCCGAACACGCACACCTCGACGAGCCCCTTGGTATAGGGCTTCGGATCCTGGCGAACGTCGGCCAGGATCGCGCTCAGATCCGTCACGAGCTTGTTGATCCCGTCGTAGAGCGTCTGGTCGGTCAGCAGCTTGTTCGCGAGCCCGTTCCCCTGGGTGAGCATCGTCATCAGCGAGTCGCCGCCCTGCGTGATGCCGACCAGGTTCGCGTAGAGGGTCGTGTCGCGCAGCAGCATCCCCACCGTGCCCTCGCTCGTGTTGACCTGTCCCACGAGCGTATTCATCGACTCGATGAGCGCGACCATGTCGTTGTAGAGCTTCGGGTCGTCGAGCAGGCGCCCCACCGTCCCGCGCGACGTCTGCACGCGCGTGAGCATCGCGTTGGTCCGCGCCATCGTCCCGGTGAACTGATCGTACAGCTCCCGGTCGGTGAGCAGTGCCCCGACGGTTCCCTCGCCACGCACCAGGCCCCCGGTGATGGCGCGGAAATCCTTCGTGAGCCCGACGATGTCGTCCACCGCTCCCGCCGCCTTCGCGATGACGGCGTCGTAGTCGATCGCCGGCTCCACCGTCACGGTGTCGTTCGGCATGAGGGCGGCGTAACGCGGCGTGCCCGGCTTGATGTCGAGCACCTTGTCCCCGAGGAGGCCGAGGGTCCGGAGCTTCACCTTCGAGTCGCCCCGGACCTGCTCCCGCAGGGTCTCGTCGATCGACATCGTCACGCGGAGGTTCCGCGCCGTATCCCCGTCCACGGGCAGGAACTCGATGTCCTTCACGGTGCCGGCCATCTGGCCCGCGATCATGACGGAGCCGCCGACGCGGAGGCCCGGCGCGTCGGGAAGGAAGGCCACGAGCTCGTAGCGGTCGGCGAAGATGTTCGCCGCGCGCCCGATGTAGTAGATCGCCACGCCGAGGATGCCGAGCCCGACGAGCACCGTCAGGCCGACCTTCAGCTGGTCCCATGTGATGTAGGCGGAGCGTCTCATGTCTCAGAATCCGCCGAGAAAGGACTGGATATAGGGGTCGTCACTCGCGGTCATCTCTTCAGGTGTGCCGAAATACACGATGCGGCGGTCGCTGAGGAGCGCGACCTTGGTTGCCATGCGAAAGACGGACCGGATGTCGTGGGACACCACCACGCTGGTCACATTGAGCTCGCGCTGGAGCTTCATGATCAGCCGAGTGATCGTGCCGGTCGTGAGCGGATCGAGCCCGGACGTCGGCTCGTCGTAGAGCATGATCTCCGGGTTACCGGCCATGGCCCGCGCGATGCCGACCCGTTTGCGCATGCCGCCGGACAGCTCCGACGGCAGCTTTTCCAGGACTTCGTCCGGATCGAGATCCACGAACTGGAGCTTCTCGCGCACCCGCGCCGTCACGTCTTCATCCGAGAGGCGGAAGTGCTCATGGAGCGGATACGCCACGTTCTCGAACACGGACATCGAATCGAACAGGGCCGCCCCCTGGAACACCATGCCCATCTTCTTCCGGACCTCGAGGGCCTCGTCGAAGCTGAGGTGCGCGATGTCCTCGCCGTCGATCTCCACGCTGCCGCGGTCCGGCGTGAGCAGCCGGAGAATGAGCTTGAGCATCGTGCTCTTGCCCGTCCCGGATTCACCCACGACCGCGACCGTCTCCCCGACGTATGCCGCGAGCGTGATGTCCTCGAGGATGGGCTTGTCGAACGCGAGATCGACATGCTTGAGCGCGATGACCGGGACGCTGGTGTCGCGGCCGGCCGCCGGCTGCCCTGCGCCAGCGACGTCATCGGCCAATGCCGTGCGAATCGCCTGCCGCACCTGCGCCGGCCGCTCGTCTCCGCGCCGTTCCGCCTGGCGGCGGTCGCCGCCGTTGGTCCCGCCCGGTGTGGTCATGGGACGAGTAGCGCCAGCAGCGCCTGGGTGATGAAATAGTCGGTCACGAGGATCAGGATGCTCGCCGTCACCACCGTGCGGGTCGTCGCGACACCCACCCCTTCCGTGCCGCCGGTGGTACCAAGCCCGAAGTAGCAGCCCGTGAGGGCGATGATCGCCCCGAAGATGAAGGGCTTGATCAACCCGTGGAGGAACTCGTTCGGGATGAGGCCGAGGCTGAAGCCGCCGGCGATGATCTGGTCCCAGACCGTCCGCCAGTACAGCGACGTCGGGATCCCGACGAGCGCCGTCGAGATCAGGTTGCCTCCCACCATCCCCACCATGTCGGCGATGATCGTGAGGATCGGCATCATCAGGACCGCGGCGAGCACGCGCGGCGTGACCAGCTTCTTGATCGGGTCGGTGCCGAGCGTGTTCAGCGCGTCGATCTGCTCGGTGACCTTCATGGATCCGAGCTGGGCCGCGATGCCGGAGCCGACACGCCCCGCCACCATCAGCCCGGCGAGCACCGGCCCGAGCTCGCGGATCATCGACCCCGAGACGAGCGCGCCGATGTAGATCGTCGCGCCGAACCGCTCGAGCTGCACGGAGGCCTGCAGCGCCAGCACCATTCCCGTGAAGAAGCCGGTCAGCAGGACGATGCCCAGCGACTTCACACCGATCTCGTCCATCTGCTGAATCACGTCCTGATGGTAGAACGGACGTGCGAAGACGAAGCGGAGGGCCTTGCCGCCGAGAACGAAGTAGTCCTGGATGGCGCTCACCCGGCTTCGGGTGGCGCGGTTCAAACGCTCGACGAACGTGGGCAAACGGGTCCTTGCGAATGCGGGCGGGGTGGGCTCGGGCTCTGCCCGCTGAGGGCAAGCGCCGTGCCGCATGGCGAGCGCAGCGATTGACCCTGTCGGCGGCGCACCCTTAGCTTGCGCCCCCGATGCCTCTTTCCATCACCCGCGACCGCCTCGTCGCGCTGCTCGCCGCCACGCGCGGCCGCCGCATCGTCGTCGTCGGCGACGCGATGCTCGACGTCTACCTCCGGGGGGACGTGGACCGGATCTCCCCGGAGGCGCCGGTCCCGGTCGTTCGCGTCCGGGAACGCAAGCACGCCCTGGGCGGGGCGGCCAACGTGGCGCAGAACGTCGTCGCCACGGGAGCCCACTGCGACCTCGTCGCGGCCGTCGGCGCCGATCGGGGCGCCGAGGTGCTTCGCAGCATGCTCTCCGCCATCCAGGCGGCCCCCGACACCCTCGTCGAAGTCGATCGCCCGACGACGACCAAGACCCGGATCGTCGCCCGGTCGCAACAGGTCGTCCGGGTCGACGAGGAAGACGACGCGGACCTCGCCCCCGACGAGATCGACCGGCTCCTCGATGCCGTCCGGCGGAGCGTCCGGGAGGCCGACGCGCTCGTCCTGGAGGACTACAACAAGGGGGTGCTCGTTCCCCGGGTCATCACCGAGGCGATCGAGGAAGCGCGCGCGCGCGGGATCCCGGTCATCGTCGATCCCAAGTACCGGAACTTCTTCCTCTACCGCGGGGCGACGGTGTTCAAGCCGAACCGGCGCGAGCTCGAGGCAGCGCTGGGCGCCGCCGTGGACCTCGAGCACCCGGAAGCCCTGCCCGAGACCTTCCGCCGCCTCGGCGTGGAGTACCTCCTGCTGACGCTCGGCGAGAAGGGGATGGCGCTGCTGGCGGCCGACGGTCCGATCCGTCGCGTACCGACGGTCGCGCGCGAGGTGTACGACGTCGTGGGCGCGGGCGACACGGTGACCGCCTACCTCGCGACCGTGCTGGCCGCCGGCGGCACGGTGGAGGAGGCCGCCGTGATCGCGAACTACGCCGCCGGCGTCGAAGTCGCCAAGCTCGGCGCCGCGACGGTGTCCCCGGAGGAGATCATCGAGGCGTACGACGCCTATCTCCTGCTGCACGAGGGGGCGGCGCTGCTTCCGTAGGCGCTGGACGCGCCGGCCCGTGTCGCGCCGCGGCGCGGCCTTGCCGGCGCGGCGCGAGCGGTTCATCGTGGTTCATCGGCCCAGTAGCTCAGCGGTTAGAGCAACCGACTCATAATCGGGGGTGCGTGGGTTCAAATCCCACCTGGGCCATGTCGTCGGGCTGCGCGCGGGACTACCAGTCGCGACGAGTGCGGTTATATTTCGATGCTCGCGCGGAGAGTCCGTGCTGCGCGAGAGACGGGAGCGTAGCTCAGTTGGTTAGAGCGCTGCTTTCACACAGCAGAGGTCCACGGTTCGAGCCCGTGCGTTCCCACTCGAGGAGAGTTCCCGGTCACCGGGGCTCTCCTTCTTGTTTTTACGGCAACGGCAGTAGCGGGTACGGAGTACGGGCTACCTGGACCGACGGGCTGCCTCCTCCAAGGCCTGGCGAGGCAGTCCGTAGTCCGCAGTCCGCAGTCCGCAGTCCTAGACCTTCCGCTTCTCCGCAGCCCGCTGCGCCAGCCGCACCTCGGCGCCGCCGTGCCGCAGCCGCCCGATGAGCGCCTCGTCGACACGGGCGCGCACGATCAGGCGATCGTCCACCGTCCGCTGGCCCAGGACCTCGCCGTCGCGATGCAGCTCCGCGAGCAGGCGGCCGTCGGCGACCGACATCTCGACCTCCGCCACGGGGCGCCCTTCGCGCGACGCAGCCACGAGCGCGCGGCGCAACGGCTCGAGGCCGCCCTCGGTGACCGTGCTGACGAAGACGGCGTTCGTCGCCCGGTCGCTCACGCGCTCGTGCAGCGCATGCAGCGCATCGTGATCGAGGAGGTCGATCTTGTTGAAGACGAGGAGCACCGGCTGCTCGTTGGCCCCGAGCTCGTGAAGCACTTCGTCCACCACGAACTTGTGCTCCTCCCAGTACTCATGGCTCGCGTCGATCACATGGAGCAGCAGGTCGGCCTCCGTCACCTCCTCGAGCGTCGCTCGGAAGCTCGCGACCAGATGGTGCGGCAGCTTGCGGATGAACCCCACCGTGTCGGTGAGCAGCACGCGCGCATCACCGACATCCGCCTCGCGGGTGAGCGGATCCAGCGTGGCGAACAGCCGGTCCTCGACGTGCACCTCGGGCGCCGCGGCCAGCGCACGCAGAATGGATGACTTGCCGGCGTTGGTGTAGCCGACGAGCGACGCCTTGAACTCCCCCTGCCGGCTCTGCCGCTGCACTTCGCGGGAGCGCCCGACCTCGCGCAGCCGCTCCTTCAGCAGCTTGATGCGGTGGTTGACGAGCCGGCGGTCCGTCTCGAGCTGCGTCTCACCGGGGCCGCGCATGCCGATGCCCGCCTTGTACCGCTCCAGGTGGGTCCACATGCGCGTGAGCCGCGGCAGCATGTACTCGAGCTGCGCGAGCTCCACCTGCATCTTCGCCTCGCTCGTCCGCGCCCGCAGGGCGAAGATGTCGAGGATGAGCTCCGCGCGGTCGACCACGCGCTTCCCGACCGCATCCTCGATGTTCTTGCCCTGCGAGGGGGACAGCTCGTCGTCGAAGATGATGAGCGACGCCTCGAGCTCGCGCGCGAGGTCCGCCAGCTCCTCGATCTTGCCGCTGCCGAGGTAGGTGCCGGGATGGGGGCGGTCGATCTGCTGGGTCAGCTCGCCGACCACGAGCGCGCCCGCGGTGTCCGCCAGCTCGCCGAGCTCGCGGAGATGATCGTCCACGGCGTGCTTGTCACCCCCACGCTTCCGGGGCGCGCCGACGAGAATCGCCCGCTCCCGGGGCTCTTCGATTTGGATCAGGTCGCGCGAGATGGCGGACTCCTCAAAGGGAAAGTGTGGTCGAGCCGTTACCGCGTGCCGCCGAACGCCGAGAACCGCCCGGTGCTGCTGTACGGCACGGTGAAGCTGCCCACCGGCGTGCCGACCAGCACATCGCCGGCCACGCGGTAGTTCACCGCGCCCGTGTTCAGGAGCTGTCGGCCGGCCTCGCCGATGCCCCGGAAGGTGAACGCCACCGGGATCGTGAGCCGCGTCGAGTCGTTCTCCTGCAGGGTCAGGCGGTCCGTGATCGTTCCCGACGCGACGTCGACGCTGTCGCCGATCAGGAGCCGGTAGTTCACCCTGGTCGCGTCGAGCCGGTACCCGTTGGGGTTGTACACGTTCAGGACCACGTCGAGGTTGCCCCCCTGCAGCCCGAGCCCGTTCAGCCGGACGTCCTTCAGCGTGACCACCGGCTCCATGAATGCCTGCCGCATGAGCGACGCACATCCGGCCGTCGCCACCGCCACCACCACTGCCGCCACCATCCAGGCTTTGCGCATCGATCCTCCGATCGGGTTCATTGCTCGTCACCATCGGCATCGCGTCGTTGCGACGCACTCTCGTCCTCAGGCGCGCCGGGAGCCGACGACCCGCTCGCCCGCCGACGCAGTTCCTCCCACCACGCCAGCCGCTTCGCGACCTCCTTCTCGAACCCGAACGGGCCCGGTACGTAGAAGGTCGAGCCGCGCAGGCGATCCGGGAGGTACTCCTGCGGGATGTATGCCTCCGCCGCGTCGTGCGCATACTGGTACCCGCGGTGGTAGCCCAGTTCCTTCATCAGCTTCGTCGGGGCGTTCCGGATGTGGAGGGGGACGCCCTCCCCCGGCGTCCGCTGCGCCGCTTCGAGGGCCGCGTGCAGCGCCACCTTCGCCGAATTGGACTTGGGGGCCGTGGCGAGATACACGACCATCTGTGCCAGCGGCAGGTACCCCTCCGGCGGCCCGAGGGTGTGGTAGGCGTCCCGCGCCGCGACGGCGAGCTTGAGCGCCTCCGGATCGGCGAGCCCGATGTCCTCCGCCGCCATCGCCAGCGAGCGTCGGAAGATCACCATGGGATCCATCCCCCCCTCGAGCATCCGGGCCATCCAGTAGAGCGCAGCCTGCGGGTCGCTGCCGCGGAGGCTCTTGTGGTAGGCGCTCAGCATGTTGTACGTCTCTTCCCCGCCCTTGTCGAAGCGGGCGAACCGCAGCTGCATCGCCTCGCGCATCACCGGCTCGGTGATGTGTCCGCGCGCGCCGACGTGCGCCGCCGCGGCCTCGAGGATCGTGAGCGCGCGTCGCGCGTCACCGTCGGCTTCCTCCGCGAGGAGCGCGAGCGCCGCGTCGTCCACCTGCAACTCCTCGGCGCCAAGTCCGCGCTCCCGGTCCGCGAGCGCCCGGTCGAGCACGACCCGGACGTCCGCCGGCGCCAGCGGCTTGAGCACGAACACCCGGACGCGGGAGAGGAGCGCCCCGACGATCTCGAACGACGGGTTCTCCGTCGTCGCGCCGATCAGCGTGATCGTCCCGGCTTCCACGTGCGGCAGGAAGGCATCCTGCTGGGCCTTGTTGAAGCGGTGAATCTCGTCGATGAAAAGAACCGTTCGCTGGCCGTGCATGCCGAGCCGGTCAGATGCCTCGCGCACGATGGTCCGGAGGTCGGCCACGCCGGA
>DASTYL010000246.1:0-9072 GCA_035764975.1 Gemmatimonadaceae bacterium | reverse complement strand
TTGCAGCCGCAGACGGAGCTTGCCCTGGATGCGGGCTCCTCGTTCGAGCCGCCACTCGTCCCGTTCGGGGTATTTCTTGCGCCGGCGACGCTCCTGGCCTTGCTTTGGGGCAACGCGTTGCTCAGCCGGTTCCTCGGGGGCTGAGCGTCCAGACTCCGGCTCCATCCCATGCCCATGGCGACTTCCATCCGACGGCGGCTGACGACCCTCGCCCTGCTCACCCTTGCCGCGGGCGGATGCCGGGAACGGAGCGAGCCTGAAGGCAGCGGGCCCTTTGCCCGCCAGGTGCGGGAGTCGGTGGCGCAGATCGAGAAGGCGACGGGCCGGCCGTTCAAGCGCCCGCCCGTGCTGCAGGTGAGCAGCAAGGAGAAGGTGCGCGAGTATCTCCTGGCGCGATTCGACGAGTCGAGCCCGGCCGCGGAGCTGGCCGCCGAGGAGCAGGTCTTCAAGACGCTCGGGCTGATCCCCGAGGACCTGGACTACCGGAAGTTCCTGCTCGACCTGCTCAACGAGCAGATCGTCGGGTACTACGACCCGCGCACCGACGTGCTGTACGTGGTCGACGGGCTCCCACGTGAGACGACGGACATCGCGATCACCCACGAGCTGATTCACGCGTGGCAGGATCAATACGTGAATCTCGACTCCATCCAGAGCGTCACCGGGGACGTCGATCGCTCGCTGGCGGTGCAGTCGGTCCTGGAAGGGCAGGCCACCTACGAGCAGATGACGGCGATGCTCGGCGGTGAAGTGGCGCTGCGCGTGCCCGGCGGCTGGGATCGGGTGCGCCAGACGATTCGCGAGGCCCAGGGGGACATGCCCCTCTTCGCCAGCGCGCCGCTCATGATCCAGGAGTCGCTGATCTTTCCATACCTGAGCGGCGCCGATTTCGTGATGCGCTTCAAGGGGCAGCGCCGGCAGGACAGCCCGCTCGACGACCTCCCGGTGTCCACGGAGCAGGTGCTGCATACGCCGGCCTTCTTCGGCGAGAAGCGTGACGTGCCGTCCGCGGTGACGCTGCCCGCGCCGGCTGCCGGCGAGAAGGTCTATGAGAACGGCATCGGGGAGTTCGGCACGCGGATCTTCCTCTTCCAGCACACCCAGGAGCAGAGCATCGCGCTCCAGGCGGCGATGGGCTGGGACGGAGACCGGTACGTGCTCGTGCGCACGCCTGCCGGCCGCTCGATCGCATGGGTCTCGGTGTGGGATACCGACCTCGATGCGGCGGAGTTCGCCGACGCGCTGAGCGAGACTGTGCTGCAGCGCTACGGCGGCGTTCCGGCCGCGGATTCGACGGCGAAGGGCGGTGCCGTGCGCCGCTATACGGGACAGGGAAGGACGGTCGAGGTCCGCACCCGCCAGACAGGCGGGCGCACCACGGTCCTGTATGTGGATGTGCCGGCCGGGCAGCCGACGAACGTCATCGACTTCGCACAGGTCCGCGTCGACGTGAAGTGATCCGGCGCTGCGCGCCGCAATGCCTCCCGAAAACACCACAGCGGCCCGCGAGTTCGTCTCGCGGGCCGCTGTGGTTCTTCCCGTCTTCCGCCGTCAGTCGCCCGCGTTGACCGACAGGGGCGCCTCCCGATCCGTCTCGATCGTCAGGCCCGCCGTGCCCGGGGCTTCGACGTTCGGCGGCAGCTGATCCGCGCCCTCGACGGGCTCCGGCAGGAGTGCGATCCGCAGCACCTCGTCCATGTTCTGGACGAACATGAAGGTCATCCGCTCCTTCACCTCGTCCGGGACGTCGCGGAGGTCCTTCTCGTTCGACTTGGGCATGATGAGCTCGCGGAGCCCCGCCCGGTAGGCGGCGAGCACCTTCTCCTTCACGCCGCCGATCTCGAGCACCTTGCCGCGGAGCGTGACTTCCCCCGTCATCGCGAGGTCGCGGCGCACCGGCCGGCGCGAGAGCACGCTCGCGATCGCGAGCGTCAGCGTGATGCCGGCGCTCGGGCCGTCCTTGGGGATCGCGCCCGCGGGGAGGTGGATGTGCAGGTCGCTCTCCTTGAAGTCGCGATCCTCGATCCCCAGCTGCTCCGCGCGTGAGCGCACGTACGAGTACGCGGCATCCACCGACTCGCGCATCACGTCGCCGAGCTGGCCCGTGACGGTAAGCCGCCCCGAGCCGCTCGGCATCCGCAGCGCCTCGATGACCATGATCTCGCCGCCGGTGGACGTCCACGCGAGCCCGGTGACGACGCCCACCTCGGGCGACATCTCCGCCTCCTCCACCGCGTAGCGGGGAATGCCGAGCACCTGCTCGACCTTCTCCGCGTCGATGATCCACGCGCCTTCCTCGCCTTCCGCCTTCGCGCGCGCCCGCTTCCGCATGATCGCCGCGATGTTGCGGCTGAAGTTGCGGAGTCCCGCCTCGCGGGAGTAGCGGTTGGAGACGAAGGAGAGCGACTCGTCGGTGAACTGGATGTCCTTGTCGGTGATGCCATGCTCCTCGAGCAGCTTCGGGAGCAGGTACCGCCATGCGATCTCGACTTTCTCCTCGACGGTGTAGCCCGCGATCTTGATGACCTCCATGCGGTCACGGAGCGGCGCGGGGATGTCGTAGAGGTTGTTGGCGGTACAGATGAAGAGGGCGCTCGAGAGGTCGAACGGCACGTTCAGGTAGTGATCCACGAACTCGTCGTTCTGCGAGGGATCGAGCACCTCGAGCATCGCGGCCGTCGGATCGCCGGATGGGCCGCCCCCCGACATCTTGTCGATCTCGTCGATCATCAGCACCGGGTCCTTCACCTGGACGCGGCGCAGCGCCTGGATCAGCAGTCCAGGCATGGACCCGACGTACGTGCGCCGATGGCCGCGGATCTCCGCCTCGTCGCGAACGCCGCCCACGGAGATGCGGTAGAACTCGCGCCCGATCGCGTGCGCGATCGCCTCGCCGAGCGACGTCTTGCCGGTGCCCGGCGGGCCCACGAAGCAGAGGATGGGTCCGAGCGGGTCGCCCCCGCGCAGCTTCCGCACGGCGAGGAACTCGATGATCCGCTCCTTCGCTTCCTGCAGGCCGTAGTGCCCCGTGTCGAGCGCCTCCTCCACCTTCTTGAGCTCGATGTTCTCCTCGGAGCGCTTGTGCCACGGCAGCGAGAGCATCCAGTCGAGATACGTGCGCACCACCTGATATTCGCTCGACGCCGGGGAGAGCATGCGCAGACGGTCTGCCTCGCGCCGTGCCTCCTGGCCGGCGCGCTCGGGGAGCTTCGCCTCGTCGATCTTGCGCAGCAGCTCGATCGCCTCCTTCTCGCCCGGATCGGCCTCGCCCAGCTCCGCCTGGATCGCGCGCAGCTGCTGGCGCAGGTAGAACTCGCGCTGGTGCTGCTCGATCTTGATCTCGGTCTGGCGCTTCACGTCCTCCATCACGCGGGCGCGGGCGACCTCGCGTTCCAGCCGGCCGAGGATGAAGCGGAGCCGCTGGCCGATGTCCAGCCGCTGCAGCACCTCGTCCTTGTCCGAGATCCGGAAGTTCATGTTCGTCGCCGCCAGGTCCGCGAAGCGGCCCGGATCGGTGATGTTCATCTTCAGGATCTGCGGGACCTCGTCCGGGATCCGGTCCACCATCTCCGCCAGCGTCTCCGCGGCCGAGACGACGCGCGCCACGAGGTCATCGAGCTCGCTCGGCTCCGCCGGGATGTCGCGGGCGGGGGTGACCCGGACGATCGCAAAGGGGTCCGTCTGCTCGACGCCATCGACGACGATCCGCCGCAGTCCCTGGAGGGTGATCTGCACGGTGTCGCCGGGGAGGTTGATCCGCTCGTGGACCCGGGCCGCGACCCCCACGCGCCCCACGAACTTCTCGATCTCGGTCGGCTCGTCGTGGTCGCCGCTCGCGATCACGAGGCCCACGATCAGCCCCGGCTCATCGAAGGCCCGAAGGAGCGCGAGGTTCTCGGGAGCGCCCATCTGCACCGCGATCGTCCCCAGCGGGTACACGATCGTCGAGCGGAGGGCCATCAGGGGGAGCGTGGGCGGCAGCTCGGAGCGGAGGACGTCTTCCTTCCTTTGGACTTTGGCCATTAGGAGCGGTTGGTCAGCTATCGACTATCAGCTATCGGTGAACCGGAGTGCCGCGCGGTGCGCGGCTCGATGGGACCGCCGGAGCCCGCCATCCCTCGGCGGAGCCCTCCCTCAATCAAGCCTCCTCCAGCGAGGCCGATTCGCGTCCTGCGCCGGACGCCCCTCGCCCGTCACCCGACGCTAACACCGTGCCCCGACCCTCGAACTGGCCGTAAGTATAGTCCGCAACGCCGGATAGCCACTAGCCGCCGGTTGAAAATCCCCGGGGCGCCCCGTTAGGTTTCCTGGTCTATGTTCGACGAGCTTAGCGAGAAACTGGAAGCGACCTTCGCCCGCCTGCGCGGGCGTGGCGTGCTGACCGAGGCCGACATCAAGGAGGGCCTGCGGGAAGTCCGCCGCGTCCTGCTCGAGGCCGACGTCAACTTCCAGCTCACCCGCGAGTTCCTCGAGCGCGTCGAGAAGAAGGCGGTCGGCGTCACGACGCTCAAGACCGTCTCCCCCGCGCAGCAGCTCGTCAAGATCGTCTACGACGAGCTCACGGCCATGCTGGGCGAGCGCCGCGAAGGCCTCAAGCTCAGCACCGTCCCGCCCACCATCGTCATGATGGTCGGCCTGCAGGGGTCGGGTAAGACGACCACCGCCGCCAAGCTCGCGCGGAAGCTGAAGGCCGAGGGTCGCGCGGCCCGCCTCGTCGCCGCCGACGTCTATCGCCCGGCCGCCATCGACCAGCTGGAGACGCTGGGCCAGCAGCTCGGGATCCCGGTGCACAGCGAGCGCGACACGACCGACGTGCTGCGCATCGCCCGCAACGGCATCGACCAGGCCCGCCGCGCGCGCGACAAGGTCGTCATCGTCGACACGGCCGGCCGGCTGCAGATCGACGACGAGATGATGCGCGAGCTCGAGCGCCTCAAGGCCGAGATCCGTCCGGACGAGATCCTGCTCGTCGCCGACGGCATGACCGGCCAGGACGCCGTCCGCATCGCGCAGGGGTTCGACGAGCGGCTCGGCGTCACCGGCGTCGTCCTCACGAAGATGGACGGCGACGCCCGCGGCGGCGCGGCGCTCTCGATCTACGGCGTCACGAAGAAGCCGATCAAGTTCATCGGCGTCGGCGAGAAGACCGATGCCCTCGAGGACTTCCATCCCGACCGCATGGCCGGGCGCATTCTCCAGCAGGGTGACATCGTCACCTTCGTCGAGAAGGCCCAGGCGGCGTTCGACCAGGAAGAGACGAAGCGCCTCGAGAAGAAGGTCCGCAAGGAAGGCATGGACCTCGGCGACTTCCTCGTCGCCATGAAGCAGATCGAGAAGCTCGGTCCCCTCGAAGGCATGCTGAAGATGCTTCCCGGGGTGAACACGAAGGCGCTCAAGCAGGCGAAGATGGATCCCAAGCGCCTCAAGCACGTCGAGGCGATCATCCTCTCGATGACGCAGGAAGAGCGGAAGAACCCGAGCATCCTCAACGGCTCGCGCCGCGCGCGGATCGCGAAGGGGTCGGGGCGGCCGATCAACGAGATCAACCGCCTGCTCGAGCAGTTCCGCGACATGCAGAAGATGATGAAGAAGATGGGCGGCGGCGGGATGATGCCCGGCGGCGGCAAGATGCGCCCGGGACTCGGCGGCATGTTCGGAATGAGGTGAGAGCTGCGAGCAGCGAGCAGCGAGAAACTGCCCATGTCGTTTTCGCAGCTCGCGGTTCGCAGCCTGTAGTCGATGGCTCGCAGTTCTCGCAGCTCGCAGCTTGTCGGTAGTCCGCAGTTCTCGCAGCTCGCAGCTTGTAGTTGATGGTTCGCAGTTCTCGCAGCTCGCAATTCGCAGCTGCATGCAGTACCGGGTGCGGCCGACATATCGTCGGCGCGCGATGAGCCCGGAGCACCACCACCACTCTCGCACGAGGTCGTTCCAATGGCAGTTCGCATCCGTCTCCGCCGTGTCGGCCGCAAGAAGGCGCCGGTCTACCGCATCGTCGTCGCCGACTCGCGCAGCCCGCGTGACGGCAAGTTCATCGAGATCATCGGCCAGTACATGCCGCGTCAGAGCGAGGGTGGCCTGAACGTCGACACCGCGCGTGCCAACCACTGGCTGGACAACGGCGCCCAGCCGTCGGACACCGTCCGGTCGCTGCTGCGCAAGGCCGGGGTACTGAAGGCGCGTCACGAGTCGCGGCTCGCCGCGAAGCTGAACGCCGCCGCCGTGCCGCTCGCCGAGAAGAACGAGACCGCGTAAATGTCCTCCGCTCCCGATGCCGCCGAGTATCTGCTCGTCGGGCGGGTCCGCAGGGCACACGGCATCCGCGGCGAGCTTGTCGTGGAACTGCTCACCGACGCGCCGGGCGCTGTGTTTGCGCCCGGCCGTCGTCTTTTCGCGGGTACCGCCGATGGACGGCTCGATCCGAAGGGGCAGACGCTCGTCGTGATCCATGCCTCCCCCTTCAAGGGTGGGCTCATCGTGCACTTCGAGGGGCTGACCGACCGGACGACGGCGGAGCTCTGGCGCGAGCGGTACATCCTCGCCCCCGCGGCCGACGTGCCGCCGCCGGACGAGGACCAGGTATACCTGCACGACCTCCTCGGCATGCAGATGTCGCTCGAGGACGGGGCGGCGATCGGCGAGGTCGTCGCATACTACGAGCTCCCGCAGGGCATCGTCCTCGAGGTGAAGCGCGGGCAGGGCGACACCGTCCTCGTGCCCTTCAGCGAGCAGGTCGTGACCGACGTGGACGAGGAGGCGCGCGTGATCCGCGTCTCGCCTCCCGAAGGCCTGCTCGACTAGTCTCGGGCACCCTCATGCTGCGCATCAACATCGTCACGATCTTCCCCGAGTTCTTCACGGGGCCGCTCGGGCTCAGCATCCCCGCCCGCGCGGCCGGCGCCGGCGCCGTGGAGTACCGCGTGGTGGACCTGCGCGACTTCACGCACGACCGCCATCGGAGTGTGGACGACTACCCGTACGGCGGCGGGCCGGGGATGGTCATGACGCCCGGGCCGTTCTTCGAGGCGGTCGCATCGCTCGGCGCCACGAGCCCGATCGTCCTGATGTCGGCGCGCGGGCGCCGGTTCTCGCAGCGCGACGCGGTGCGGTTCGCGGAGGGGAGCGAGCTCACGCTGCTCTGCGGCCACTATAAGGACGTGGACCAGCGCGTCGCCGACCATCTCGCGACCGAGGAGCTCTCCCTCGGGGACTTCGTGCTGACCGGCGGGGAGCCGGCTGCCCTCGCGATCGTGGATGCGACGGTGCGCCTGCTGCCCGGGGCGATGAGCGACCACGAGAGCGCGTATACCGATTCCTTCTGGGAAGCGGCGCATCTCAGCGCGCCGAGCTACACCCGCCCGCCCGAGTACCAGGGCCACCGGGTGCCGGACGTGCTCCTCTCCGGCAACCACGCGGAGATCGCCCGGTGGCGCGCCGCCGAGGCGGACCGCCTGAGCCGGCAGCGGCGGGCTGCGGATGAGTCCGCCAATGGCGGCGGCGGCGGGCAGGGGAGCCAGCCCTAACCCGCCCCGTTTCCGACCCGTCACAACTTCGCTCTTGCGGGCCGGGAACAAATTGTTAAAATGGCGCACCCCGATCGCGTGGACACGCGCGGGCCCGGCAAGAGCGCTCGCGACCGCTCGCGCCCATCAGACCCCAGTCGAGGCACGCCCCGGCCCACGCGGTGATCGCGTCCTGCCGGCTTCCAGCAACGTCCCCAAATGCGCTGCGAGCCTGCTCGCGCGCCTTGCACGGTCGGCGCGCCATGGCGCGCCGTCATGCGCCTGCCCGACGCCGGGTGGACGTGGCACGTCATCGCCCTCTCCCCACTGGAGAACGCTGGATGAACAAGCTGTCGCTCGTCGCTTTCGCCTCGCTCGGCCTCGCTGCTGCCTGCGCCGAACCCACGACCACCCCGGCCGCTCCCACGCCGGATACCGATTCGCCGAGCTATGCCGCCGGCGCGTCGGACGCCCTTCCCGGACGGTTCATCATCACCCTCCGCGATGGCGCCAGCCCCGCCGCGGTCGCGCGCGACCACGGCGTCGCCCCCGACTTCGTGTACACCACGGTGCTGAACGGCTTCGCCGGTGCCATGTCGGACGCCGCCCGCGACGGCCTGCTGCGTGATGCACGGGTGTCCCGCGTCGAGCCGGACGGCATCGCACGCGCCTCCACGACGCAGAGCAACGCCACGTGGGGCCTCGATCGCATCGACCAGCGCGCGCTGCCCCTGAGCACGACGTACAGCTATACCAATACGGGCGCCGGGGTGAACGTGTACATCATCGACACGGGCATCCGGACGTCGCACAACGAGTTCGGGGGCCGCGCGGTGGGCGGCTACACCTCGATCAACGACGGCAACGGCACCAACGACTGCGATGGCCACGGCACGCACGTCGCCGGCACGGTCGGTGGCGCGACGTACGGCGTGGCGAAGGGCGCGAAGCTCATCGCGGTCCGCGTGCTCGACTGCGGCGGCTCCGGCACGTGGAGCGGCGTCATCGCGGGCATGGATTGGGTGACGGCCAACCACGTCAAGCCGGCGGCGGCGAACATGTCGCTCGGCGGCGGCGCGAGTGCTTCGGTCGACCAGGCGGCGTCGAACATGATCGCGGCGGGGGTGGCGACGGCGATCGCCGCGGGCAATGGCAACCAGGGTGGGCGCCAGCAGGATGCCTGCAACTACTCGCCCGCTCGCGTGGCGACGGCGATGACGATCGGGGCGACCACCAAGACCGACGCGAAGACCTCGTGGTCGAACTATGGCCCCTGCGTCGACTTCTTCGCACCCGGCTACCAGATCACGTCCGCCGGCATCACGAGCAACACCGCGACCGCGACGATGAGCGGGACCTCGATGGCGTCACCGCACGTCGCCGGCGTCGCCGCGCTCTACCTGCAGGGCAACCCGGGCGCGTCGGCGCAGCAGGTGCGCGACGCCCTCTACGCCGCCACGACCAAGGGCATCGTGACGTCGTCCTCGACGGCCAACAATCACCTCCTGTTCACCGCGTACTGACCCACGGTGACGATGGCTCGCGCTATCGATTGCGCGGGGAAGCGCGGCCA
>DASTYL010000245.1:0-10819 GCA_035764975.1 Gemmatimonadaceae bacterium | reverse complement strand
TGTCGGTGTGGCCCACGCGAGCGGGGATCCTGTTGGCGTGACCGTCGCGACGGCGAGCAAGGCGGTACGAACGGAACCGCGCACGCGTCGGGGCGTCGTGCGCGAATGCGCACGCCTGCTGGACGCCGTAACGCCGGGTGGGCACGTCGAGCTCGGCGAGGTCATGCAGCACGGGCGCGTGGCGCGACGGCTCGCCGTCATCTCGGATTTCCTGGGCGACCTCGACCCGATGCTCAAGGCGGCGCGCACGCTCCTCAGCGATGGCGGCGAGGTCATCGCCATTCACGTCGTGGCGCGCGAAGAGCTGGCGCCTGAATCGGAAGCAATTCTCGCGACCGATCCCGAAGCCGAGCACATCAAACGGGCCCTCACTCCGGAGACAGCTGACGCGTATGCGCGGCAGTTCGCCGAGTGGCGTGAATGGCTCGCCCGCGAGTGGCGGGCGGCGGGAGCCCAGTACGAGTATACGACGACGGGAGAGCAGGCGGAGCGGGTCATCCGGCGAATCGCGCGCGCGCATCGCGAGGAAGAAGAACGGTGACGTTCGTCGCGCCGATGTTCCTCGTGGCCGGGGCGGCCGTGGCAGGCGCAATCCTGCTGATGCACTTTCTCGCGCGGCGACGCCCGCGCCCGGCTGTCTTGCCGACGGCGCGCTTCGTGCCCGACCGCCCCGCGCGCTGGCCGTCGCGCGCCCCGCGGCCGACGGACCTGTTGCTGCTCGTGTTGCGCGTCCTGGCGGTGCTGGTCATCGCCACGGCTTTCGCGCGACCAGTCCGAAGCCCGGCCCGCGCGGCGATCGTTCGCATCGTTCTCGTCGATCGCGGCGGCGGGGTAGCCGACTCGAACGCGCTTCGCGATTCGACACGGGCCGCCGTACGCGACGGGGACGTGATGATCGCGTTCGATTCCGCGGCGAATGTCGTCCCGGCGGGAGCGGCCGACAGTGCAATGCTGCTGAGAACGAAGGCACAGTCGTCGCTGAGCGCGGCGCTGGTCGCCGCGGAGCGGGCCGCGGTCTCGCTGCGCGACCGAGCCGACTCGATCGAGCTGGTGATCGTGTCGCCTTTTGATTCGGCGGCGTGGGATGCCGCCACGGGGATCCTCCGGACGAGGTGGAGCGGGCGGGCGCGGTTGGTTCCGGTTCCACTCGATCGGGGCGATACCGCTGCCCGCGCGGTCGATGTGCGCGCTTCCGCGAACGACCCCGTGCTCGCTGCCGCGGCACGCTTCCCCGTGAAGGGCGAGCCGCACGTGCGGATCGTACGCGCGAGTCCCACCGGGGCCGACTCGTCGTGGGCGGCTGCCTCGGATCGCGTTCTCGTACATTGGCCTGACGCCCCGGACACGGCGATCTCGTCGGCTGAGGGCGTCGTGTCCGAGGATGTCGTGCTCGTTGCTCCCCTCCTGAGGCGGGCCGCCGCCGCGGGTGCCCCGGCCCGCATTACCGCGCGGTTCGCCGACGGCGCGCCGGCAATCGTCGAGCGCGCCCATGGCGAGGGGTGCATCCGCGATGTCGCCTTCGACTTCCCGCTCGCCGGTGATGTGCCGCTTCGGGAAAGTGCGCGGCGGTTGACCGCCTCGCTGGTCGGTCCGTGCAGCGGGGCGGAGCGACGCATACGGCTACCGGCGAGCCGGATGGATTCGCTTCGCGGCGCAGGGCCGCTGCTCGCCTCGGCGTCCGTTCCACGGCGACCTCGCGAGCGGAGCGCCGTCGTGTCGTGGCTGCTCGTTGCAGGGGCGGTACTGCTCCTCGTGGAGCTCGCGCTGCGCCAACGGAGCCCCTCCGCGTGACGCCCCGCGACCGGGTGCGCCGCACACGAGCGGTGCTCATGGCAGCCGTGGTTTGGCGGGCGCTCGCGTGGGCAGCCGCGGCCGGCCTTGCGCTGATCGGGGCCGCCGCGATCCTCGACGTGCTGTTCGAGATACCGGCCGGCGCTCGACGCCTCACGATACCGCTGGCCGTACTCGTGACCGGAACCGTCGCGCTGACGATGCTCTGGCGAGGGCGCGGGGCGCGCTCACTCGCCAGGACGGCGCTCTGGATCGAAGAGCGGACTCCGTCGCTCCAGTACGCGCTGGTGAGCGCGCTCGAGCCGGAAAGCGAAAAGGTGGCGCCACTGCTGGCCGCGGAGGTCGAGCGCGCGCAGTGGGAGCGCACCGTACTTCCGCGCACGGTTGCACGCGCCGCACTCCTGCCACTCGGCGCGTTAGGCATCGCCGTCGCCTTGCTTGTCCTGCTTCCTCGAGGTGTCGTCGGCCGTGTGCGGACCCCTCGTGCGGGCGACTCGGTGGAGCGACCGGACCTGGCGCGCACCGCCGCCGCGAGCCGCCTGACCCCGCTGGCGGCACGAGTCACGCCGCCACGGTATAGCGGGCTTCCGTCGATGAGTCTCGATGAGCCGCACACCATTGAAGCGCTCGCGGGGAGCCGCATCGAGCTCGAGGGGCGAGGCGACGCCAAGGGAATCGCCGGCGTCGTCGGCGAAACACGGGTGATGGCGAGCGCGGGCGACGGGCGATGGCGCCTCGACCTCACGATGCCATTCGCCCCGACGGCATTGCGGCTCGAGGACCGGGAGTTCGACCGCCTCGTCGTGCTTGCACCGCGCCCCGACTCGGTACCCGTCGTGACGATGATCTCGCCGACGCGGGACACCATCTTCCGGACGGCGACGGGCCGGATTGCCGTGCGCGGAGATGCGCGTGATGCGCTCGGGCTCGCATCCACCTGGCTCGAGTACATCGTCAGCAGCGGGGAAGGAGAAAGCTTCCGCTTTCGCTCCGGAGTGCTGGCGCGTCGCGCGCACTCCGGGGGTCGTCAGGCAGCCATCGAAGCGACCCTGGACATCGACTCGCTTCGCCTCGCGCCGGGCGATGTGGTCCACATGAGACTCGTCGCGCGTGACCGGAATCCCGCGCGCGATGCAGGCACCGGCGCGTCGGAGACCCGCGTCGTGCGCATCGCGCGGCTCGGCGAATACGATTCGGTCGCGGTCGAGGGCGCGCCCCCCGCCGAAGCGGACACCTCGGCGATCAGCCAGCGCATGCTGATCATGTTGACGGAAGCGCTGGTGAAGCGCGAGCCAGGACTGCCGCGCGATACGGTCATCAAGGAATCGAGAGGCATCGCCTTCGAGCAGTCGCGCCTTCGCCGTCGCGTGGGTGAGATCATCTTCAGCCGGCTGACCGGCGAGGAAGGGGCGGAGCATTCGCACGAGGAAGAGGAGCGACGCGGTGAAATGACCGCAGAGGAGCTGTTGCGAGCGGCGGAGGAGGCCACGGAGCACGGAGCAGGGGAGCTGCTCGACTTCGCCGAGGGCGAGAGCCCGGTGGTGGCGATCAATCGTCCGCTGCTCGAGGCGTACAACGCGATGTGGGCGGCCGCGGGAGAGCTGAACATCGGATCGCCGCGGACCGCGCTTCCGCACATGTACGCCGCGCTGGCCGCCATCGAGCGGGCTCGCCAGGCGGAGCGGGTGTATCTGCGCGGCCGGCCGGCGGCGGTGGTCGTCGATGTCCATCGCGCGCGCCTCGCCGGGAAGCGGGATTCCGTCGTTCCCGCAGCGCGCTCACCGTCGGCAGCGATCACGGCACACCCCGCGCAACGGCTCGCGCGGGCCGCCGCGCTCATCGACAGCGATCGACCGGCGGCTGTCGATTCGCTCATGCTGCTCCGCGTGGAGCTGCTCGACACCTCGCCCGCCGGCTCGGCCGCGTTAGGCGATGTGATCGCGACGATCCGCGAGGGGAAGGATGCCTCGGCGGCGATCGTTCGAGCGCGCACCGTTCTCGTGGGTCCGTCGCGCGGTCAGGGCACCGTTCGCCCGTGGGGGGCGTGGTGAGCGAGTTCGTCTTCGCCACCGCCCAGTACGACTCGGGCGATTGGGACAGTGCGCCACTGGTGCCCGCCAACGTCATCGACTCGGTCGCGCGCTACACCTCGATCGATGTCGCGCCCACCGGCGTCGTCGTGTCGCTCTCGTCGCGCGACGTCTTTCGCCATCCCATGCTCTACCTCACGGGACATCTGCCGGTGCGCTTCACGGCGGCCGAGCGCGCGAACGTGTCCGAGTTCGTGCGCCGCGGCGGATTCCTCTTCATCGATGACCACAACCACGACATCGACGGCGCATTTCACAAGACGGCGACAGAAGAAATCGGTCGCGCGGTGTCTCCACTCGTGGAGGTGCCGAACGATCACCCGCTGTATCGCGCGTTCTTTCATTTTGCGGACGGCCCGCCGACGACGAGCCACGAGCTCAACGGGTGGGGGGACAACCTGGTGCACAAGCACCTGCTCGGCGTTGCGCGCGACGGGAAGCTTCGCGTTCTGTACAGCAACAAGGACTACTCGTCCGAATGGGGGTATCACCCTGACAACAAGCGCTTTCTCGCCGTGGACAACACGAAGTTCGCGGTGAACGTGGTGGTGTATGCGCTCACGCGCTGACAGCATCCGGATCCACGTCGAGCGCGGACTCCGGGTGCTCGCGCTCGTCCTACTGGCGTACGCGGCCTGGATCGCGTCACGTCCGGTAGCTGACGCTCCCGAGCGCGCCAGCACCGCCGACTTGCGCGCGTCGCTCCAACGATGGACAGTGGCGGCGCCGTCGCGTGTACACGTCGAGCTCGACGCGCCCCCGCATAACGAGTAGCGCGCCTGGCTTCGCGCGCTGCGGCGCGCGGGGACAGCGGTTTCCTGGAGCGGTGCGCTGCACCCCCTCGCACTGGAAGTCGCGCCCGCGGCCGATCCCCTGGGCGGCACGATGATCTGGCTCGCCGCGCCGCCCGGGGCGCGGGTCGCCTTGAGCGACGAGATCGCGCCGATCGACACCGTCGTCGCGAGCGGAGGTGGCGGAACGGCACTCGCCCCGGCGACCAGCGGCCGCCTTACCGCCGAGATCGGGATTCAGCGTGCGGTTGCGAGCGTGCGTGACAGCATCGCGGTACGGCGCATACTCGTAATGGGCGGTGTTTCCTGGGAGGCGAAGTTCGTCATCAGCGCGCTCGAGGAGGCGGGATGGCCGGTAGATGCACGCCTCACTCTCGCCCCCGGCATCGCGGTCAGCCAGGGACGGCCCGGTACGCCCGATACGGCGCGTCACGCAGCCGTCATCGTTGTCGGCGCAGTCACACCTGGCGATGCCGGCGGGATCGCTCGTTATGTGCGATCGGGCGGGGGCGCGGTCCTCGCGGGGTCGATGAACACGGGATCGCTCGCCTCGCTGGCGGCCGGGCGCACCGGCGCACGCGTCCGGCCGGCATCCCTGACGTTCGCCGATGATGCCCCCCGGCGCGCGCTCGGGTTTCTCGCGATCCTGCCGCGCACCGACGCAGTTCCGCTCGAGGAACGTGACGGCCGAGTGGCGGTCGCCGCCCGCAGGGTCGAGTCTGGCCGGGTCGTGCAGATCGGATACGACGAGACCTGGCGGTGGCGCCTTGGCGGGGGCCCCCGTGCCCTCGAGGCGCACCGTGCGTACTGGACGGCGCTCGTTTCGGCGGCGGCGTACCGCGCGGTGGTGGAGATTCCCCGCCAGCGGGACGACGACGACGCGCCAGTCGCACGTCTGGTTCACGCGCTGGGAACACCGACGCCCGCTGAGGGTGCGACAGGCGGCGCACCGCGGGCACCGTCACCGACGCTCCTGTTCGCGCTCGTGAGCGCGCTGCTGATGGCCGAGATCGCGTCGCGACGGCTGCGAGGTGCTGCGTGAGCGTCGCGTTCATCTCCAACTCCGACTGTGGCCGGCACGACACGGGGTGGGGACATCCCGAGCACGTCGGCCGTCTTCGCGCGGTCACGCGTGCGCTGCGTGAGCATCCCGAGGTGCTCACGAGCGTGGAACACGTCGACTCGCGCCACGCGACGGAAGACGAGATCGCTCTGGTGCATGTGCGGCCGTACATCGCGCAGGTGCGAGAGCTCGCGCGCGCCGGTGGCGGGCGCCTCGACGCAGATACCGTCGCCAGTGAGGGATCCTGGGACGCGGCCCGGGCAGGCGCCGGCGCGCTTCTCGATGGAGTGGACTTCGCGATGCGCGGCGACGGAATGCGAGCCTTCTGCGCCGTCCGGCCCCCTGGGCATCATGCCCTCGCCGATCGCGCGATGGGGTTCTGTCTTTTCGGGAACGTCGCGATCGCGGCGCGCTACGCGCAGCGCCGCCACGGCCTCGGCCGCGTCCTCATCGTCGATTGGGACGTGCATCATGGGAATGGGACGCAGGCGCTCGTCGAGAACGACCCCGACGTTCATTTCCTGTCGATGCACCAGTGGCCCTGGTATCCCGGGACGGGCGCCGCCGACGATCACGGACCGCACGGGACGGTCTGGAACATCCCGCTTCCCGGAGGACTCCCGGCGCAGCGCTACGTGGACGCCTTCGAGAAGGGGGTGGATGATGCCACCCGCGGGTTCACGCCCGACCTCGTCCTGATTTCGGCCGGTTTCGACTCCTTGCGGGGCGACCCCCTGGGCGGCTTCACGCTCGAGATCGACGACATCGTGCGGCTGACCCGGCTGATGGTCGATCGGGCCGCGACGTGGTGCGCAGGGCGGGTTGTGAGCGCTCTGGAAGGCGGTTACGCGCCGGAGCGCGTGGGGGAGGCCTGCGTCGAGCACATGCGCGCGCTATTCGGCTGAGGACGTCGCCCGATTGCTTGCCCGCCCATTCACGCGCGGGGTACATTTCCCTCGACATGAGCGCAACTCCGCGCGTCCCGCCGGTCCCGGCGGTCCTCCGCCTGGTCCAGATGGCGGTAGTCGGCCGCTGGCGGGCGACCGGTGAAGACCTCTACCGGGAGGTCGCGAGGGTCACGGAGGCCGCGCCGAAGCGGGAGATCGTCGTCTCCGGGTGCGGGGACGGCGTCACCTCGGAGTGGCTGGCCCTTCGCACGGGTGCATCGGTCACGGGAGTCGATCCCGACCCGGACGCCATATCGGGCGCCGAGGCACGCGCGCGATCGCTCCCCGAGGCCGCGCAGCTGCACTATCAGGGCGCGCCGCTCGACGACCTTCCGTATGAGACCGCCGTCTTCGACATCGCCATCGGGGAGCCCGCGCTGTCGTCCTCTGGGGATCCGGCGCGGGCCGTCTCCGAACTGGTGCGTGTGACCAAGCCGATGGGGCCCGTCGTCCTTCTCCAGCCAACGTGGAGCTCCGAAATCTCTCTCGGCGCCAGGGAGCTGCTCATCGAGCGGCTCGGACTGCGCCCCTTTCTCCTGGTGGAGTGGAAGCAGATGCTGCGCGACGCGGGTGTCGTCGACGTGCAGGTCCAGGATTGGACGACGGGCTCCGCCTCGGGCGCGCGGTGGACCGGCTCGAGCGCGTCGAATACCCCGGTGCTCAATTGGCGACAGAAGATTCAGATTTTCGGACGCACTTGGCGGCAAGGGTGGCGCGAGGCGCGCGGCGCCGTCGAGCGCGAAACGACCCTTCTTCGCGAGCTCTCGCGCGAACGAGCCATTGGTTTCCAGCTTATCAAGGGCGTGAAGTGGCCGCACGCGAGGTCGGCATGACGGCGATGAGTGTCGCACCGAGCACGGCGCTCGAGGGGAAAGTCCCGCGCAGCTGGGCGCGCGATGCCGACGGCACGACGCGTCGCGATCTGGGACCGCGAGAGCTCGCCGAGGTGGTGCGCTCTGGCACGGGACAGCTCTGGGTGGATGTTGATTCGAGGAATCGACACCAGCTGGCGGTCCTGGAAAAAGTGTTCGGCTTTCACCCACTCGCCATCGAGGACACGCTCAACCCCGAATCGCGCGTCAAGTTCGAGGAGTACGACGGCTACATCTTCATGATCGTGCGTGGCGTGGCGTTCGAGGATGAGACGCCCGACCCATACGACCTCGACACGTTCAACCTCTACTTCTTCCTCGGCCCGAATTACCTCGTGACCGTGCACGGGGAGCGAGCGCGAAGCATCAAGATCGTGGCCGAGGTGCTCGAGCGGAGCCCGGACGTTCTCGGTCGGGGTGCACAGCGCCTGCTTCACCTGATCATGGACACGGCCGTGGACGAGTACTTTCCGCTGCTGGAGCGCATCGATGGTCTCGTCGAGGCGTTCGAGGACCGCGTGTTCGTCAGCTTTCAGCGCGACACGCTCCAGGACATCCTCGCCGTCAAGCGTCTGATCCTTTCGTTGCGGCGACACCTCTTCCCGCAGCGAGAGGTCTTCAACCTGCTCACGAACCGCCCCAACGCGTTGCTCTCCCACGAAACGCAGATCTACTTCCGCGATGTGTACGACCACGTGTTGCGGATCAACGATGGTCTGGAAACCCAGCGCGATCTCCTCTCCGGCACCATGGAGGCCTACCTCACGCAGGTGTCCAACCGGCTCGGCGTCGTCACGAAGGGGCTGTCGGTGATCGCCACCCTCAGCGTGCCGTTCGTCGTGGTGAGCGGAATGTGGGGGATGAACTTCGAGCACATTCCGTTGTCCGGCCACCCGTTAGGCTTCTGGCTCATGCTCGCGCTCCAGCTCGGGATCGGCGGTTTCCTCCTGTTCATCCTCGTGTGGCGCAAGTGGCTCTGACCGGGTTACGGCTGTACGGTGTGGCCACCCTCGAGCACGCCGACAACCGTCCACTCGTGGACAGCACCAGTGTCGTGGCGGTGCGCGACATTGGGGCCATCGTGCGCCCGTCGGCGTACGCCATTCCGCCGCTCGATGACGCGGAGCTCCTCGAGTGCGAGCGGATCGTCGAAGCGGTGTTTCGCGCCCACACGATTCTCCCCGCGCCGTGCGGTACCGTCTTCAAGTCGGAGGACCACATTTACCGCTGGCTCGAGCTGAACTACGTATCGCTCGTGGAAGCCATTCACTTCGTCGAGGGCCGCTGCGAGGCTCGTGTCCACGCCTCCGATCTGCCCGGGGATGATGTCAACGCCGAAGATCCGGATCATGTCTCGGTGGCGAACGAGTGCCTGCGCACTTTGCGCAGGTCCGCGGTCGCGACCCTGCCGCTTCGCCCCGAGGACGGTCGCATCGTCAGCGCCGCGTTCCTCGTCGAGCGCGGCGAGTTCTCCATGTTCGAGCAACTGGTGAAGGAGCAGGGCCGCCGTGCACCGGGGCTGCGCCTTCACGTCACCGGCCCCTGGCCGCCGTACGATTTCGTGCGGCTGGATTTCGGAGTGTAGATGTTCTGTCCCGAGTGCGGCACGTGGAATCGCGCGTCGATCGCGAAGTGTACGCGGTGCCAGGCCGACCTTCCCGAGGTCCCCGACGCGCCAGGCGCGAAGCCTGACGACGAGCTCGATACGATTCGCCGGGCAACCGGCGGGCGCTATCGTGTCTACCGTCGGCTCGGGACGGGCGGCATGGCGAACGTCTACTACGCGCAGCACGCCGTGCTCGAGCGACCGCTGGTCATCAAGGCGCTGCTCCCGCATCTCGCGCGCGATGCCGAGATGCGCGAGCGCTTCAAGCGGGAGGCGGAAGCGTCGTCGCAGCTGTCGCACCCGCACATCTGCTCGATCATGGACTACGGCGAGGTGGACAACGTCGTCTTCCTCGTCATGCCGTACCTCGCCAACGGGTCGCTCGCCGACGTCGTGGTGCGCGACGGGACGGTTCCCGTCCCGCGATCGGCGGGGGTGTGCGCGCAGGTCGCGGTCGCGCTCGACTACGCGCATCGTCACGGCATCGTCCATCGCGACATCAAGCCGGACAACATCCTCTTCGACGAGGATGGCAACGCCCTCATCACCGATTTCGGCATCGCGACGGCGCGCTTCCACGCGCGCCTCACCGGCACCGGCCGCGCCATGGGCACTCCGCACTACATGTCCCCCGAGCAGGCGATGGGTCGGATGGTCGACGGGCGGAGCGACCTGTACGCGGTCGGCGTCATGCTCTACGAGATGCTGGTCGGCTTTCCGCCGTTCGACGGGGCCGACTCGTACTCGATCGGCTACAAGCACGTGCACGAGCAGGCGGCATCGCCCGACATCGTGGATTCGCGCGTTCCCGCGGCCATGGCGCAGATCGTCATGCGATGCCTGGCGAAGAGTGCCGGGGAGCGGTATCAGCGCGGGAACGATCTGGCCGACGCACTGATCGCGTTCCTCGGCGTCACCGGCGCGGTGGATGAACGGCGCGCCGCGTGGATACCCCGGCGCACGGGGGCGACGCCATCGAGCGTGCGCACATGAAGATCTCGCACGAGATCCTGACGCTCCGCACGAAGCATCCCTTCACCATCGCCCGCGGCGGATCCAGCGAGTTCCGCGTGGTCTGGGTTCGTGTGACGGACTCCGACGGGAACGAGGGCTGGGGCGAGGCATCGCCGAGCAAGTTCTACGGTGAGACGGCGGACACGGTCGTCGCCATTCTTCCGCGGCTGGCGGAGGCGATCGAGGGGATCAACTCGTGGTCGCTCGAGGAAATCGAGCATCAGCTCGATCGCGCCGTTCGGTTCAACGGAGCGGCGAAGAGCGCCGTCAGTGCCGCGCTTCACGACCTCGCCGCCAAACGGCTCGATGTCCCGCTCTGGAAAATGTGGGGACTCGACCCCGCCAAATCGCCGCGGTCGAGCTTCACGATCGGCATCGGCGATGCGGCCGAGCTCCGCCGCAAGGTAGCCGAGGCGGGCGAGTACCCGATCCTCAAGGTGAAGCTCGGCTCCGATCACGACGAGGAGATCCTGCACGTCGTTCGAGAGTCGGCGCCGGACAAGCTGCTCCGCGTTGACGCGAACGCGGCGTGGACGCCGAAGCAGGCCCTTCGCATGATGGATGCGCTCGTCAGGCACGGCGTCGAGTTCGTGGAGCAGCCGCTGCCGGCCCACGACCTCGACGGGCTGCGCTTCGTCCGCGAGC
>DASTYL010000244.1:0-10534 GCA_035764975.1 Gemmatimonadaceae bacterium | reverse complement strand
GATCGCCATCGTCGGGGCCGCGGCGGGCGCGGCGCACATGGGCATGCGGCCCGTCGTCGAGATGCAGTTCATCGACTTCATCGCGAACGCGTACGACATGCTCACGAACTACGTGGCGACGGCGCGCTACCGGGCGTTCCTCCCGTGTCCCATGGTCGTGCGCGGCCCGAGCGGCGGGTACGTCCGCGGTGGACCGTTCCACTCGCAGAACCCGGAAGCCGGCTTCGTCCACACCCCGGGGCTCAAGGTCGTCTATCCCGCCACGGCGGAGGACGCGCACGGCCTGATGAAGGCGGCCATCCGCGACGACGACTGCGTGCTGTTCTTCGAGCACAAGTATCTGTACCGGCGCATCAAGGGGACGCTCCCCGGCGGCGACCACGTCGTTCCGCTCGGCAAGGCGCGGATCGCCCGCGAGGGCACCGACCTGACCATCGTGACCTACGCGGCGACGGTCTGGAAGGCGCTCGAGGCGGCGGAGCAGCTCGCGGCCGAGGGGATCTCGGCCGAGGTGATCGATCTCCGGTCGCTCGTGCCCCTCGATGAGGACGCGATCATGACCAGCGTCCGCAAGACGAACCGGGCGCTCGTCGTGCATGAGGACACCCGGACGGGGGGATTCGCCGGGGAGATCACCGCCCGGATCAACGAGCAGGCGTTCGAGTGGCTCGACGCCCCCGTGCTCCGGGTCACGGCGGCAGACATCCCGCTTCCGTATGCGCCGCAGCTGGAGGACTATGTCCTGCCGCAGACGGCGGATATCGTATATGCGGCCCGGCGGACGGTGCGGTACTGATGCCGGCACCAGCGGATCAGCCGATGTCGCGCGCATGGGGATATCTCGGCGCCGGATGCCTTACCTTCGTGGCAGGGCTGTTCGGCGGCGGGATGATCGGGGTGTTCGTGGGGTGGATCGTCGGGATGGTGCAGCGGTGCACGCCGCCGGAGGGCACCTTCCCGATCTGCAACATCCACCCGTACTGGGTGGCAGGGATGGTGCTGGGTGCAGTGCTATTGCCTACGGTGACGATCTGGCGGCTGCGGTCGAGCGACCGCCGGTCTGAATGAATCCTGGAGAACGAGGAGATCTGCGGTGGCTCGTGTAGACGTCGTCATGCCCCAGATGGGCGAATCGATCGCGGAGGGCACACTCTCGCGCTGGCTGAAGAAGGTCGGCGAGGAGGTGAAGCGCGACGAGCCCCTCTTCGAGATCTCCACCGACAAGGTGGACGCGGAGATCCCCTCGCCGAGCGCCGGGGTGCTCGCCGAGATCATCGTGACCGAGGGCCAGACGGTTCCGGTGCAGACGATCGTGGCACGCCTGGAGACGGAGAAGGGCGCGGCGATCGCACCGGCGGCAGCCGCCCCGGCGCCCGCGGCGACCGCCGCGGCCGCTGAGCCAGCCCCGGCCGCTGCCGCGTCCGCGGCACCGGCCGGCGGTGCAGCGCGGGCGGCCAACGGCCCGCGGCCCGCGGCGGCCGCCGGCTCCCTCGAGGAGCGCCTGCGGACGAAGTCGTCGCCGCTCGTCCGGAAGATCGCGGCGGAGCACGGCATCGACCTCGCCGCCCTGCAGGGCTCGGGGATCCAGGGGCGCGTCACCAAGCGTGACATCGTCGGGCTCATCGAGTCGGGCGCGGCGCCGAAGCCGTCGTACGCCGCGCCGGCCCCCGGCGCCTCGATGCATGCGCCCAGGGGCGTCGAGCAGCATGGCCCGGTGCCCCAGCCGTGGGACGGGGATGTCGTCGAGCCGATGTCGCGCATCCGCGCGCTCACCGCCGAGCACATGGCGGCGTCGAAGCACACCAACGCGCACGTGACGTCGTTCTTCGAGATCGACCTCACCCGGGTCGCGCGCATCCGCACGAAGCTGCGCAAGGACTTCGAGGCGCAGACCGGGCAGAAGCTCACGTACCTGCCGTTCATCCTGCAGGCCGTGACGCAGACCCTCAAGCAGCACCCGATCCTCAACGCGAGCGTCTCGGGTGGCAGCATCATCTACCGCAAGCAGTACAACCTCGGCATCGCCGTGGCGCTGGACTGGGGGCTCATCGTCCCGGTCATCAAGCGCGCGGACGAGCTGTCGATGACGGGCCTCACCCGCCAGCTCAACGACCTCGCCGCGCGGGCGCGGGCCAAGAAGCTCAAGCCCGAGGAAGTGCAGGACGCGACGTTCACCATCACCAACCCGGGTGTGTTCGGCTCCCTCATGGGCACGCCGATCATCCCGCTCGGCACGACGGCCATCCTCGGCCTCGGCGCCATCGAGAAGCGGCCGAAGGTGATCACCGGCGCCGATGGGGAGGACACCATCGCGATCCGCACCTGCGCATACTTCTCGCTCTCGTTCGATCATCGCGTCGTCGACGGCGCGGACGCCGACAAGTTCCTGGCGCAGCTGAAGCAGACTCTCGAGACCCTGCCGGAGCCCTCGGGCTTCTAACCGGATTCTTCGCCGATGCCCAAGGCACTGACCGTCCAACGCACCCTCGTGACCCCGCCGGAACGGGAGCGCTTCTTCGAGCGCATCCGTCGCAAGCGCGAGCACTACGCCAGCGCGCAGTGCCGCTACTGGGTGTTCGAGGAGGCCGGGCTGTACGGCGCCTTCCTGGAATTCTTCGAGGCGCCGGATGCCGAGACGCTCGCCCGGGCGCATGCCGCGTCCGACGATCGCGTCCTCGACCCCCGGCGCGTCTATCACGAAGTGGAGCTACCGTAAGCATGCCGACCCGCACCATCTCCGCCGACGGCCGGACGTGGAACGTCTTCCCGTCGGGGCGCGTCACCCAGCTCGCGTTCGACGAGTTCGGCCTCGTGTTCATCACCGGGAGTGGCGCCGACCGCGAGGTCCGCGTCTCGCGCTATTCGCCGCAGGGCACGCGGTCCCGGGAGCAGGCGCTCGTGGAGCTCAGCGAGGCCGACCTGCTGCGCTTCTTCGAGCAGTCGCAGCCGAGCGACACCTCGCCCGAGGCCGGTTACCTGCCGTGACCGCCGGCGGACCGCCTGCCCGCGCGTTCGTCGATCTGCATTGTCACTCCACGGCATCGGACGGCGCACTCCCGCCGACCGCCGTGGTCGAGGAAGCACAACGAAGGGGGTTGGTCGCGCTCGCGCTGACCGACCATGACACCGTCGCCGGCATCGCGGAAGCGCGGGCGGCCGGCGACCGGCTCGGGGTCCGCATCGTCGCGGGGGTCGAGCTCAGTGCCGTCGAGGGCAACGTCGAGACGCACCTGCTCGGCCTGCACCTGCAGGATGTCGGCACCATGGAGCAGCAGCTCGAGGAGCTGCGCGAGATGCGCCGCCTCCGCGCCGTGCGCATGGTGGAGCGGCTCAACGCCCTCGGCGTGCCAGTGACCATGGAGACGGTGCTCGCGAACGCCGCCGGCGGCGCGATCGGCCGGCCGCACGTCGCGCGCGCGGTCGTCGCGGCGGGTGCCGCGGTCGACCTCCGCGAAGCCTTCGACCGGTACCTCGGCAACGGACGCCCCGCATTCGTCGGCAAGGACCGCCTGGCGATGGCCGACGCCATCCGGATGGTCCACGATGCCGGCGGCATCGCCGTGCTCGCGCATCCCAACGAGGCGGCCACGCGTGCCCGCCTGTCGGCCCTCGCCGAGGTTGGCCTCGATGGCTGCGAAGTCCGCCACCCCAGCCACTCCGATGAGGCGATCGGGCGCATCGGCCGGCTGGTGGAAGACCTCGGCCTCCTGCCGAGCGGTGGATCGGACTGGCATGGCACGATGGACGGCTGGCGCACCCTCGGGGTGATGCAGGTTCCCGCGGAGTGGATGGAGCGGCAGACCACCTATCTCGCCGCGCGCATCGGCCGCGGCGAGGTCGCCTAGCACGCCGGTGGAGCTGGCCGGGCGGAGCGCCCTCGTCACCGGCGCCGGGCGCCGGCTCGGGCGTGAGATCGCGATCGCCCTCGGCGCGCTCGGCATGCGCGTGGCCGTGCACTACCATGCGAGCGAGGCAGGCGCGCGCCAAACGGCGGGCGCCATCACCGCGGCGGGAGGGACGGCAACGCTGGTCAGGGCCGACCTGCGGGACGCCGCGGCCGCGGACGGCCTGATCGCCGACACCGTCGCCGCGCACGGGGGGCTCGACGTCCTCGTGAACTCCGCGGCCGAGATGGTGCGGACGCCGCTCGGGAGCGTGACCGCGTCGCAGTGGGATGATCTCTTCGCGCTCAATCTCCGTGCGCCGTTCCTGCTGGCGCAGTCGGCCGCGTCCCACCTCAGGGACGCGCATGGGGCGATCATCAACATCGCCGACATCGCGGCCGAGGAGACCTGGCCGGGCTACATCCCCTATTCCCTCACCAAGAGTGGGCTCGTGCACATGACCCGCTCGCTCGCGCGCGTGCTCGCGCCTGATGTGCGCGTCAATGCCGTCGCACCAGGTGCCGTGCAGCTTCCCGACGACTGGGATGAAGCGACGGCTGCACGTCTCGCGTCCACGACGCCCCTGCGCCGCCTGGGTGCGCCCGAGGACGTGGTGAACGCGGTGCTCTACCTGCTGGATGCGGATTACGTCACGGGGCAGACGCTTGCCGTGGACGGCGGGCGCCTGATCAGGCGGTGATCGGCCGGCGCCGCTGACCGTCGGGTAGCGCTTCCACCGCGGTCAGCAGGCCGGATGTCGGGGAAATCCCGGCGGGTTCCGCCGCGCGGGCATGCAGCCCAGATTTCCGGGATGCGCGTCCTCGCCGATCGCGCGCTTCCCTCACCACATCCGAACGCTTTATGTCCTCGCCGCGTGAATCCGTCGTCATCATCGGGAGTGGCCCCGCCGCCTGGACCGCCGCCATCTACGCCGCGCGTGCGAACCTGAAGCCGCTGGTCTTCGAGGGCGAGCTGTCCCCCGCGATGATCCCCGGCGGGCAGCTCATGTGGACGACGGACATCGAGAACTTCCCGGGGTTCCCGGAGCCGATCGGCGGCCAGGAGCTCATGGGACGGCTTCGTGAACAGGCCGAGCGCTACGGCACGCGGATCGAGCAGGAGAACATCGTCCGCGTCGACTTCACCGGCAGGCCGCACCGCCTCACGACGAGCAGCGGCACGGTGATCGAGGCGCTCGCGGTCATCATCGCGACGGGCGCCCGGGCGAACTGGCTCGATGTGCCCAATGAGGAGCGCCTCGCGCGCAACGGGGGCGGCGTGTCCGCGTGCGCGGTGTGCGACGGCGCGTTGCCGCACTTCCGCAACAAGCGCCTCGTCGTGGTGGGCGGCGGCGACAGCGCGATGGAAGAGGCGTCCTACCTGTCGAAGTTCGCGAGCGAAGTGCTCCTCGTGCATCGCCGGGACAGCTTCCGTGCGTCCAAGGTCATGGCCGATCGTGTGATGACCAACCCGAAGATCCGTCCCATCTGGAATACGCAGGTGACCGAGGTGCTCGGCGACGACTTCATCACCGGGGTCCGCGTGAAGGACACCGAGACCGGGGCGGAGCGCGTGATCGAGTGCGCCGGCATGTTCGTCGCGATCGGCCACACGCCGAACACGGACTTCCTGAAGGGGAGCATCGATCTCGAGCCGACCGGCTACGTGCGGACGCCGGCGGCGTGGCGGACCTGCACGTCGGTCGAGGGCGTGTTCGCCGCGGGCGACGTGATGGACAGCTACTACCGTCAGGCCATCACCGCGGCCGGCACGGGCTGCATGGCAGCGCTCGAGGCCGAGCGGTGGCTCGCGCATCACGACCTGGCCGGCGCCGAATCGCCGGTGCTCGAGACGGCCGAGGCGCCGACCACGCTGGCCGAAGACGTCGACATCGCGATCTGATGAGCGCCGACGTCGCACCCGAAGTCCGCTTCGCCACGGTTGGCGCGTTCCAGGAGAACACGTACCTCGTCGTCGATCCTGCCACGCGCCGCGCGGTCCTCATCGATCCCGGCGCCGAGCCGGACACGCTGATCGCGCTGGTGGAATCGAGCGGTGCCATGCTGGAGGCGATCTGGCTGACGCACGCGCATCTCGATCACGTGGGTGGCATCGCCGGCGTGAAGCGGCGGTGGGACGTGCCGGTGTACCTGCACCCGGCCGACCGACCGCTCTACGACAATGCGGCGCGGCAGGCCGCGGCCTACGGGCTGCCGTTCGAGCAGCCGGGCACGCCGGAGCGGGAGCTGGCGGAGGGCGACCGCCTCACTGTCGGGGATCTCGCCTTCGCGGTGCACCACACCCCCGGCCATGCGCCCGGGCATTGCGTGTTCCTCGGCCATGACGTGATGCTCGGCGGCGACCTGCTGTTCGCGGGCTCCATCGGGCGAACGGATCTTCCGCTCAGCGACCCCGCGGCGATGCAGCGCTCCCTCGAGCACGTGGCGGGCTTTCCGCCGCAGACGATCGTCCATCCCGGGCACGGGCCGCACACCACGATCGGCGTCGAGCGTGCGACGAACGGTTTCCTGACGGGCCTCGCGCGCGTGGCAGCGCGGCGATGACGTCGGCCGCGCGCTTGCACGCCTTCGAGGGGTTGCTGCTCGCCCTGTGGCTGGGCGCGGCCGCGTTCTTCTCGCTCGTCGTCGCGCGAGCCGCCTTCGACGTACTCCCCACCCGCACCCTCGCCGGCGCGCTCGTGGGACGGGCGCTGCCGGTGCTGTTTCTCACCGGCCTGCTCGTGGGCGCGGCGCTCGTCGTGCTCGAGTGGCCGGCGATGCGCCAGCACTGGGGCCGCTTCGCGGCCGGCGCCGTGATGATCGTGGCGTGCGGCGCCGCGCAGTTCGTGATCGCCCCGCGCATCGAGCGGCTGCGTGCCGCCATCGGAGCGCCGCTCGAGTCGCTGGCGGCGGATGATGCGCGGCGGGCCGCCTTCGGCCGGCTTCACGCGGTGAGCGTCGGATGGCTGGGCATCGCCATCATCGCCGCACTCGTTGCTCTCGTGTTGATCTGGCGCGCGCTCGACGTGCCGCGCGCACCTTCAGGCAGTCCGACTTCCACCGTACAGACCGATGGCTGACGCCTTCCGTTCCGAAAAGGATCCCCTGGGTCCGCTCGACGTTCCCGCGGACGCGCTCTACGGCGTGCAGACGATGCGCGCGCGCCAGAACTTCCCCATCAGCGGCCTGACGCCGCTGTGGCCCTTCGTGCAGTCGCAGGTGTGGATCAAGAAGGCCGCCGCGCTGACGCACAAGGAAACCGGCCGCCTCGACGCGAAGATGGCCGATGCCATCGTCGCCGCCGCCGACGAGGTGCTCGCGCGCAAGCACGACGTCCATTTCGTCGTCGACCCGTACCAGGCCGGCGCCGGCACCTCGCACAACATGAACGCCAACGAGGTGCTCGCGAATCGCGCCAACGAGCTGCTCGGGGGCAAGCGCGGGGAGTACAAGCCCGTGCATCCGAACGACCATGTGAACATGGCGCAGTCCACCAACGACACGATCCCCACGAACATCCGGCTGTCGGTGCTCTCGCAGCTGCCGGCGCTCACGAAGGCGTTCGGGGGGCTGCGCGACTCGCTGGCCGCGAAGGGCAAGGAGTTCGATCACATCGTGAAGGCCGGGCGCACGCACCTGCAGGATGCGATGCCGATCCGTCTCGGGCAGGAGTTCGCGGCGTACGCCGGCTCGCTCGACCGCGCGATGCGTCGCTGCGTGGAAGCCGCCGACTACCTGCGCGACCTCGGGATCGGCGGCTCGGCGGTCGGCACCGGCGTGACGGTGGAGCCGGAGTACCCGCGGCTGATGAACAAGCACCTGAAGGCGATCACCGGCCTGGACCTCCGCGTCGGGCAGGATCGCATCCAGCTCATGCAGAGCATGGGTGACGCGGCGGCCTTCAGCGCCACGCTTCGCGGCCTGGCGATCGACCTCTCGAAGATCGCCAGCGACCTGCGCCTCATGGTCATGGGGCCGCGCACGGGCATCGACGAGATCAAGCTGCCCGCCGTGCAGCCCGGCAGCTCGATCATGCCCGGCAAGATCAATCCGTCGATCCCGGAGATGGTCAACCAGGTCTGCTTCCAGGTCATGGGGTGCGACACGACGGTGGCCATCGCGAGCGAGCACGGTCAGCTCGAGCTCAACGTGATGATGCCGGTGATCGCGCACAACATCCTGCTCTCGATGCAGATCCTCACCAGCACGGCGACGGTGTTGGACACGAAGTGCGTGCAGGGGATCGAGGCCCACGAGGAGATGTGCTCGTACTGGGTCGAGCGGTCCGCGGCGCTCGCGACGGCGCTGATGCCGCACATCGGCTACGCCAAGGCCGCCGAGGTGAGCAAGCAGTCGGTGAAGGAGGGCGTGCTCATCCGGGAGATGGTGAAGCGGGACAAGCTCATCCCGGCCAACGAGGTGGACGACGTCCTCGACCTCCGCAAGATGACCGAGATCGGGATCCCGGGCGGGGGGAAGGGGCCGGTCAGCGCCGGGGGCTGACGCCCCCTGGTGCGAGGGACGAGCTGCGAGCAGCGAGGGGTACGTTCTCGCCGCTCGCAGCTCGTCCCTCGCATCTGGGCCTTCCTCACCCCCGGCATTAGATTCCGACTCGTGCGTATCACCACCCTCGCCGAATACGGCGTCATCTGCGCGCTGCACCTGGCGCGGCGCTATGACGAAGGCCCCATCACCGGCCGCGAGATCGCGGCTGGCGAACGCCTGCCCGTGGATTACGTCGAGCAGATCCTCCTTCGGCTGCGCCGGGCGAGCATCGTCAACAGCACGCGTGGCGCACGGGGCGGATACTCGCTGGCGCGGGCGCCCGAGGAGATCTCCGTCCGCGACGTGATCGCGGCCTCGGAGCTCACGACCTTCGACCTGCACTGCAACTCCCATCCGGTCGAGGAGGAGCGGTGCTCGGCGGCGCACAACTGCAGCATCCGCCCCGTGTGGATGCTGCTGCAGCAGAAGATCGACGACGTCCTCGAGAGCGTGCGCCTGGCCGACCTGCTCCACGATGAGGTCATCGTCCGTGCGCGTGTCGGTGTCGCGACCCGGCCGGTGCCCTCGAGCGATCGCGACGGCGTGACCGCCGGTCGCGGACTGCCCGTCCTCAGCTAGCCCCGCCTCCCCGGTGCCGTTCTTCCGTCAGGGCGGGGTCCGGGCTTTCGAGCGCAAGGCGGCGACCTTCGCGGAGGCGCTGCGGGCCGAGCCCGCCGGGGCCGACGTCGAGTGGCTCGCCCGCACGGCGACGCGGGGCGACACCGATCATGCCATCTGGGAGCTGCGGTACGCGCGCCGGGCGCTCGGCGTCCTCGTCGCGCAGCGCGACGCCCTCGATGACCGTACCGCCTCCTCCGTCGCGCGGGCGGTGACCGACGGCTTCGCCGGCGACCCCGCGGTCGATCCGAAGATGCTGGAAGTAGCGGTCGGGCAGTTCAACGCGCGGCTCTCCGCCTACCGCGACATCCTGCAGGCCCGTGGCGGCGCTCCGCTCCCCATCCGGCTGGGCCAGATGCTGCTCGCCTTCGCTGGAGGCCCGATCGGCCGCGACCAGGCCGAAGTCGGAACGGCGGGGGAGATCCTTGCCGGATACCTGGCAGCGGCAAGCGCCGAGCTGCAGGGGGCGTTCGGTTCGCCGTCGCTTCCCGAGGACCTGCCGCCTTCCGCGCTGGCGCGCTAGCTCGCGACAATTGGTATACAAAAAGAGAGCGCCCCGGCACTGGCCGGGGCGCTCTCTTCATCTGGATGCTCGAGGCGGGACTTGAACCCGCACGCCAGTTAAGGCACAGGCTTCTGAGACCTGCGTGTCTACCAGTTCCACCACCCGAGCGTGGACACGATGCGACCTGCACTTCCTGCGCGACGGAACACTCGCGCACAGCCAATAAGTATATAGGAGATCGGCACTTTCGTCAACGCACGCGGCGTTGCCGCGGTGGCGCACGACCTCTAGGTTGCGGCACATGGCCAAGAACGAACAGGAATCGAACGAGATCGTGTCGATCGCCCGGAACCGGCGGGCCCGGCACGACTATCACATCATCGAAACCTGGGAAGCGGGGATCGTTCTGACCGGCACCGAAGTCAAGGCGCTGCGGGAGGGGAAGGCCAACATCGGCGACTCCTACGGCATCCTCAAGGATGGCGAGGTCTGGCTCCTCAACCTCCACATCTCCCCGTACGAGAAGGGGGGCTACGCCAACCACGAGCCCGACCGCACCCGCAAGCTGTTGCTTCATCGCAAGGAGATCCGTCGTTTGATCGGGTCGGTGGAACGGCAGGGCCTGACCCTCATTCCACTCGAGATCTACTTCAAACGCGGGGTTGCCAAGGTGGCGTTGGCGCTTGGCAAGGGAAAGAAGGCACACGACAAGCGGGACACGGTGAAGGAGCGCGAGGCCGAGCGCGAAATGGCGCGCGCCGGGAGGATCCGGTGATCGGCGTCCTGCTGCTCGCGGCCCAGCTCGCGGCCGCCCAGCCGGCGCCACCGGCGGCGAGCTTCCTGGTGAAGGACGGCACCCGATCGGTGAAGGTGCCCGTCATCCAGACCGCGGCGGGCCCGATGGTGCAGCTCACGGCGCTCCGCCCGGTGCTCGAGGTGGCCGTGACCCGCCGTGGCGCCGAGGACTACGTGGCGCGCGTGAA
>DASTYL010000243.1:0-10464 GCA_035764975.1 Gemmatimonadaceae bacterium | reverse complement strand
CGGGCGCGCGAGAGCAGTGCCGAGTTGACCTCGAACGAGGGATTCTCGGTCGTCGCGCCGATGAGGACGATGGTGCCGGCCTCGACGTGGGGCAGGAAGGCATCCTGCTGGGCCTTGTTGAAGCGGTGAATCTCGTCCGCGAAGAGGATCGTGCCGCGCCCGAGCTGCCGTCGGCGCTCCGCTTCGGCGACGATCTCGCGCACGCGGGGCACCCCTTCCGTCACCGCGGAGAATGGCACGAACTCGCGGTCGGTGTACCGCGCAACGAGCCGGGCGAGCGTCGTCTTGCCGCTCCCCGGCGGCCCCCACAGGACCATCGAGGTGACGGTGCCGCGCTCCACCTGCTCTCGAAGCGGCCGTCCCGGCGCGAGGAGATGATCCTGGCCGACGAACTCGTCGAGCGTGCGGGGGCGCATGCGCGCCGCGAGCGGCTGCGCGCGCGGATCCGCGAACAGCGTGTCGCCCTCGGCGCTCGGATCGGGACGGCGGCGCGGCGGCACGGTCGCTAGTGGCCGCCCACCAGTGCGCGGGCGAGCGCGTACACGCCGCAGCCGGCGAAGAAGAAGAGGGGATTGCGCCAGCCGGGCTTCGACTGGAACTCGGGCACGAGGTTCGACGCCCCGACGTAGATCGTCACCCCGGCCGACAGCGCGAGGCCGTGTGTGGCCAGGGCGTGCACGTTGTCCGTCAGGAGAATGCCGAGTGTCGTCGCTGCCCCCAGCGCGGCCGCCGCGGCGAGCGCCCGCCCCCGGGAGGCGCCGGCGGCGACGAACAGGCTCGAGATCGCCAGGCCCTCCGGGATCTTGTGCAGTGCGACCGACGCGAACACGAGCGCCCCCAGCGCGCCGCTGACCCGCGCGCCGCTCGCGACGGCAACGCCGTCCGCGAACGTGTGCAGCAACAGCCCGAGCAGCGCCGACAGGCTCACCACCTTCGAGACCTCGTGCGTCTCCTCGCCGAAATGGAAATGCTTCGCGAACGTGTGCTGCGTCAGGTGGACGAGCAGGTAGCCGATCAGGACGGTCGCCCCGGCCGCCGGCCCGGCACCCTCGATGGACTCCGGCACCATGTCGACGAGGGCGACCGAGAGCATGAAGCCGGCGGCGAGCGACAGCATCGCGTCGACGGCGCGGACCCCCCAACGCACGCCCGCGGTCACCACGAGCGCGCCGGCGATGTTCGCGGCTAGCGCGGCGGCGGCGTAGCCTAGGTCACTCCGACTCACGCGATGTGCAGCCCCAACCGCTCCGCCGCCGCGGAGACGGCATTCACCAGATCCGGCGCGGCCGGGAACTGCTGGCGGCGCACCTTCCAGCTCTTCGTGCGCACGATCGGCTGTTCCGACAGGCCCTTGCCTTCCAGGAGGTACAGCCAGCGATCCGTGCGGGCGTAGATGTAGAGCTCGAGGAAGGGGTTCAGCGAGAGCTGGTCCTCGGGCGTGTAGATCGTGAACTCGACGCCGCCGTAGCGGGCGAGGAGGAGCTTCACCCGGGCGAGCGCCTCCCGCACATCGGGGAGCGGAAGCGATTCGCCCCGCCAGATCCGGCCGCTGCGCAGGTCCTCCATCACGACGTCGACGGCCGGCGTGAGGTGCTCCGACAGCGCATAGCAGAGATCCACCGCGCGCTCCGCATTGGCGACGACGTGCGCCTCGAAGACGTCGCCATCACGGCGGAAGGTGAATCCGTCCGGACTGGTGCGGAAACGGCGCCAGATCGACGCTTCCGGTTGCTTTCCTCTGAACAGCATGCGGCTGCGTCAGCTCCCGTACAGGGTGGTGCGGCCCGCGGCGCCCCGGATCATCCGGGCTCCGCAGCGTGAAGCTCCCGCGCGATGGCGAGGAGCGTGCCGGGCGTGTTGAGCGACGGATCGTCGATCACGCGCGCCAGCAATGCCTGGAGAATCTTACCCAATGCGGGGCCCGCCGGGATGCCGCCGCGCCGAAGATCGTCGCCGTCGATGGCGAGATCCGCGATCTCCACGGGGTCGCGGACGGCGCTGGCAAGCATCCGCCGGTAGATCCCGGCCACACCCGTCCACGACGGGACCCCGGTGTCGCCGCCCGCCGCTCGCGACGCTTCCCAGCGCGCCTCGAGCAGCCGGAGGACGGTCGTCACGTTCAGGCGGCCCGTCAGGGCGACCCAGCGCCGGATGGTCGCGTCATCGGGACGGCCGTCGTGCACCGCGGCCTCGATGGCCGGACCGAGTCGGCTCGCACGATCGGTGAGCAGCGCGACGAGGTTCGTATCCGCCTTCGAGAACCGCAGCGCGGTCATCGCCGCGGGTGCGCCCTTCGATCCGGCATTGCCGAAGAGCGCGGCGAGCCGGAGCACCTTGCGGTAGGGCCGCCCGCCGCTGCGGGGCTGTGGAAGCCGATCGAGCGCGTCGAACGCCTTCGCCGGCGTGTGCGCCAGCTGCGGCACGAGCACGGCGAGCGCGCCGCTCTCCTGCCACAGGCGGAACGCGGCTGCCGGACGGGCCACCTGCTCCAGCGTCTTCTCGATCTCCTGCTTCACCCGCTCGGCCGAAAGCCTCGTGAGGTGCGGCGCGCTGGCGATGATGGCATTCCATGTCGCCGGATCGAGTGTGAAGCCGAGCCGCCCCGCGAAACGCAGCGCGCGAAGGGCGCGCAGCCGGTCCTCCCGCATGCGTTCGTCCGGGTCCCCGACCGCGCGCACGATACGGCGTTCGACGTCGCGAAGGCCGCCATAGGGATCGCGCAGCTCGCCGGTGGTCGGGTGGTATGCGATGGCGTTGATGGTGAGGTCGCGGCGTGCCAGATCCTCATCGATCGTCGCGCCGAATGCGACGGTCGCGTGGCGGCCGTCCGTTGCGACGTCGCGGCGGAATGTGGTCACCTCGTGCAGGACGCCGTCACGGTCGAGCACGCCAACCGTGCCGAACTCGATCCCGACCGGAATCGTCCGCCGGTGGCCGAAGATCTCCCGCACCTGCTCTGGAGTCGCGGCGGTCGCCAGGTCCCAGTCGAGGTGCGTGTGCCCCAGGATGGCGTCCCGGACGGCCCCTCCCACGCACCACGTGCTGAAGCCGGCCCGCTCGAGGCGGCCGGCGATGTCGAGCACGGCGGGCGGCGGCGAGATCCGATGGGAAATCAATGCAGAGGCCGGCAGATGAGGTGACTGACCGAAGAGACAGCAGAATAACCGCCGACCCCCGACAGGTTGAAGCGCAGACAATGGAACTCGGGCAAACAAATGCTCATATTACGAGTCGCCGGATTGCGGGTGCCCTGAGCGGCCCCACGATTCCAGACAGCCGATCCGTGGAGATGCATCGATGGAGTCAATCCTCGCCCGCTCGCAGGCCACTGAAGCCTTCAAGCGCGACCTGGTCCGCTTTGCCGCAGGTGAGGAAGTCTCCGCCGTCCGGATCGACGGCTTCGCTCCCAGGGTGAAAGTCGAGCGGGTGCTGACGCAGCTCCTCCACGCGGAGCCCGAGCTGGTCGTCCGGCGCGTCGTCGTCCACGGCACCTCCGGGTGCTCGGACTTCGTCGGCGAGATCGCCGTCGAGACGCCGACCGAGACCCGGACGTTCAGCTTCACCTGGTGCTGCCGGTGGCGCGCCGAACAGGAGGGGTGGCGCGACTACTTCGGCTTCCCGGACCAGATCCGCGCCGCCCGTGAGTTCAAGTGGGACTGCTTCCAGCGATGGGAGGAGAAAGTCGTTGCGGCAGTCGCCACGCCGTCCTTCATCGCGACCCTGGGATCCGCCGCGACCGCCGTCTCCTGACGCACGCCGCGGCGCTCATCCGTCCTCGAAGAGCTCCGCGATCGCCTGGTGATCGAGCCCCGCGCCGATCGCCAGCATCAGATCGATCCGCGCCTGCTGCGGCCGCCGGTTCCCGGCAAAGTGCGCCCCCATCTCGAAGAGGCGTCGCCCGCCGCCGGAATAGCCGTACGTGTGGCCGACCCGCCCGCGCTGCACGCGTGAGCTGATCACCACCGGCTTGCCCTCCGCGAGCCATCGCGAGATTCCGTCGCACATCGCCGGCGGCACGTTTCCCCTGCCGAGCGCGGCGACGACGACCCCGAGCGCCTCGGCGCGCGATGCGTCGAGCAGCCGGCTGTCCGCACCGGGCCACGCGTACACGATGTCCACGGGATCGCCGAGCCGCTCCGGCATGACGACCGTCCACGTGCTCGGCGTCTCGCGGCGGAAGATCACCCGCCCTTCGTCCACCACGCCCAGGGGCCCGAGCCCGGGGCTCTCGAAGGCGTCCTGCAGGTGCGTATGCACCTTGGTGACGTCGAAGCCCGAGTGGATGCGGTCGCCCATGACGACGAGGATCCCCTGCCCCCGCGCGGCGTCGCTCGACGCGACGCGCACCGCGTTCACGAGATTCGCCGGCCCATCCCATCCGAGGTCGCTCGCGGCGCGCATCGCCCCCGTGAACACGATCGGCTTGTCGCTCGCGGAGGAGCGCGCCAGCAGATAGGCCGATTCTTCGAGGGTGTCGGTTCCGTGCGTCACGACGATGCCGCGAACCTCCGGCCGCTCGAGGTGCCGCAGCAGGCGCGCACGCAGCGCCCAGAGCCGCTCGACGGTCATGTGCGGCCCGGGAAGCCCGCCGAACTCGTCGACCTCCACCTCGGCGATGTCCTCGATTCCCCGCGCAGCGGAGAGGATGTCGCTTCCCGACAGCGCGGGGACGGCACCGCCGGCGACCGGGTCGTGCCGCATCGAGATGGTGCCGCCGGTAAAGACAGAAACTATCATCCGCAGAGCACGCTGCCGCCGTTGACGTTGAGGATCTCGCCGGTGATGTGGCGAGCCTGCGGGCTGCACAGGAAGACGATCGGCGCGGCAATGTCCTCGGGGGTCGCGATGCGGCCGACCGGGATGGCGCCGGTGATGCGCTGGCGACCGGTCTCCATGGGCTGCGTGATCATCTCCGTCTCCACCCAGCCCGGCGCCACGCTGTTCACGGTGACGCCGCGCGTCGCGAGCTCGATGCAGAGCGACTTGGTCATCGAGATGATCGCGCCCTTCGTCGCCGCGTAATCGTTGTGATACGCCTCGCCGCGCTGGCCCGCGGTGCTCGAGACGAGCACGATGCGGCCGGCGTCGGCGATCACGCGCGCGACCGCACGCGTCGTGAAGAACACCGAGTCGAGGTTCTCGGAGATCGTCCGCCGCCAGTGCGCGTCGCTCATCCCGGTGATCGGGATGTCGTCCGGGGGCCAGATCCCTGCATTGGCGACGAAGAGATCGATGCCGCCGAGTGCCGCCACCGTGCGCTCCACGAGGCGGTCCGCCCCGTCGGCGGTGGAGATGTCCTCGGCGAATGCGGCTGACCGCACGCCGGACTCGCCGAGGCGGTCGCACACGCGGCTGGCGTCCTCCTTCCGGGACCGGTAGCCGATGGCGACGTCCGCGCCGCACTGGCCGAGCAGCAGCGCCGTGGCCGCGCCGATCCCGCGCGAGCCACCCGTCACGAGGGCACGCTTGCCATCAAGTCGGATCACAGTTCGGCCTCGATCACGTCGCAGATCACATGCTCGACGCAGAGATGGAGCTCCTGCGCACGGTCGGTGCGATCGGTGGGGATGATGACGGAATGGTCCGCGAGGGGCCTGAGCGCGCCCCCGTCGCGGGCGCTGAACGCCAGGACGCGCACCCCCTTCTCGCGAGCCGCTTCGGCCGCGCGGAGCACGTTGGGCGAGTTGCCGCTCGTGGAGTGGATCACCAGCAGGTCGCCCGGCCGGCACAGCGCCTCGACCTGCCGTGAGAAGACGTTCTCGAACCCGATGTCGTTGCCCGCCGCGGTCAGCAGCGAGGTATCGGTCGTGAGCGCGATGGCCGGGTAGGCGCGCCGGTTGCGGCGGTACCGCACGACGTACTCGGTCGCCATGTGCTGGGCATCGGCGGCACTGCCGCCGTTGCCGCAGAAGAAGAGTGTCCCGCCCGCTCGCACGGTCTCGCGCACGAGACGGAGCGCCTCGTCGAGCTGCGGCCCCATCTCCTCCGCGACGCGCGTGGCCGTCGCCGCCAGTTCGCGAAGGGCCTCGGCGAATGCCGGAGCAGCCTGAGTGGTCATGGTCGAGTGATGAAGTGGATCAGTGGCCGCCGCCGAACAACCCGCGGATGCGATCCACCAGGCCGCCGGAGCGGCGCCTGCTGGGGAGCGGCGGGACGGGGTGCAGCGGCTTCCCGGCCAGGAGCTGCGCGGCGTTCGTCCGGGTGAGCAGCTCGATGTGTTCTTCGGTGGCGTGCTCCCGCAGCCAGTCCCGGCCCATGACGAGGGAGCGCGTGTCGCCGTGGTTGTCGCTCGCGAAGAGGTCCACGACACCGGCCTCGAGCAGTTCCACCGCGACGAGATGGGTGCGTCCCGTCCCGTGCAGCGCCTGCACGTCCATCTGGATCACGGCCCCGGAGCGCTTCCATGCGTTGACCGATTCCACCGAGCATCCGCGATAGCGCTCGGGATGCGCCAGCACGGGGACGACCCCGCTCATGCGCAACCGGAACAGCTCTTCCGCGGCATTGGGAGGGACGGCGGCTCTCGGAAACTCGACGAGCACCGCGTTCGACCCGGCGAGCGCCAGCTCGGGCGTGCGCAGGTCGGCGCCCGGCATGTCGAGCATGATCTCCCATCCCAGCTCGAGCTGGATCCCCGGCGGGGCGGCCGCGCGCAGCTCGCGGAGGATCTCCGTGTGGCGCTGGTAAGGCGCCTCCTTCACGCGCGACGCATCGAGGTGCGGCGTGCACACCAGCACCTGGACGCCTTCGCGCATGAAATCCTGGAGCACCGGCACCGAGACCTCGATGGACGGCGAGCCGTCGTCGACGCCGGGCAGGAGGTGCGAGTGGACGTCGATCACGCGAGCACCGCCAGGGTGCGCATCGCCGCGGCCGCGCGCGCCGCGATGGTGCCCGGCGCATCGGCGGCCGCCTCGAACGCGTAGGTCACGAGCGCATCCGCCGCGAGCAGGGCGAGCGCAGAGTCGCGGCCCGTGCGGTCGGCCGCCAGCAGCCGGGCGACGACGCGCTCCGCCGCCTCGACGCAGCGCTCAGGCGTCTCGCGCACGTCGGCGTGCAGGTCCGCGCCCAGCGCCATCCGCACCTCCGCCATCAGGTGCGGCGGTGCGGAGGCGCTCCTGGCCTCGAGCCACTGCCCAACCGTCACGCCGCACCCTCGAGCATGCGCGCGACGATCTGCGGCACCTCGGCCAGCGCGACGGGGATGCGCTCGGCGTCGGGGATGCCCGCCTGCGCCATGTGCGGCTTGCCGCCCCCGCGGCCGCCGGCGATGGCGGCGACCTCGCGAATCAGGGCGTCGGCCCGCACGCCGCGGTCGCGCAGGTCGTCGGTGACGACCGCGAGCATCGTGTGCTTCCCTTCACCGACGGTCGCCGCGATCACGGCCGCGCCGCTGCCGAGGCGCTCGCGCAGCGCGTCTCCGAGCGCCTGCAGCTCCTTGACGTCCGTCGCAGTGACGGGTGATGCCACGACGCGTACCCCGGACACCGTGGCTGCGGCGCCGAGCAGCTGCTCGAGCTGACCGCCGCCGCCGCGCATGGCTTCGTCGAGCCGGCGCTCGAGCGTGCGGCGCTCCTCGAGCAGCTGCTGCACCCTGCGCTCGACCCCGTCGAACGGCGACTTCAGCATCTCGGCAAGGCGGGCGACGGTGCTCTCGTGCGCGCGCAGCGTGGTGTACGCGCCCGGCCCCGTGACCGCCTCGATGCGCCGGACCCCGGCGGCCACGCCGGTCTCCGAGATGATGCGAAACAGGCCGATCTCCGCGGTGTTGTGCACGTGCGTGCCGCCGCAGAGCTCCATCGAGAAGCCGGGCACCGTGACGACGCGTACGACGTCGCCGTACTTCTCGCCGAACAGCGCCATCGCGCCGCGCGCGCGCGCGTCGGCGTACGCCAGCTCCTCGGTCGTCACCGGCACCCCGTCCCACACCCAGCGGTTCACGATCCCCTCGATCTCCTCGAGACGCTCCGGCGGCACCGGGCCGTGATGCGTGAAGTCGAAGCGCAGCCGGTCGGGCGCAACGAGCGAGCCCGCCTGGTGCACCTGCTCGCCGAGCGTCGAGCGCAGCGCGGCGTGCAGCAGGTGCGTCGCCGTGTGATTGCGTTCGGTGTCGTGGCGCCGCGCCGCGGGAACCGTCGCGGTCACCGTCCCCCAGGCGAAGTCGCCCTCGAGCGTGCCGACAGCTGCAGGGCGGCCGTCGATCTTGCGGACGTCGTCTACGACGATCCGCCAGCCATCGCCCGCGATCTCCCCCTGATCCGAGATCTGGCCGCCCGACTCGGCGTAGAACGGCGTCTCGCGCAGCAGCACGGCCACCCGGTTGCCCCCGAGCCGCCGCAGCGCGGTTACCTGCGTCTCGATCGCGACGCGGTCATAGCCGACGAACTGCACCTGCGGCTCCCCGGCGCCCGGCGCGCGGTCCCACTGGGTGAGATCCCCGAGCTCCTCCTCCCCACCGACGCCGAGCTTTCGCGACTTCCGCTCCTCCTGCGAGCGCTTGCGCTGCATGTCGAGCCACCGGTTGAACCCGGCGATGTCGACCGTGTAGCCCCGCTCGCGCGCCATCAGGTCCGTGAGGTCGATCGGGAACCCGAACGTGTCGTAGAGCTTGAAGGCATCCTCGCCGCTCACGGTCCCGCGGATCGAAGCCCCGCCCTGCGTGGAGTGCAGCGGTGCGATCTGCTCGAACCGGGAAAGCCCGCCTTCGATCGTCTGGAGGAAGCTCTGCTCCTCGATGCGCGTCGTCTCCACGATGTGCTTCGCCCGCTGGCGCAGCTCGGGGAAGGCATCCCCCATCGTCTCGATGACCGTCTCGCAGACGTAGGTGAGCGTCGGCTCCTTGCGGCCGAGGAGCCATGCGTGGCGCACGGCGCGGCGCAGGATGCGGCGCAGGACGTACCCGCGTCCCTCGTTCGACGGGAACACGCCATCGGCGAGCAGGAACGACACGGCCCGCGCATGGTCGGCGAGCACGCGGAAGCTGGCCGGGTCGACCGCGTTCGGGATGACGTCGGATCCCCCCTTGCCGCCGGCGATCGTCACGCCCGTGCGCAGCTCGTCGCTCTCGCGGCCCCAGTACGAGATCCCGACGACCTGCTCGATGCGGGCGAGCAGCGGCGCGAACAGGTCGGTGTGGTAGTTGGAGGTCACCCCCTGCTTCACCGCCGCGATCCGCTCCAGCCCCGCGCCGGTGTCCACCGACGGCTTCGGCAGGGGCACGAGCGTGCCGTCGGCCTGCCGGTCGTACTGCATGAACACGAGGTTCCAGATCTCGAGGAAGCGGCCCGCCTCGGCGCCCTCCACGAACGCCTCGAGCGAGAACTCGTCGCGATCGCGCTCCGTCCACTCCCCCGCGGCCCCGGCCGGGAACCGGTAGTCCGACGCGAGCTGCGCCAGGTCGACGTACAGCTCCGTGCAGGGGCCGCAGGGGCCCGTGTCCGCCATCTGCCAGAAGTTGTCGCGATCCCCGAGCCCGTAGATCCGCTCGTCGCGCAGCCCCGCGATCTCCTTCCAGAGCTGGCGCGCTTCGTCGTCCGAGTAGTGCACGCTGACGCGGATGTGCTTCGGGTCGATGCCGAACTCCTTCGTGACCAGCTCCCAGGCGAAGCGGATCGCCTCGCGCTTGAAGTAGTCGCCGAAGGAGAAGTTGCCGAGCATCTCGAAGAACGTGTGATGCCGGGCGGTGTGGCCGACCTGCTCCAGATCGTTGTGCTTGCCGCCTGCGCGCACGCACTTCTGCGAGGTCGTGGCGCGCCGCGAGCCGAACGACGGCTCCTCGAGCCCGAGGAAGATCTTCTTGAACTGGACCATCCCCGCGTTCGTGAACAGCAGGGTGGGATCGTCGGCCGGGACCAGGGAGCTGCTCGGGCGAACAGCGTGGCCGTTTCGGGCGAAAAAGTCGAGGAAGCGGGAGCGGATCTCGGAAGCGCGCATATGCGCGCAATCTACACGCTGTCGAACCCGGCGTCCTCCCCCGTCACCACCTCGATGGCCCGCCGGATGTCCGCGCTGTCGTAGCCGCGGCGTGCGAGGAACGCGTAAAGCCGGCGGGTCCGCACCGCCGGGTCCAGCCCCGCGAGCGACCGCAGCTTCTTCCGGGCTGCCCGCTCCGCCACTTCGCCCTCGTCGATCTCCTCCTCCTCGTACACCTCGGCGATGGCGCCGTCGGTCACGTCCCGCGCGACACCCCGCCGCTGCAGCTCCTGCTGGATGCGCCGCTTCGAGGCGCCCGTCCCCCCCGATCTGGCCCTGGCGAACTGGCGCGCGAAGGCGGCGTCGTCCAGGAGGCCGGCCGCGGCGAGTCGCTCGAGCGCGGCATCCACCTGCTCGGCCGGCTCGCCCTTCCGGATGAGGGAGCGTCGCAGCTCGGAGCGAGCCCGTGCCCGGAAGGCGAGCATCGTGACCGCCCGGTCGTAAGTCGCGAGCACCGCCGCCTCGCGGGCGACCGCCTCGGCCACTGCCGCG
>DASTYL010000242.1:0-19708 GCA_035764975.1 Gemmatimonadaceae bacterium | reverse complement strand
GTGAAGAACCTTTTTTGAACCGCGGAGAACGCGGAGGAACTGCCTCGCTTTCCTCCGCGTTCTCCGCGCTCTCCGCGGTGAAGAGTGTTGCAGTTCACCGGTTGAGACCGCCCCGATAACGGAAAAAGTGCGCCCGGCCGTGGTTCCGGCCGGGCGCACTTGCACTCGGTGCTCTTGGCCCCCCGCTACCATGCATGGCCTCACACCCCTACTGAGCTACTCGGCACTCACACCGGCTGCGCCGCGCCCGCTCCCATGGTGTACCGGGCCAGCCATTCCTCCCTCCACGAGGCGAACACGCCATCCCGCAGCGCCGCCCGTGCATCACGCATGATGTCCAGCAGGAACGTCACGTTGTGCAGCGCGAGCAGCCGCTTGCCGAGCATCTCCTCCGTCACGAACAGGTGGCGCATGTAGGCGCGGTCGTACTCCGCACAGCACGGGCAGCCGCATCCCTCGACGAGCGGCCGGCGGTCCATCCGGTAGCTGCTCTGCCGGATCTGCACCTTTCCGTCCGGGGTGAACGCGGTGCCGTCGCGCCCCATCCGCGTCGGCGCGACGCAGTCGAACAGGTCCACCCCGCGACGCACGCCCTCGACCAGATCGTCTGGAAAGCCGACGCCCATGAGGTACCGCGGCTTGTCCGGCGGCAGCTCCGGCTCGCACGCTTCCAGCGTCGCGTGCATGTCCCGCTTCGCTTCACCGACGGACAGGCCGCCGATGGCGACCCCCACCCAGTCCCCGCTGCCGAGGATGCCCGCGATCGACGCGCGGCGAAGCGAGGGATGGGTGCCGCCCTGCACGATCGGAAAGAGCGCCTGCTCCGGCATGCCGTCGTCCGTCGCGCCGAGGCGCTCGAACTCCGTGCGGCAGCGTGCGAGCCAGCGGAGGCTCCGCTCCATCGCCGCTCGCGACGTCGCGACGTCCGCGCCGCCGGCGATGAGCTCATCGAGCTGCATGATGACGTCCGCGCCGATGTTGCGCTGGATGCGCATCACGCCTTCCGGGGTGTACTGGTGCAGCGAGCCGTCGACGTGGCTGCGGAACTCGATGCCGGCCTCGCTCACGCTGCGCAGCTTCGCGAGCGAGAAGACCTGGAATCCCCCGGAGTCCGTGAGCATGGGGCCACGCCAGCGCGTGAACGCGTGGAGGCCGCCGAGCGCGCGGACCGCGGCATCGCCGGGACGGAGGTACAGGTGGTACGCGTTCCCCAGTACCATCTGCGCTCCCGCGGCCGCGACTTCGTGCATGGAGAGACCGCGCACGACGCCGTGGGTCCCCACCGGCATGAAGGCCGGTGTGTCGACGGCGCCGTGCGGCGTGGAGAACTGCCCCAGCCGCGCGGCGCCGTCGTGGTGTGAGGTTCGAAAGGCGAAGCGGCTCACGAGCGCGCCCCGGCCTTTCCCCGCGTGTCAGGGTGCGCGCAGGTCGCGATCGTCCTCGATGAGGCGCTCGATCCGTGCGCCATGTTCGCCGGCCGTGGCGCCGACGTCTTCGACCGCGCCGCCCAATCGGACGTCGTCGCGGAGGATGTCCTCGCCCTCGGGGTCGGTCTGCAGGTCGTCGAGATCCACGCGCTTGACCTTGTGGTGCCCGGAGAGATCCCGACCGTTGTGCGGCTTTCTGCGTTCAGACATGCAATGCGCTCCTCGCCATCGGTGGCTGAAATGGTAGTCACCATGGTTGGCAAGGAGCGCACCGCATCACGCGAGATCCTTCGCATACACGCCCTTGTAGCGGCTCACCTCGCTCCGCTCGCGGTCCAGCTCGGGAATGTGCCGTGGCTCGAAGCCGAAGCGCCGGAAGAACGCTTCATCGTTGCTCACCGCGAACAGGGTGGCATATCCGCGCCGGCGCGCGAACTCCTCGGTGCCCTTCACGAGCGTACGCCCGATCCCCTTCCCCTGCGTGTCCGGCGCGACCGCGAGCGAGCGCAGCTCTGCCAGGCTCGGCGCGTATTCGTCGAGATGCACGCAGCCGACGACCTTTCCGTCGTCGTCGACCGCGACGATGAAGTTGTGGGCGTGCATCGCGATGAACTCCTCCGTGCGGGGGAGGAGCGTACCGCTCGGAACGTAGAGGTCGATGAGCTCGCGGATCGCGATCGCATCGTGCGGCGTGGCGCGGCGGGTGTGCACGAATCGTTGGTGTCGGGGTGGACAGCAAGTATAGCGGACCGCAGGTTCCCGCCCAATGACACCGCACTCGCGCGCCGCCGCTGCGCCGGCCCCCGCCGGATACGCCCGCCGGCTCGGCCTCTTCTCGGCGACGATGCTCGTCGTCGGCGGCATCATCGGCTCGGGGATCTTCCTCAACCCGGCGATCGTCGCGCAGCGGCTGGGAACCGCCGGCCTGACGCTGGCCGCGTGGGCGCTCGGCGCCTTCGTGGCGCTGCTCGGGGCGTTCGTCTTCGCCGAGCTCGGCGCGCGGGCACCGGCCGCAGGAGGCGGCTACGTCTACCTGCGCGAGGCGTTCGGCGCGCTGCCCGCCTTCCTGTATGGATGGGCCCTGCTGCTCGCCATCGCCAGCGGCGCGATCGCCGCCGTCGCGGTGACCTTCGCCCGTTATGCCGCCGCCGGGCTCGGCCTGGCGCAGGAGTGGCACCTTCCGCTCGGGATCGGCGCCATCGTGCTGCTCACGGTCGTGAACGTTCTTGGCGTACGGCCGGGCGCGGTGACGCAGAACGTGTTCACGGTGCTCAAGCTGCTGGCGATCGCGGCAGTCGTCGCCGCCGGAATCGCCGGACTCGGATCGGGTCCGCAAGCCGGCCAGGCTGCCGGCCCGGCGGCCGCGGGACCGACTTCGCTCGCGTCGCTCGTCGCCGCCATGGGCACCGCCCTCGTGCCGGTGCTCTTCTCGTATGGCGGATGGCAGCAGTCGAACTTCGTCGCCGAGGAAATCGTGGAGCCCCGGCGCAACCTTCCCCGCGCGCTGGTGATGGGGGTCATCGCCGTCGCGATCGTCTACCTGCTCGCCAACCTGACGTACGTTCGCGTGCTCGGCGTCGCCGGCCTTGCGGCTTCGACCGCGCCCGCCGCGGACGTCCTCGGCGCGCGGTTCGGCCCGGCCGGCCGCGCGATGATCACCGCCGGCATCGCGGCGTCGACGTTCGGGTTCCTGAACCTCGTGATCCTCGTGACGCCGCGGGTCTACCAGGCCATGGCCCGCGACGGCCTGTTCTTCGGCCGGCTCGCCACGCTGCATCCACGCTGGCGCACGCCGGTCGCGGCGATCGCGCTGCAGAGCGCCTGGGCCGTGGTGCTCCTCCTCTCCGGCACCTACAGCCAGCTGCTCGACTGGGTGACGTTCGCCGACTGGATCTTCTTCGGGGCGACCGCCGCGACGCTGTTCGTGTACCGCCGGCGCGAGCGCGGCACGGATCCGGCGAACTACCGGACGATGCTGCATCCCATCGGGACGCTCGTGTTCATCGCCGCATCGGCCTTTGTCGTCTGGGGCTCGATCCTGTCCAACCCCGGCAATGCGCTGCGTGGCGCGCTGCTGCTCGTCGCCGGCGTGCCGGCGTACTGGTACTGGCGCCGTCGCAGCGGACCGCGCGCCGAACGGCCCCGCCCATGACCGCGCCCATCGCACCAGACCCGACGACCCGTCCCGAGGACGTCCCGCTGCACGAGGATGTCCGTCTGCTTGCGGCGACGCTCGGGCGGGTCATCCGCCGGCTCGAGGGCGAGGAGGCGTATGCCACGGTGGAGGGACTGCGCCGCGCCGCGCGCGCGCGACGGCGCGGGCTGCCTGGCGCCGCGTCGCTCGAGGTGCTGCTCGGCGAAGTGGAGCGGCTGCCGCTCGAGCTGAGCGCGATCGCGGCACGCGCCTTCACGCTGTTCTTCCTGCTCATCAACACCGCCGAGCAGGTGCACCGCGTCCGCCGGAGCCGCTCCTACAGCCGGACGGCCGATGCGCCGCCGCAGCCTGCCTCCGCGCGATGGAGCATGCAGCGGCTGCGCGAGGCCGGCCGCACGGCAGCGGACGTCGCCCGCGCCCTCGCCCGGCTGGAAGTGCGGCCGGTGCTCACCGCCCACCCCACGGAATCCACGCGGCGCACGCTGCTCGGCCTCCAAGCCAGGGTGGCCGACCTCCTCCTGGGCACCGACGACCTGCTCACCCCGCGGGGGCGCGAGGCGCAGCTCGAGGCGGAGATCGAGCTGCTCTGGCTGACGTCCGAGGTGCGACAGGACCGCCCGACGGTGCGCGACGAGGTGAGCACCGTGCTCTGGTACCTCGAGACGCGCCTGCTCGATGCCAGCGTGCGCGCGCACGCGTCGCTGATCGACGCGTTCGAGGAGGAATTCGCTGCGCCGGCGGAGGCAGCACCCGGCGAGGTCGTGGCCACGGACATCCTGCGCCTCACCGCGCCGCTGCGGCTCGGCAACTGGGTGGGCGGCGACCGTGACGGGAATCCGTTCGTGACCCCCGAGGTCACGATCGCCGCCGCACGCCACGCGAGCTACGTCATCCTCGGCCGGTATCACGCCGCCGTGCAGGCGCTCATCCAGCGCCTGTCCGTCTCCGCGCACATCGCGCCGCCTGGCGAGGCGCTGCTCGAGTCGCTGCGCGCGGACCGCGAGGTGCTTCCGGACGTCTGGGAGGCCAACCGCCGCCGCAACGACGATGAACCGGTGCGCTTCAAGCTGACGTTCATGGCGGCGCGCCTGGACGCCACGCGCCGGCTCCTCGCCTCGCGCGATGCGGGCCGGCCGACGCACCAGCCGGCTGCCTATGCGCGCGCCGACGACTTCGAGGCCGAGCTTCGCCTCGTGCGCGACGTGCTGCGCACCGCCGGCGCGCTGGAAGCCTGTCGGGCCGTCGTGGATCCGCTGCTGGCGAGTGTCCGGGCGCATGGCTTCCACGGCTACCGCATGGACGTGCGCGATCACGCGGAGATGCACGACGCCGCGCTCGCCGACATCGCGAAGCGGCTTGGCGTTCCGCCGCTGGACGGCGATGCCCTGCGCCGCGAGCTGCTCGGCCGGCGACCGCTCGCCGGTCCCGATCTTCCGGTGGACGAGGCGACGAGCCGTGTGCTGGAGACGTTCCGCGCCATCCGCACCGTGCAGGACGAGATCGGCCCGGCTGCGGCGTCCACGTACATCGTCTCCATGACGACGTCCGCCGAGGACCTGCTGCGCGTGCTCGTGCTCGCGCGCGAGGCGGGGCTGGTGGACCTCGCGGGCGCGCCACCGCGATCGAGGCTCGACGTCGTTCCCCTGTTCGAGACGCTGGACGACCTCGAGCACGCCCCCGGCGTCATGCGCACGCTGCTCGCGGATGACGTCTATCGCCGCCAGCTCGAAGCGCGCGGAAATCGCCAGGAAGTGATGATCGGCTACTCGGACTCCGGAAAGGACGCTGGCATTCTCGCATCGTCGTGGGGACTGTACCGCGCCCAGGAGGCGGTGGCGAAGGTCTGCGCGGACGCGGGGGTCCAGCTCACGCTGTTCCATGGACGCGGCGGAAGCGTCGGCCGAGGCGGGGGCTCGCCCGTGTATCGCGCGCTCGCCGCCCTGCCGCCCGGCACCGTCGACGGGTCGATCAAGATCACCGAACAGGGCGAGATCGTCTCGCAGCAGTTCGGCCTCCTGCCGCTCGCCGAGCGGACACTCGAGGTGACGCTCTCCGGGGTGCTGCTCCAGGTGTGCGCACCGGCGACCGGCGCACTGACCGCGGAGCAGCGGCAGCATTTCGCCCAGACCATGGACGCACTCTCGGCGCGTTCGCTCGACGTGTATCGGACACTCGTGCACGAGGGCGACGCGCTGTTCTCGATGTTCCGCACCGCCACGCCGATCGCGGAGCTCGCCGATGCCCGCTTCGGTTCACGCCCGGCGTACCGGCCCGGCGCGAAGTCGGGCATCGCGGGCATCCGGGCGATCCCCTGGGGATTCGGGTGGACGCAGATCCGCCTCATGCTCACCGGCTGGCTCGGCGCGGGCACGGCGTTCACGGAGCTGGCCGCGCGGCCGGAGGGACTCGCAACGTTGCGTGAGATGGCGCGGGCATGGCCCTTCTTCGACGACCTCCTCGGCAAGATCGAGATGGTCTGCGCGAAGGCGGACCTGGACATCGCGCGACTCTACATCGAGCAGCTCGGCGGCGACCCGCAGCTGTTCGCGCAGCTCGAGGCCGAGTTCCGGCGCACCGTGCAGGCGGTGTACGCGATCCGGGAGACGCAGGCGCTGCTCACCGACAACCCGGTGCTTCAGTCGGCGATCGCGCTCCGCAATCCATACGTGGATCCCCTATCCCTGCTCCAGGTGGCCCTGCTGCGACAGAAGCGCGCGACACCCGAGGGCGACACCGCCCAACGGGAGCGCATCGAGGAGGTGCTTGCGACCACGCTGAGCGGGATCGCGCAGGGGCTCAGGAATACGGGCTGAACGATTGCGGGATACGGGATGCGGGATGCGGAGGCTTACCGGATGCGGAATGCGGAATGCGGAATGAGGAGGCTGACCGGTTCCGTATCCCGCATCCCGCATCCCGCATCCGGTTCACGCCCCGCTCACCCCGCCCGACACGATGAACGCCATCACCTCGGCGCTCTCGGCGGCGAGAGGCTCGACCTGCTCCGCTGGCACGACGATCAGGTTGCCCGCGAAGTTGTAGGACTGCGGCAGGTACACGGCCACCTGTCCGGGCAGGCCGAGATGGTCGAGCGACTGCCGCGTCACGAATCCCAGCACGCGGATGCTGCCGTCCGCCGACAGCGTCACGGCAACCGGCTTGTCGAAGCGTCGCTTCTCGCCCACGAACGCATCGAGCAGGTCGCGCGTGGACGAGTACAGCAGCCGCACGAACGGCAGGCGCGTGAAGACGCCCTCCACCGCCGCCAGCCATCCGCGCGTGATGAGGTTCGATGCCAGGAACCCGAAGAGGGTGATGCCGGCGATCGTGAGGACGAACCCGAGCCCCGGAATGGAGAGGCCGAGCAGGCCATCGACGCGGCGGAACACCTCGTAGGTGATCCACAGCGTGATGACGAGTGGCGCGAGCACGACGAGCCCGCGCAGGAAATAGTTGAGGAAGCGGCGCACGCGCGGAGGATACACGCGCGCGGTTCCGCTCGCCACGCCTTGCGCGGATTGCGTGGCCTGACGCTTGCCCGATCTCGTCCTGCCGCGCTGCGCTTCGGGCCGGAAAGGCGCGCAGGCGGCCGTCACAGAGACTTTCGGAGGATGCATGGGAAAGCGCAGGGATCGCGCCCATCCGGGTGAGACGGGCCACGCGGAAGGCCAGCACGGCGCCAAGACGCACCGGGCCTTCATGGCGCAGCTCAAGACGAGCTCTCGCGAAGAGCCGTCGCCCACCCCGATGCGGCCGAGTGAGGGCCGGCACCGCCTCGCCGAGGATCGCCACCAGCGGGACGAGGCCGAGAAGAACAGCGAAACCAGTGGCAAGCGCACCAGTCGCTGAGCCATCCTCCGATGTCGCCGACGCGTAGCAGCGCGAAGGCGCCTCCGTGCGCAGCCGGTCCCGTCGAAGCGACGGGGTCGGCTGCCGACTTTCTCCCCTCCCGCAAGACCCTCCCCGCACTCCGCCGCGCCGTCCAGGGGTGCCGCGGATGTACGCTCTACGCCTGCGCGACGCAGGCCGTCTTCGGCGAGGGCCCGCGCAAGGCCGCGGTGATGTTCGTCGGCGAGCAGCCGGGCGACCAGGAGGACCGCGCGGGCCATCCGTTCGTCGGGCCATCCGGACGGCTGCTCGACGTCGCGATCGCCGAGAGCGACATCGCCCGCGACGACGTGTACGTGACCAACGCCGTGAAGCACTTCAAGTGGGAACCCACGCCTCGTGCCGAACGGCGTCGGATCCACAAGACGCCGACCCGCGGCGAGGTGATGGCCTGCAAGCCGTGGCTCGATGCCGAGATCGCCCTCGTGCAGCCGCGCCTCATCATCGCGCTCGGCGCCACGGCGGCGAAGGCGCTGCTGGGCCCCGCGTTTCGCGTGAGTACCGCGCGCGGCAAGCTTCAGACGCTGGAGTCGGGCTCCATGGTCGTCGCCACGGTACACCCGTCCGCGGTATTGCGTGCGCCGCCGGAGGAGCGCGCGAAGGCCGAGCGCGCGTTCATCCGGGACGTGACGACCGCACTCCGTCGGATACCGACATGAGCGCCTCGCCCCCGGACCCAGGCGCGCGCGAAGGGATCACGCATCCGCGTATCGCGGGCGTGCTCGAGACATGCCTGTACGCCACGGATCTCGATGCGGCCGAGCGATTCTATGCCGGTACGCTCGGGCTGATGGTGTTTGCGCGCGAGCCGGCGCGTCACGTCTTCTTCCGGTGCGGCCATGTGATGCTGCTCGTCTTCGATCCCTCGCGCACGCTCGATGCACCGGGAGCGGTCGGCGGCGTTCCCGTGCCGTCACATGGCGCGACGGGACCTGGCCACATCTGTTTTTGCGTTCAGGAGGCCGATCTTGCCCGCTGGCGGACCCGCCTCACGGAGGCCGGGATCGCAATCGAAGCCGAAATACAGTGGCCGCGCGGCGGGACGTCGCTGTACCTTCGGGATCCCGCGGGGAACAGCGTCGAGCTGGCCCCGTCCCGCATCTGGGGCCTCCAGAACACCGCCGAGTGACCGCCATGGCAGATCACCGCGCCGTCATCACCTGGCATCGCCACGATGCCGCGTTCACGGACAACCGGTACAGCCGCGCCCACGAATGGGCCTTCGATGGCGGCGTCCGGGTTCCCGCGTCCGCCTCGCCGCACGTCGTGCCGGTGCCGTGGTCGGATCCCGCGGCGGTCGACCCGGAGGAAGCGTTCGTCGCGTCGCTCTCGAGCTGCCACATGCTGTGGTTTCTCTCCATCGCGGCACGGCGCGGCTTCGTCGTGGACGAATACCATGATGATGCCGTCGGCATGCTCGGCCGCGACGAGGACGGACGACAGGCGATGCTCGACGTCGTGCTGCGCCCGAGGGTCCGGTTCGGGGCGGAGGCGGCGCCGGACATGGCGACGCTCACGGAAATGCACCATGCCGCGCATGACGCGTGCTTCATCGCGAGTTCGGTGAAGACGCGCGTGCGCTGCGAGCCGGTCGTCGACGGCGTGTTGCAGGACGCCTCGTGAGCGGGACGATCCGCACGACCGCCGTGGCGGTCTGTCGCTCCGGATCCCGCATCCTGCTCGAGCGCGGCTACGACCGCGTCACCCATGAACACTTCTATCGTGCGATCGGCGGGGGCGTGGAGTTCGGGGAGCGCGCGGCCGACGCCGTGATACGCGAATGGCGTGAGGAGCTCGGCCTGCACCTCGAGTCGCCGGAGCCTGTCGGCGTCCTCGAGAACCTCTTCACCTACGACGGTGCCCCGGGGCACGAGATCGTCTTCGTGTTCACCGCTCGCGTGCGTGGCATGCCCGGCGGCGACGGGTTCACCGCGACCGATCCCCAGGGGAGAAGCCACACCCTCGTGTGGGTCGACCTCGGCGACGCAGAGCACGAGGGACGCACCATCCATCCGGCGGGACTCGTCGACCTGCTCGAGACCTCCCGGTAGCGCGTGACCGCCCCGGACATCAATGACACCCTCTCTCGCAGTCGTGATGGACTACACCCCCGCCATACGGCACCTCCGGCGCGCCGACCCCGTACTCGGCCGCGTCATCCGTGAGGTCGGCGCCTACCCCCAGGCGCGGAAGCGCTTCAACTCGCACTTCCACGCCCTGCTGCGATCCATCATCTACCAGCAGCTCTCGGGCAAGGCGGCGGCGACGATCCTGCGGCGCACGCTCGAGGTCTACGGCGGCCGCGCGCCCAGGCCGGAGGAGCTGCTCGCGACGCCGGACGACGTGCTCCAGGCGGCCGGCGTCTCGCGCCAGAAGATCGGCTACCTGCGCGACCTCGCGCGGCGGGTCCACGAGAAGGAGGTGCCACTCGCCCGCGTCGCGCGGTTGCCGGACGAGGAGCTCATCGCCTCGCTCACGCAGATCAAGGGGATCGGCCGCTGGACCGCGCAGATGTTCCTCATGTTCCAGCTGCGTCGCCCCGACGTGCTGCCCGAGCTCGATCTGGGGATCCAGAATGCGATCTGGCGCGCCTACGAGCTGAAGAAGCGGCCGACGCCGAAGGACGTGCTGCGCATCGGCGCCCCGTGGCGGCCCTACGCAAGCATCGCGAGCTGGTATCTCTGGCGCAGCCTGGACGGCGACGCGGCGCTGTGAACGCACGGCAGCGCGCCGTCACGGAGCGGCACGCCGGTCAGCCCAGCCCCGCGGTCACCCCGGTGCCGAGGGCCCGCGATGCGGCTTGCGCCGGCTGCGGCTCTCCCCGCGCGCGAGGTCGTCCAGCGAGACGCCGTAGCGTCGCTGCACCCACGCGTCGATGCCGCGCCCGAAGCGCTTGACGACGAACGCCACGGTGAGGAAGCGCAGCGTCCGGCCCACGAACATCGCGGCCATGAACTGCCAGAGCGGAACGCCGAATGCGCCCGCGGCCACCGAGACGAGCTTCGCGGACACCGGCGTGACGGTGCTGAGGAACACGACCCACCAGCCCTGACGCTGGAACCGCCCGCGCCACACCTCGATGCCTTCCCCTTCGACGCCGAACAGGTCGAGCACGAAGATGCCGACGGGGTCGTACGCGATCGCGCCGGCGGTGTAGCCCACCAGCGTGCCGAGGACGGCACCGCCGACCGCGGCCCACGCGAACCGGTACGCCTTCGGGGGATCGGCGAGACCGAGTGGAATCAGCAGCGCGTCCACCGGCCCCGGAACCAGTGCGCTCTGGAGAAAGGACCACAGGCCGATCGCAGTTGCCGCCCATCCGCGCTCCGCCAGCGCGTGCAGCCGCCCGTACAGGCGGACGAACCAGCGTCCGACACCACTGCGGGGAACTGCCGGCCCGCGGACGGGCGGTATGCTGGGGCCTTCGAACTCCGGGTGGGTCACGCAGCCCGCGACGCGCGCGTCTCCGGATCGTCGTCGCACTCCCGCCCTCGGGCGGCGTGCGCATTCGCCGCACCCCCGGCGCCAACGAGGCCGAAGTGCTGCATGCCCCACTGGGTCACCGGTCCGATCCCGGCGACGAACGCCACCGTCCCGATGCCGAGCTTCCCTCCCATCGCCCATCCGGCGGCGAGGACGGAGGCCTCGAGCATCGTGCGCACCCGCCGGACCGGCCAGCCCATGCGCCTGCTCACGGCGACCATGAGGCCATCGCGCGGGCCCGCGCCCAGCGCGGCGGCGATGTACATCCCCGTCCCGAATCCGGCGCCGGCGATGCCCACGGCGTAGTAGGCGCCCCGCCAGAGTATTCCCTCGCCCAGTGCCGTCGGCGCCGGAACCAGGGGAAGGATCACGTCCACGGCCACGCCGACGAGAAACATGTTGGCGATCGTACCGACACCCGGTCGCACGCCCATTGCCATGGAACCGAGGAGCACGACGAGCCCTGCAACCACGCTGGCCTGTCCGATCGTAATGCCGGTGAGGCCTGCAAGGCCGGTGTGGAAGGCGTCCCACGGCCCCAGCCCAAGGCCGCTGCGGATCATGAGGGCGATCGCGAAGCCGAAGCAGGCCATCGCGAGGAGGAACTGCCCCCAGCGGGCCGCGAGGGATCGCTGGCGCGCCGGGGGCAGGCGGTCTGGATCAGGAGTGTCTGACACGTCGGTCACGATTCATGGAAACTAACAAGCTGCTACAATACGCCCGGACATGACTTACGTTCCGCTGCCGCCGACCCCGGACGACTCGGAGAAGGCCGAGCGGCTCGCCGTGATGAAACGGCGGGCGACCGGCCTGCTCGTCCTCATGACGCTGGTCTTCGTGGTGACCCGGCTGCTGGAGAGCCGCTACCCCTGGCTCGGCTGGGTGCGCGCGACGGCAGAGGCCGCGATGGTCGGCGGGCTCGCCGACTGGTTCGCGGTGACGGCGCTCTTCCGCTATCCCCTCGGCATCCCGATCCCGCACACGGCGATCATCCCGACGCGCAAGGAGCGCATCGGCAGGAGCCTCGGGAACTTCCTCCAGAGCTACTTCCTGCGGCGCGACGTCATCGAGCGGCGCCTCGAGGGGCTCGGACTCGCCCGGCGAGTCGCCGCTTGGGCGGCGGAGCCGGCGAACGCCAGGCGCATCGCCCGGCAGCTCGCGCAGGGCGTCGCGCGCGCGGCCGACGTGCTCCCGGGCGATGAGATGAAGGCGGGCCTGCACAACACGCTCGTCGAGCGGGGGCGGCGGGCGAGGGTCGCACCGCTCATCGGCCAGGCACTGCTGCTCGTGGCCGCGGAGAACCGGCACCAGCGCCTGCTCGACCGCGTGCTGGAGCTCGTGCAACGCTTGCTGCACGAGAACCGCGAGATGATCCGGGAGCGCATCGCCACCGAGTCACCGTGGTGGGTGCCGACGGCGATCGACGAGAAGCTCTACGAGAAGCTCGTCAACGGGACGGAACGCATCATCTGGGAGGTCCGCACGCAGCCGGACCACCAGCTCCGCCGTCAGTTCGATCGCATCCTCGGGGAATACGTGGATGGGCTGCGCGACGATCCCGAGGTGATCGCGAAGGCGGAGCACATGAAGGAGCGCCTGCTCGAGCAGCCATTCGTCGAGGAGCTGGCCGGCGCGCTCTGGGACAACATGCGGAAGTCGCTCGTGCGCTACGCCGAGCCCGACGCCGCTGCGCCGGCGCCGGTCGAGCGGGGCGTCGTCGCCGCCGCGGAAGCGGTGCTCGCGAACGATGCGCTGCTCGCCGAGCTGGATGAAGCGATCGCGAAGGTGGTGCTTTCCGCGGTGGAGCAATATCGCGCCGAGATCGCCGCGGTCATCGAGCGGACGGTGGCCGAGTGGGACCCGCAGGATGCCTCGCGCCGCATCGAGATCGCGGTCGGCCGCGACCTCCAGTTCATCCGCATCAACGGGACGCTGGTCGGCGGGCTGGTCGGGTTGCTCCTGTACGGCGTGTCGCTGGTCCTCCCCTGAGCGACGGAGACATCGGACGTACCCGGGGCAAGCTTCTTGAACGCCACCATCGCGAACTCGAACGCGGAGCCACCGATGGGGCCGGTCCGACTCGCCATCATCTACTACTCGACTTACGGCACCAACCACGAGATGGCGGCCGTCGCCTGTGAAGCGGCCAAGGCGGCCGGCGCCGAGGTCCGGCTTCGCCGGGTTCCCGAGACCGCGCCCGAGAAAGTCATCCGCCAGCAGGATGCGTGGCGCACCACGGCGGAGCGCACCGCGTACGTCCCCGAGGCGACGCCCGCGGACATGGAGTGGGCCAACGCCTATCTCTTCAGCGCACCGACGCGGTACGGCGTGAGCGCGAGCCAGATGCGCGCCTTCATCGACACCCTCGGCCCGCTCTGGTCGCAGGGCAAGCTCGCCGACAAGGCCGTCAGCGCGATGACGAGTGCCCAGAATCCGCACGGCGGCCAGGAGACGACCCTCGTCGGCCTGTACACGACGATGATGCACTGGGGGGCGATCATCGTGACGCCGGGCTACACCGATCCGGCGGTGATCAGGGCGGGGGGCAACCCCTACGGCACGACCGTGACGGCCAAGGGCGGTCCGCTGGACGAGGATACCAAGGCGGCGATCCGCTACCAGGCGAAGCGGCTCGTGCAGATCGCCGGGAAGCTGGCGTAGGCCGCCCCCCCGGCAGCCGTCTCCACCCCTGCCGCCTTTGGTGGTCGGCCGGGTATCATGGTTCCAGCCCTGATCTGGAGCCCGCTTGAAAGTCCTGGCCGCCGCCCTGCTGCTCGTTTTCCCTGCCGCCGCACGCGGGCAGTCCATCATCGAGAGTCTCCAGCCGGAATACGCCGAGCGGCGCGCGCAATTCATCAGCGGCGTGGACGATGGTGTGATCCTCGTGCTCGGCGCGCGTGAACCCGAGAAGGACTATCTCCAGTTCTTCCAGGCGCCGTCGTTGTACTACCTGACGGGGTTCCGCGAGCCGAACGGCGCACTCGTGATGGTGAAGGCCGGCGACGCCGTTCGTGCCACGATGTACGTGTCGCCGCGCGACCCGGCCCGTGAGGCGTGGACGGGAGCCCGCCTCGGCACGGCGGGCGTCTCCCGCGTCACGGGCATGGCGTCGCGTGAAGCGGACGAGCTCATTCCCGATCTCGACACGCTGCTGCGCGGCGGCCGGCCGCTGATGATCGTCACCGATCCCGGCGAGGCCCCGCGGCCTGCGTGGCTTCCGCCGGTCGAGGCGCTGTTCGTCGACACCCTTCGCGCGCGGCTTCCCGGCCTCCGCGTCGTCGACCTCACGCCGCGGCTGCAGCGCCAGCGGGCGGTCAAGTCGCCGAGCGAGCTCGCACTCATCCGGCACGCGGCCGCGCTGACCGTGCGGGCGCACCGCGAGGCGATGCAGGCGGTCGAGCCGGGGGTGAACGAATTCGAGCTCCAGGCGCTCATCGAATACACCTTCCGGCGCAACGGCGCCGACCGGCCAGGGTTCGCATCCATCGTCGGATCGGGGGCGAACGCCACCACCCTGCACTACAACACCAACGACGGGTATCTCCAGCCCGGCGACCTGGTCGTCATGGACATCGGCGCCCTGTACAAGGGCTACAGCGCCGACGTGACGCGCACGGTGCCGGTGAGCGGAACCTTCTCCGCGCCGCAGCGGGCGATCTACACCATCGTGCGCGACGCGCAGGCAGCGGCGGAGCGGCAGGTGCGCATCGGCGGGAGCGCGCAGCAGATGCAGGATTCCTCCGACGCCACGCTCGCCGCCGGGCTGGCGGAGCTCGGGCTGATCGATGCACCGGACGCGACCTACGACTGTGGCCGGGGGCGCCGATGCCACCAGGCCATGCTGTTCACGATGCACGGGCTGTCGCACGGCATCGGCCTCGAGGTGCACGACCCCGAAGCGTGGTACTTCGGCGGAACCTTCGCCAACGGCAGCGCATTCACGATCGAGCCGGGGCTCTACGTCCGCCGCAACCTGCTCGACGACGTGATCCCGCGGACGCCGGCGAACGAACCGTACCGCCGTCGCCTGGCGAAGCTCCTCCCGCGGTATGCGAACATCGGCGTGCGCATCGAGGACGACTACGTCGTCACCGACGCCGGAGTGGAGTGGATCTCGCGCGCCCCCCGCGAGATCGACGAGATCGAGTCGCTCATGCGCGGCGGCTACGCGGGGCCGGCCGGGCGGGAGTCGCCGCTCGTCGAGCTATACCGCCGCGACGTGCCCTGAAGGTCCTCACCCGACTGGCGCCTGGCAGGCCCCGCCGCGTGACGGCGCCGCCCCCCCGCCCGCGGGGGGGTGCGCCACCCCCGATTGTGCGCTGGTTCACGTCCAGGCCGCCGTCGATCCGTTAGCTTGTTCCCTCAACCCGTCGTGAACCAGAGGAGTGTCATGGCTGTTCCGTTCTCCCGTTCCCTGCTCGTCTCCCTGACCGCATTCGTCCTCGCCGGCGCCGGCGTCGCCTGCAGCGATACGACCGCGCCGTCGATCGAGAAGACCGAGTTCGCCACCTCCCTCGGGGTGGATCTCGCGGCTTCGACGAAGACGCCGAGTGGCCTGTACTACCGCGACATCCTCGTCGGCACCGGGGCGACCGCGGCGAAGGGCGATACCGCGACCCTCCAGTACTCGCTGTACAACGTCAACGGGTCGCGGCTCGAGACGGCGTCGTTCTCCTTCACGCTCGGCGCCCCTGGGGTGATCGCCGGATTCGACGAGGGAGTGACGGGGATGAAGGTCGGCGGACAGCGGCAGCTCATCATCCCGCCGCACCTCGGCTACGGCAACCAGTGGCAAGGCAATATTCCGCCGAACTCGATCCTCGTGTTCGACGTGCAGCTCCAGAGCCTGAAATGATCGCGCGGGGCCGGCATGCTGCCGGCCCCGCTGTTTCGTTCGGCCATCATCCGCCGAGGACCACCATGGACGAGAAGCAGCTCCAGAAGCTCATCCGCAAGAACCTCGAGACCTCCGGCCACGGCAAGAAGAAGCCGCCGGTGAAGCAGTATGACTCGACGCTGACCAATCACGAGGTCGAGAACGTCGACAACGATCGCGACAAGTTCTTCGACGAGATGAAGCGCCGGGAATTCTGAGCCGGCAGCAGGCCGCTGCCGGCCGATGGCCGCGGCTCAGTACACCTCGAAGATCCCAGCGGCGCCCATCCCGCCGCCGATGCACATCGTCACCATCCCGAGCCCGCCGCCGCGCCGCTGGAGCTCGTGGATGAGCTGCGTGCTGAGCTTCGCGCCGGTGGCGCCGAGGGGATGGCCGAGGGCGATCGCCCCGCCGTTCACGTTCACGCGGTCGAGATCCATCTTCAGCTCCCGCGCGACCGCGAGGGCCTGCGCCGCGAACGCCTCGTTGAACTCGATGGCGGCGATGTCGCCCAGGGAGATGCCGGCCATCTTCAGCGCCTTGGGGACCGCCGCGATCGGCCCGATCCCCATCACGTCCGGCTCCACGCCCCCGACCGCGTACGCCAGCAGCCGCGCGATCGGCTTCGCCCCTTCGGCGGTGGCCCGCTCGCGGCTCATGATGACCAGGGCGGCCGAGCCGTCCGAGTAGGGGCTCGCATTGCCGGCGGTCACCGTTCCGCCCGCCTTGAACGCGGGGCGCAGCTTCGCGAGCCCTTCCGCCGTCGTCTCGGGGCGCGGAGTCTCGTCGCGATCGAAGCGCCAGGTCTCGACCTGCTTCTTCGCGCCCGCCCACGTGACCCGCTCCACCTCGATGGGCAGGATCTGGCTGGCGAACGCCCCGCTCTCCAGCGCCTTCGCCGCCTTGCGCTGGCTGTCGAGCGCGAACGCATCCTGGTCCGCGCGGTTCACGCCGTACCGCTGCGCGACCCGCTCGGCGGTGAAGCCCATGCCGATGTAGTGCTCCGTGAGGTCGGCATGGAGCCGCGTGTGGTAGCCGCTCATGGGCACCTGGCTCATCATCTCGACGCCGCCCGCGACGACGACGTCCTGCCAGCCGCTCATCACCGCCTGCGTCGCCTGCGCCACTGCCTGGAGGCCGGACGAGCAGAACCGGTTGACGGTCGCGGCCGACGTCTCCACCGGCAGTCCGGCACGCAACGCGGAGTTCCGCGCGACGTTGAGCCCCTGCGCCGCCTCCGGCATCGCGCACCCCCACACGACGTCATCGACCGTCGCGGGGTTGATCCCGGCACGGGCGACCGCTTCGCGGATGAGATGCGCCGAGAGATCGACGGGATGCGTGCCCGCGAGCGCGCCGTCGGCCTTGCCGCGTCCCACCGCACTGCGGACCGCCGATACGATCACTGCTTCTTGCATGAATGAGCTCCTCTTCCAGATGCGAGTTGCGAGCTGCGAGCTGCGAGAGAGATGCGAACTGCGAGATGGGGGCTGCGAGCTGCGAGTACCGCGGTTGCAGTTCTCTCGCAGCTCGCAGCTCGCAGCTCAGTTCCTGAGGGGTTTCCCCGTCTTCAGCATGTGCTCGATGCGCGCCTGGGTCTCCGGCGTGCCGAGCAGCGAGAGGAACGCTTCGCGCTCGAGATCGAGGATGTCCTGTTCCGTCACCATGCGCGGCGGCCCGTCGCCACCGCACAGGATGTGCGCGACGTGGCGGCCGATGCGGACATCGTGGTCGCTCGCCTGTCCCGCTTCCTTGAAGGCGAAGAGGGCGTAATACAGGTTGCCGATGGCCTCGCGTCCGACGGCACGAATCGTCCGCGGCGCCAGTGGCACGTAGCCCGGCGCCAGGTCGAGCACGCGCGCCTTCGCATCGGCGAGCTGCAGGTCGCGGTTCATCGAGATGCGGTCCCGCTCGCGGAGGAAGCCGAGCGTCCGCGCGTCGAGCGCGCTGGTGCTCGTCGTCGCCATCGCGATGAGGCGGAACGCGCGCTTGACGGCCTCGAAGGGATCCGCTTCCTCGTACGGCTGCAGCTCGGAGGTGAAGCGGAACAGCAGCTCCTTCGTGCCGCCGCCCCCCGGGATGAGTCCCACCCCGACCTCGACGAGCCCCATGTACAGCTCCGCATGCGCCTGGATCAGGTCCGCATGCAGGGAGAACTCGGCGCCGCCACCGAGCGTCAGCCCGAACGGCGCGATCACCACCGGGAATGGCGCGGCGCGCAGTGCCATGGACGTGCCCTGGAAGGTCTTCACCGCTTCCTCCAGCGCCGCCCAGTCGCCCTTCTGCGCCAGCCCGCCCACCGCCATCAGGTCCGCGCCCGCCGTGAAGGTGCGCGGATCGTCGTTGCCGATGACCAGCCCCTGGAGCCCCTCGCGCTCGACGCGCGCGAGCGCCGCGTGGAGCGCCGTGAGCACGCCCTCCCCGAGCGTGTTCATCTTGCTGCGGAACTCGAAGAGCGCGACGCCGTCGCCCATGTCGAGCAGGTTGGCGTCCTTCCACTGCTCGATCACCGCGGCGCGCTCGCGCAGGAGCTGAGCCGTCACGCCGCGCTCGCCGCCGGCACCCGCCTCGCTCACCGGCGTGTAGCGGCCGTCCCACCCGAGCATCTCCCAGCCGCCGCCGGGGATCGGGCGGTAGAACGCGCCCTGTGCCTTCTCCATCAACGGCGGCACGGGCATCCCGAGCTTCGCGAATCCCTCGCGATGGAAGTCGTGGCCGATCCCGTCGATGAGCTGGAACGGCCCCGCCTCCCAGGCGTAGCCCCACTCCATCGCATGGTCGACCCCGAGCGGGTCATAGGCGACCGCCGGCGACGTCGTCATCACGTAGTGGCCGAGCTGCAGGAAGTACTTCCGCAGGTAGTCGCCGTGCACGCCGGGAAGCGTGGGGATGAGCTTCAACCGGTCCGCGAGGCTCCTCGCCTTGTTGAGCGCCGTCAGCGCCTCGCTCGACGGGGTCGCCTGCTCGCCGTACTCCAGCGTGCGCCAGTCGAGCGTGCGGATGACCTTCCCCTCCTTCCTGTAGAAGCCCCCGCCGCTCTTCTCACCGAGCCGCCCGCTCGCCACGAGGCGCTGCACCCAGTCCGGCAGGGTGAAGTCCTCGCCCGTCGCCTGCGTGAGCCCCGTCGCGACCATGCCGAGCACGTCGATGCCCGTGATGTCGCCGGTGCGGAACGTCGCCGACTTCGGGCGGCCGATGGCCGGCCCAGTGAGCGCATCGACTTCGTCGATCGAGAGATCGAATTCCTCCATCAACCGCAGCGCCGCGACGAGCCCGAAGATGCCGAGTCGGTTCGCGACGAACCCCGGGACGTCCTTCGCCATCACCACTCCCTTGCCGAGCATCCGCTCGCCGAAGTGGCGGGCGGTCGCGAGCGTCTCGGGGGCCGTGTGCTGCGTGGGAATGATCTCCAGCAGGTGCAGGTAGCGCGGCGGGTTGAAGAAGTGCATCCCGAGGAACTGCCGCTGGAAGGCGGGCGATCGCCCCTTCGCGAGATGGGTGATCGGGATGCCGGACGTGTTGGTGGCGATGACTGCGTGCGGCGGGAGGATCTTCTCGAGCCGCTCGTACAGCGCCTGCTTCGGCTCCGGCTTTTCGATGATGGCCTCGATCACGAGGTCGCACTGCGCGAGCCGTTCGAGGTGATCCTCGGTATTGCCGGGCCGGACGAGGGCAGCCCGCGCCGTGTCCATGTAGGCCGCCGGACGCGCCTTCAGCGCCCGGTCGATCCCGCCGCGGGCCACGGCCGTGCGATCCTTGCCCTCCGACGCAGGGATGTCGAGGAGCTCCACCGGGATGCCCGCCGATGCCGCCAGCGCCGCGACGAGCCCGAAGATGCCGAGTCGGTTCGCGACGAACCCCGGGACGTCCTTCGCCATC
>DASTYL010000241.1:0-9584 GCA_035764975.1 Gemmatimonadaceae bacterium | reverse complement strand
TACTGAAGTACGGGGTACCGGGTACGGAGACTGGCGAACCGCCCCCGCAAATGCGTGGGAAGTCCTCCCCGGCGACCGCCTGAAAGCCACGCTCGCCCGGCAGACAGCGTCTGCCGGGCGAGGTGTGCGTAGGGGCTCAGCTGCCGACGTACCGCAAACGCCTTGTACTTCCGTCGCTATCGTACCAGGTACCCCGTACCTGTGTACTGCCGTTGCGGTTGGTTCACGAGTAGTACCTTCGCAACCCCTCGGCTACTCCGTCGAGATCCGGGAAGAGGCGCCGCTCGTCCATCCCCACGAGGTCGAGCTGGTCGCGCAGGCACGACACCTCCGGCGACGGAATGACGAAACGCGTGAGCGCCGACTCCAGCCCATGACGCGCGAGAAAGTCGTCGAACGAGCAGCTCGTGTCGCTCATGAAGGTGAAGACCGCGGATTGCGCGACGATGCGCGCGTCGAGCGAGGGGGGCTCGACCATGCAGGCGAACGGCCGGTCCTCCGGCCAGTCCTCGAAGAGCATCCACGGCGTCAGCGTTCCCTTGCCCTCGTTGAGCGTCGCGTCCAGGTCACGCGTGAAGAGGGCGAGCTCCGGGAAGCCGAACTTGCGGTGCACGGCGCGCCAGTCCAGCCGCCACAGCACCCGATCGCCGGCGACGGAAGGACTCACCGTCGCGAAGTGCGCGGCCACGAGCGGTGAATACGTCCAGTCGAGCAGGCGCGTCGGCACACCGTGGTGCTGGGCGGCAAACAGCAGCTCCCACTCGTCCGTCGTCGTTTCGATGTGCGGGCGCGACTGCCTGGCGAAGTTGCGCAGGATGTGCGACTCGAGCGCGCACTTCGAGTGGGGTGTCGCCCCGAGGCGGTCGAGGCTCGTCAGCAGCGCGCCGTCCGAGTGCGCGGACCCACGGTAGACGCCGGTGTCGCGCCGCCGTCCCGTGTGCGGATCCGGCTGCATCGGGGTGACCTTGTCGATCAGGTCCCCGAGGCTGGTCACGATGATCTCCCTGATCACCCGGACACCTCCGCGTCAGAGCACGGTGGCCATCGCCTGCGCCCCCTGCACGACCCATCGCACGAGCGCGACCGCGCCCATGATCCCGAGCACGACGACCATGAGGAGCAGCACGATGATGCCGAACAGCTGGAGGCGGTTCGTTCGCTCCGTGCGGCGCCGCTCGTGCTCCGGCGCCATCATGTACTTCTCCACGAGGGCGACGTTCCGCGTGTTCGACTTCCAGCCGACGTCGAAGAAGTCGCCGAGCAGCGGGATGACGCCGACGCCCGTGTCGATCGCGACGTTCAGGACCATCCGGGCCAGCACGGCGGGCGGCACGCCCATCTGCGCCGCCGAGAGGATCACGAAGACCGAGGCCAGCCCGGTGGTGACGTCCCCGACGCCGGGAATCAGGCCGACCAGTGCGTCGAGGCCGAACCTGATGTTGGTCCCGGGAATCCGGACTGCGGTATCGAGGGCGCGCGCGAGCTGGCGGAGGTGCGTGAGGCGGGTCTGCGGATCGGCCACGGGCGATGAGAGCAAGGGGAATCTGACGCCCTGATCGGTGGCAAGAGACGAGCCCCCGGTACCGTCTTCCCGGTACCGGGGGCTCTGGTCGTTCCCTGCGCCGGCTCGCCCCTACCGGTGGGCGATCGGGTCCGGGTTGCCGTCCGGATCGCAGCTCGCCGTGCCGTCGCCGCGGATGCTGCCCAGGAGCAGGACGCCGGCGACGTGCGGCGCCGCCATCGACGTGCCGCTCATCGTCGTCGTGCCGCCACCCTTCCTGGTGCTGAGGATGCTCACCCCGGGCGCGGCATAGTCCACCGGCGGGTTGCCGTAGTTGGACCACGACGCCATGCAATTGCTGCTGTTCACGGCGCTGATGGTGTAGATGTTCGCGCCGTTCACGCGCGCGGGGGTGAATCCGCTCGCGTGCGCACCGTCGTTGCCCGCGGCGAGGACGAACTTGATCCCCTTCGCGGCCGCATCGGTCACCGCCTTCTCGAGCGTCGCGTTCGATCCGGAGGCGCCGAGGCTCATGTTGGCGACCTCCCCGTTGGTGCCGTTCGCCGCGACGTAGTTGATCCCGTTGATCACCCACGACCACTGGCCGCTGCCGCTGTTGCCGAGCACGCGCACTGCGCACACATAGGCGTTGGCCGCGACGCCGACGACGTCCTGGCCGTTGTTCTTCGCCGCCACCGTTCCGGCGACGAGCGTGCCATAGCCGTTCCCGTCGTCAGGGGTCTGGCCCGTCGTGAAGTTGACGTGGCAGGCGCGGCTGGTGTTCAGGTCGGGATGATCGAGGTCGATTCCCGAATCGATGATCCAGGCCGTCTTGCCGGTGCCGTCGCCGGCGCCGCCGACACGCGTGATCCCCCACGGCGTCGTCTGTCCGCCACCCCCGCCCCCGGGACGCGCGACCTCGCGCGGCAGGCGCAGCGTCACGATCCCATCCTCCTGCACGATCAGCACACGCGGATCGCTCCGGACCATCGCCAGTGCGCTCGGCGGGATGACGGCGTCGAAGCCACGCGCCGCATGCTCGCGAATCGCGGTGGCGGCAAAGCCACCCCGCACGCCCAGCTCCCGCGCGACCGCGCGGACGTCGGCAACCTCGTCGCGCAGCGTCACCATGTACAACGGCGCGTTGCTCGACGCACGATCGAGAGCCGGCTCTCCGGCACCTGGCGCCAGCGACGCATCGGGCGTCGCGCACGACGCAACGGCGGCAAGAGCAGCGACAACGGACCAGCGCTTCATGGGGCACCTCATCGGGGAAGGAAATCACCGCCGGCGTCAGCAGCATCGCTGCACGCCGCCCGGCCGATCACGTTCGACGCGCGAACATGAAACACCGGGCGGCATCGCGCCAGATAGGGGGTTTCCCTGATGGGTCCGCTATGGCGTGAAGCGGTAACTCGCGTTCCGCTACCCGCGCCTCACTCGCGGAATGTCGCGCGATTCGATGATCCGCATTCCGCTCGCGTCGCGTTCGCCCTCAGCGACCAGCGCGGCCGCGACATCGGCGGCATGCACCGGCGACCATTTTCCGGGAATGAGCCAGCGGATGCGCTTCGCCATCTCCTCGCCGAGCCGGAATTCGCTGCGCTCCCCGAGCAGCAGCGATGGACGAACGACCGTGACGCTCCGGTATCCGAGCGCCGCGATGTCGCGCTCGAGTTCGCCCTTCACGCGGTTGTAGAAGAACCGGGATGCAGGGTCGGCACCGAGCGCGCTGACCAGGAGGAAATGGCGCGCCCCGAGCTGCATGCCAAGCCGCGCCGCGGCGAGGGGCACATCGTGATCGATCTGCCGGAAGCGCTCCTGCGATCCCGCCTGCCGGATCGTCGTGCCAAGCGCGCAGTAGATCTGTTCCACTCCATTGAATGCGTCGCCGGCATCGTCGAGCCGCTGGAGGTCGACGACTCGCGCGTCGAGCTTGCGGAGCTGTTCAGGGGATGTGCCCTTCGGCGGCGTTACCGGCCGCCGGGCCAGCGCGACGACGCGTCCGACGGCGCGATCGGCGAGCAACAGCCGCAGCAGCTCCCCGCCGACGAGCCCCGTCGCGCCAAGGAGCATCACCGCTCGTCCGTGCGTCGCCACTATCGCTCCGTGGAAGGGGCGTCTCCCCGTGCCTCGATGCGGTTCGCAGGATCGAGACGCTGGTTGCCCCCGGCGGCAACGCGAGTTGCAGCGCCGGGATCGTCGTCATCGGCGACGCGGACCTCGAGCCGCGGATCGAGCGCCGCACGCCAGCCGTCGCGCAGCTGCGGGTCGGGAGCACGGCGCGGCCGACGCAGGGCGCGGAGCACCAGGGCACCCGTGCCCGCGATCACCCCGACGGTCGCCAGCGCCGCGAGGAGAACAAGCCCGAAAGACACGAAGAGGATGCCCGCGCCGACCGCGAACAGCCCGACCACAAAGCTGCTGCCGCGTCGCGATCCGCCGCCGATCTGGAACACACGTATCTGCATCGATGCCGCTGTGAGGGATGTCCTGAAGGTTCACCGTGTGCCGCATGGCGCGTCAACGGCGGGAGCCCTCCGGCGGCGGAGCGGGAGCCGGCACTGGCTCCGCCGTGGGCGGAGGTGTGGTCGGCGCGGGACTGGGCACCGGTTGCGCAGGCGGGACCGGCACCGGCGCAGGCACCGGCGCGCGTGGCTCCGTCCTCTGCCGGCCCGTGTCCACCGGCGGCAACGGCTCGGTCGGCGGCAGCGCTGGGGGCAGCGGCTCCTGCGGCGGGGCCGGGGGCAGCGTCTCCGTGGCTGCGGGCGGCGCCTCGGGAAGCACGATCTCCGACGTGTCGCCGATCACGCCGCCGGCGATGATCTCGTCCTGATGCTGGCCGACGATCTCCACGTTCTGCGGCGGAATGCCCCCGTCGGTCTGCCGGGGCCCGAGGCGCCCGCTGGCCACGGCCATCGCCTGCTCGATCGCCACCGTCGCGTAGACGTACTCCAGCGGCGTCATCCCCGCCCCCTCGATCGCCGCCCGCGCCCTGGCGTCGCCCTGCACGCGCGCCACCGCCCGATCGAGCTCGCGCTGCGTCAGCGCGCGGCGGCCGAGCCGGGCCACGTAACGGACAAGGTCCGACTTTCCGAGCGCGCGCTGCGCGATCGTCCAGCGCCGATAGACGTCGCTCGTCACCTCGAAGTTCAGCCGGCCGCTCGCATCCAGCTCGGCGTCCCCCGCCGAGACGGAGACGGTGCGATCGTCGCCCTCCGAGAACCAGCCGCTCGACTCGCGGTCGCGATCGCAGCTGGCGGTAGCGGCCAGCATCGCGGCCAGCAGCGCGAGCCCGGCCACCCGGGCGGTTGGAGTGCGTGTCATTGCCCTCCTCCCAGTGCAACTACCGGACACAATCGCGGCCCGGGTGGCCGATCCCAACCGCACAGGCCGCCTACGGCGTTGCGCCGCCAGGCGCGAGGCCGACCTGCCACAGCATGAACGCATAGTCGCGCGCGATCTCCTTCAGCCGGTCGTACCGCCCCGAGGCGCCGCCGTGCCCGGCACCCATGTTGGTCACGAGAAGCAGCGGATTCCGGTCGGTCTTCAGCGTCCGGAGCTTCGCGACCCACTTCGCCGGCTCATGGTACATCACCTGGCTGTCGTTGAACGACGTGTTCACGAGCATCGCGGGATAGTCCGCGCGCTGCACGTTGAGGTACGGGTCGTACTGCCGGATCCACCCGTACTCCTCCGGCTTCTTCGGGTTGCCCCACTCCTCGAACTCGCCGACGGTGAGCGGCAATGTCTCATCGAGCATCGTGTTGATGACGTCCACGAACGGGACGTCGGCGATCACCGCCCTGAAGAGGTCGGGACGCAGGTTCACGACGGCGCCCATCAGCAGCCCGCCGGCGCTGCCGCCGGAGATCACGAGCCGGTCGGCCGCGGTGTACCGCTGCGCGACGAGGTGCTCCGCGACCGCGATGAAGTCCGTGAACGTGTTCATCTTGTTCTTCATGCGGCCCCGGTCGTGCCAGGTCTTGCCCATGTCGCCGCCGCCGCGGATGTGCGCGAGCGCGTACACCATGCCCCGATCGAGCAGGCTGAGACGGTTCGAGCTGAATGACACCGGGATCGTCGCGCCGTACGAGCCGTAGGCGTACAGGAAGAGCGGCGCCGTGCCGTCGCGCCGCGTGCCCTTGCGGTAGACGAGCGAGATCGGGATGCGCGTCCCATCCTTCGCCGTGGCGTACACCCGTTCCGTCTGGTACAGCGACTGGTCGTAGCCGCCGAGCACTTCCTGCTGCTTGAGCAGCACGCTCGTGCGCGCGTCCATGTCGTAGTCGTACACGCTGCTCGGCGTCACGAACGACTGGTAAGCGTAGCGGAGCGTGTGCGTGTCGAACTCCGCGTTGGTGGACGGCCCGGCGCTGTACACCGGCTCGGGGAACTGCATGCGGTGGGTCGTGCTGCTGCGCATGTCGGTGACCCCGATCTGCGGAAGGCCGCTCTCGCGCTCGAAGACCACCATGTGGTCGCGAAAGAGGTCCACGCCCTCGAGCATGACGTGCTCGCGGTGCGGGATCACCTCCGTCCAGTTCTTCTCGGAGGGATCGCTCACCGGCGCGGTCACGAGCCGGAACTGACGGCCGGTGTCGTTCACGCGGATGTACAGGCGGTCGCCACGATGGTCGACGTCGTACTCGCGATCCTGGACGCGCGGGGCAACGAGGCGCCACTCGCCCATCGGCTTCGCCGCTTCCAGGATCCGTGCTTCGCTGGTCGTGAGGGAACCGATGCCGAGCACGAGGTAGTCGCGGCTGCGCGTCCTGCCCACCCACACGCTGAAGCGCTCGTCCTCCTCCTCGTAGAGCAGCTCGTGCTCGTTCGTGCCGAGGACGTGCCGGTAGAACCGGTGGCTGCGCTTCGTCGTCGGATCTTCCTGCGTGTAGAACAGCGTCCGGTTGTCGGCGGCCCAGGCCACCGACGTCACACGCTCCGCATGCACCGGCAGCAGTGCACCCGTGCGGAGGTCCTTCACCGCCAGCTCGTACTGCCGGTAGCCCGACGAGTCGGTGGAGAACGCGAGCAGCGAGTTGTCATCGCTCACGTTGAACGCGCCGATGGCCATGAACGTCCTGCCCTCGGCCAGCGCGTTGACGTCGAGCAGGATCTGCTCCTCCGCCTCGAGCGACCCTGCCTTCCGGGCATAGATCGGGTACTGCTTGCCCTCGATCGTGCGCGTGTAGTAGTGGAAGCCGCGCATGCGATACGGCACGGAGAGATCGGTCTGCTTGATCCGGCCCAGCATCTCCGCGTACAACTGCTCACGCAGCGGTGCGAGATGGGCCATCATCCCCTCGGCGTAGGCGTTCTCCGCCTCGAGGTAGGCGCGGACCGCGGGATCCTCCTTGTGTCGCAGCCAGAAATACGGGTCGCTCCGCGCTTCGCCGTGCAGAGGACTCGTGTGCGGCCGCGTTTCGGCGACCGGTGGAGCGGGGGCTTCGGCCTGCTGGGTCACTTGGGCGTCGAGCGGGTGGGTGAGGAGCGCGAGCGCAGCCGCCAGCATGGCGGGGCCCATGACGACACGAATCTGCATGGGAGGGGCCTGGAAAGGGGTGGGGCTAATATGGCGCGTCCGGCGCCGCTGGCGACGCGCACCCGCGCTGGGAGCGTGACACCCGCCCTTCAGGGTCGTCGCAAGGGAGGCCCCCTTCCCCGACCATGGCACAACGTTCCGCCGTCAACCGCGTCAAGTGGTTCGTGTTTCAGCACTTCGAGCGCCTCCTCGTCGTGCTGCTCGTCGCCTCGCTCGGCGTGATCCACTACTTCATCGAGCACCAGATCGCCTTCCTGGCGTTCTACTACCTGCCGATCATCCTCGCCGGCTTCTACCTCGGCCGGAAGGCAGGGGTCTATGCCGCCGTCTTCGCGGTGGGGCTCACGGTGTACTACCAGCTCATCGTGGGGCTCGACGGGCCGCCGGGGCTCGCCCTCGAGTCGGTCGTGACGCTGACCTCATGGGGCGGCTTCCTGATCCTCACGGGCCACATCGTCGGCAAGCTCGCCGGCGACCGCGCCCGACAGACGGACGCCCTGCGCGAGACGTACGTCTCGATGGTCGAGCTGCTCAGCTACCACCTGGAGTCCACGGAACGCGGTCACCGCGGGCACAGCCAGCGGGTGGCGGCGCTGGCGGTGAGCATCGCGCAGCAGATGAACCTTCCGCAGGGGGACGTGGAGACGCTGCGCGTGGCGGCGCTGCTGCACGAGATCGGGCTCGAGGATCCCCGGCTCACGCGGATCGTCGGCGACTTCCGGGGCGGGGGCTCCGGCATGCAGGTGAGCACTCTCCAGAGCGCCTCGGCGCTCCTCGAGGAGTTCCGGGATTACCACGACTCCATCATCCGGGAGTGGCCGGCCGACCGGGTCCGCGTCTCCGAGGCCGCCAAGATGCTGGCGGTGGCGGACGCCTACGAGACGCTGCTCACCGCCTCGCCCAGCCGCCCGGCTTTCGCGCCGTGGACGGCCCTCGAGGAGATCGAGCGCGGAGCGGGACAGACGTTCGGGACGGACGTCGTGAAGGCGCTCCGCCGGGTTGCCCTCCGTGCGTCGGCCAGCGCGGATCGGCATCTCTTCGCGGAGCCCCCGGACCACACCGCGGACGACGATGCGCAACGTCGCCCCAGGGCCTACCCGGCGCTCGTCGGCTGACGCCTGAGTACCGGCGTCAGGGGCGCGCGGCCCCGACGCCCGCCTCCGGCCGGCGCCTCAGTGCCGCGCCGCCTGCACGACCGCGCCCAGCGCCGCGAGCAGCCTGATCTCGCCCTCGGGCGTCCATCCGGCAACGTCGCGCACGAGGGCGCCGAGGGCATCGACGTCGGCGTCCCCTCCATTCCGGACGCGGTCCCGCTCCTCGGCGAGCCCCTGCCGGAGCCGGGCCAGCTCCGCGGCGGCAGGGACGTCATCCCGGGTATGCAGACCCCGGCGCTCCGCGCGCTCCACCACGTCCAGCGCGGCATCGATCGCGCGGAGCACCGCCGGGCCGGTGGTCATTCCTCGCCGGCTTCCTCTTCGCCCATTGCCGCCATCCGCTCGCACGATTCCGCGCACGTGCCGCAGATCTCGGCGCAGTGCGCGAGCTGCTCGTCGTCCGGGAAGGCGCGGCACGCCTCCTCGCACGCCCGGCAGATCTCCGCGCAGGCGGCGCAGGTCGTCCCGTGATAGGGGGATCCCCGGAGCATGAAATTCGCGCTGGTCTGGCAGACGTCCGCACAGTCGAGCAGCACACCGACGACTCCGGGGTCGGCCATCTCCCCCCCTTCACCCAATGCGTACTGCGCCGTCATCGTGCAGGCGGCGTGGCAGTTGAGGCACTCCTCGATGCACTGCTGCATCTCGTCGTGCTCGTGATCGTACCCTTCTTCCGTCTGCTCGTGCATGTGATCGTGTGCCATGGTCACTCCCGGTGGATCCCCCGTGCTGCGGCGGTGATCGCGCCGCGTTTCACCCGCGGGTGCCCCCTCGCGGCAGGAGTCGTACCGCCGCCCGGCGACGATCGCCGGACTCGACCACTCCGCCTCCATAACTTGCCTGCGTGAACCCGAACCTCCGAACTCCGACGGGCGCAGAACGGACCGCCGCCATCGTGCTGGTCCTCGGTGCCATCGCCGTCGTCCTGGCGGCCATGCCCTACAAGGCCTTCGACCTCGATCGCTTCTTCGTGCCGAAGGAGCTGGTGCTCGCCCTCACGACCGCCACGATGGCGGTCGCCCTCATCGAGACCAGCCGGCGGGTGGAGATCGCGCGGCTCGACGTGCTGCTCATCATCTGGCTCGCCATGAACGTCGTGTCGGCGGCGTTCGCAACGAACATCTGGCTCGCGGTGCGCGCCCTCGGGGTCACGGCGGGCGGCATCGCTGCCTTCTGGGGTGCCCGCGCGATCGCCTGTACCGGCGCGGGGCAGGGAGTCGTCGCGGGGCTCGCCGCGGCGACGGTGATCGCCAGCGCGACGTCGCTCGCCCAGGCGTACGGGTGGGAGCCGGACTTCGTCAGCATCAATCGGGCACCCGGCGGCACCCTCGGCAACCGCAACTTCGTCGCGCACCTGGCCGCCATCGGGCTGCCCGCGCTCGTC
>DASTYL010000240.1:0-6025 GCA_035764975.1 Gemmatimonadaceae bacterium | reverse complement strand
AAGGCGCTGCCGCACGACGCGGCCGCGGGGCCTCCCGCGTCATCGTCCACCACGTCGGCGCGGTCGAGCGACAGCATCGCGGCGATCACGTCCGGGCTGAGCTCCGAGGGCCGGATGTCGGGATCCTGCGCGGCCGAGAGCTGCGCGAGCGGCGCGGTGACACCGCGTGGCGCCAGCACGCGGACGGGAACGTTGCCGGCGCCCTGCTGCAGCACGACCTCGCCGGTGCCGTCCTTCAGCGGAATCTCCCCGAGCAGCGCGAGCAGGCACGCCGTTCCGATGCTCGGGTGTCCGGCGAAGGCCAGCTCACGCGCCGGTGTGAAGATCCGTGTGCGGTGCGTGGCGCCCGCGGCCGTCGGCGGCAGGACGAAGACGGTCTCCGAGAGATTGAGCTCGCGCGCGATGCGCGGCATGAGATCGGATGGCACCGCGCGCGCATCCGGAAACACCGCGAGCTGATTGCCGCCGAAGAGCTCGTCCGTGAAGACGTCGAGCAGGTGATAGCGATGCGCGGCCATCCGGTCTCAGCCTCCAGCGGGGCGGGCGGAGAAGGTCGACGCCGTGTCGTACCGGAAGAACATGGACTTGACGTCCAGCGCGATCCCGCGGAAGCGATCCGCTGCACTCCGGTCCACCGGCACCCGCGAGAAGAGCACGCAGGCGAACAGGGCGTTCGATGGCAGTGCACCGCCGAATCCGATGACCGAGCGCACGCCGTATCGCTCGACGAAGTCCTGATATGGAACGTCAGCGCTGCCGACGGCATGCTCGACGTGAAAGACGTTGCAGGTCTTTCCGGCGAGACTCGCGAGCTGCTGGGGTCCGGGATTCACGAGCTGCCCCGCGTCGATCCCGAGCTGCCGGAGCAGCCCCGCGACCATCGGGGTCCGCTCGATCTGCTCCCTGCTCTGGAGCGGAATGGCGACGTGCTCGCGGGAGAGCCGGCGGTCGTTCCAGTCCTGCTCCGCGCCGCGGGTCGCCATCAGGCAGAGGCACTGCAGCGCCGGCGACGGCGGCACGCCACCGAGCATCGCGTCGGCAAAGGCGCGCTGCCCGGATTCGAGGGCGTTGAAGGGATGTGTCTTGTAGATCCGCGCCAGGACCAGCTGCCGATCGTCCGTCGCATCACGGAGCGCGTCGTACAGGTAGTCGTTCATGGCGATGGCCGCGTCCTCGAACGTCGGCGCATTCGCGGAGGAGCGTCTCACCCCCTGGCCGCAGCGCAGCATCTCGGTGAGCCCGAATCGGGTGAGGTCGGCGCGCATGCGCCTACGGTGGCCCTCGGAGGCGCACCGCGCAAGGCGCGATCTACCTGCTGGCAGCAGGCCGCGGCTTCTTCGTGGCCGACGTGCGTGCCTTCCTGGCAGCAGGGCGCCGCTTCTTCACCACCGCGCGTTTCTTTTTCGTCGCCGTGCGGTTCGATGACCAGACGGCGCCGTCGCTGCCGGCAATTTCCTCCATCGTGCGGCCGGTCGTCACGGAGGTCATCTCATCGGCGACGATGTCGCGCGTGGTGTCTGCGTACTCGTCGGTCCGCTTGAAGAGCAGCCACTGCGGCTTCCCCGTGTCGCGTCCGCTCCGCACCATCGTGAAGCCGCCCTTCAACCGGTCGCCCAGCATCACGAAGTCCAATCGGCCCTTCTGCAACCCCGTCCGCAGCGACGCCGGGTCGCCGTCCGCCGGCAGGTAGCGCCCCCGATCCCAGAGCATCACGGTGCCGCCGCCGTATTCGCCTTCCGGGATGGTGCCCTCGAACGTGTTGTACGAGATCGGATGATCCTCGACCTGCATCGCCAGCCGCTTCACGGACGGATCGAGGCTCGGACCCTTGGGGACGGCCCAGCTCTTCATGACACCATCGAGCTCGAGGCGGAGGTCGAAGTGCAGGTGGCTGGCAGCGTGCTTCTGAATGACGAAGCGCAACGGCTTCGCGCCGCGCGACGGCTTCGGCACACTCGCCCCCGGCTCGTCGCCGGAGGGTTCCGCCGTGCGCGCGAAGTCGCGCTTGCGGCGGTACTCGGTCAACGCGCGCTTCGGGGCGGCGGCCTTGGTCGCCCCCGCCGTCCGGGTCGCGGCGGCCTTGCGGGTCGTCTTCTTTCGCGGCGTTCCGGGCATCGCTCGCCTCCGTTGCACTCGAGCCGGCGGGAGTCGGCCGGGCGGCCATCAACGGGCAAGTCGTATGCGCGAGGTGCGGCGGCGCGATTATAGCCGTATCGCCGGAATTCGCCCAGCGTACCGTCCCAACGTACTTTCACGTATGCACATCCCCATCTCGACGCTGACCCTCGGCAACGGGCTCCGGGTCGTCCTCTCCGAGGATCACACGGCCCCGATCGTGGCCGTAAACCTGTGGTACCACGTGGGATCGGCGAATGAACGCCCCGGGCGGACGGGTTTTGCGCACCTGTTCGAGCACATGCTCTTCCAGGGGTCCGCAGACGTGGCGGCCAACGAACACTTCGAGCTCGTCGCCCGGGCCGGCGGGACGCTCAACGGCTCCACCTGGCTCGACCGCACCAACTACTTCGAGACGGTGCCCTCCAACCAGCTCGAGCTGGCCCTCTGGCTCGAGGCCAACCGGATGGGATGGCTGCTGCCGGCGATGACGCAGCAGAAGCTCGACACGCAGCGCGACGTCGTGCAGAACGAGCGGCGCTGGTCCATGGACAACCAGCCATATGGAAGCTGGTGGGAGAAGCTGCCGGCACTGGCCTATCCGCCGGAGCATCCCTTCCACCATTCGCTCATCGGGTCCATGACGGATCTGGACGCGGCCTCGCTCGAGGATGTCGCCGCGTTCTTCGCGACCTACTACACGCCCGACAACGCGGTGCTCACGATCGCGGGCGATTTCGACGCGGCTGCCGCGCAAGCCCTGGTGGAGAAGCACTTCGGCGGCATCCCGCGTGGGAGCGGCAAGCCGCCCCTGCCCGACATGACGCTGCCCCCGACCTTCGGCGGCTGGAAGCGCGAGGTCGTCGAGGATGACGTGATGCTGCCCCGACTCTTCCTCGGCTTCCGCACGCCGGCGTTCGGGACGCCGGACTACTACGCCGCGAGCGTGTGTGCCGCGGTGCTCGGCATGCGAAAGGGGAGCCGGCTGCATCGCATCCTCGTTCGCGAGCGGCAGGTGGCGTCCGACGCCGGCGCCTTCACGTACGATCTCAGCAAGGGGGCGGACCTGCTCGTCGTGGACGTGACGGCGCGGCCGGAGATCTCCGCCGACCGCCTCGAGGAGGAGGTCGCGGCGCTCGTCGACGAACTGCACGGAGTGGGCGTGACGGAGGCGGAGGTCGCGCGAGCGGCCGCGCTGATCGAGACCGAGCTGGTCGCCGCGCTGCAGTCGGCGGGGGAGAGAGCGGACCGGCTCTCGATGTTCGCGACGTATTTCGGCGATCCGGCGCTCATCAACCGGCAACTCGAGGCATACGCGGCGGTCACGGCGGAGGACGTCACCCGCTTCGCACAGGCGCGGCTCGGTCCGGACAACCGCGTATCGCTGCTCTATGTGCCGCGAGGCGCGCCCGGAAGCGAGTCCCTCGTCGAGGCGGAGGCACACGCATGAGCGCGACCCCCGGCCTGACATCTGCGCCTCGCCCTCCACGGCCTGAGGCAGCCCCGCCGCGCCCGTATCATTTCCCGCAGTTCGAGCACCGCATCCTCGCGAACGGAATGCGCCTCATCGTGGCGCCGGTGCCCAAGCTTCCGATCGCCACGGTATTGATGCTCGCCGAGGGCGGCGCGGCGGCCGATCCCTCGGGGCGGGAGGGGGTGGCCCAGCTCACCGCCCAGTTGCTGCTCGAGGGCTCGGAGCACATCGACGGCGCGTCGCTCACCGAACAGTTGGAGCTGCTCGGCGCGACGGCCGGCGCATCGGCGGACTGGGACGTCGCGGTCGTGCGTTGCACCGCGCTCGTCGAGAACCTGCCACGCGCCCTCGAGATCCTCGGCGGGGTGCTGCGCGCGCCGGCGTTCCCCGAACGCGAGGTCGACCGACTCAAGGCAGAGCGCATCGCCGACCTGCTCCAGCTCCGCGCGGATCCGGGCGCGCTCGCCGACGAGACCTTCGCGCGCGTGGCATACGCCGACGGCTCGCGGTACGCGCTCCCCGCCGGTGGCAACGAGCAGACGGTCCGCGCGATCGTGCGCGGCGACGTGCAGCGGTTCTATGAGGAGCGGTACTGTCCCGAGGCGATGACGGTCATCGTGGCCGGCGCGATGACGGTGGACGAGAGCGAACAGCTCATCACCCGCCTCTTCGCCGATTGGCGCGGCACCCCTCCCCGGGCGACACGGATCGACGACGCCCCCGGTGCGCGGACACGCCGCGTGCATCTCGTCTCCAAGCCCGAGGCCCCGCAGTCGGAGCTGCGGGTGGGGCACGTCGGCGTGCCGCGCGCACACCCCGATTATTTCGCCATCGTCGTGATGAACGCCATCCTCGGCGGCCTGTTCTCGTCGCGCATCAACCTCAACCTGCGCGAGCAGCACGGGTACACCTACGGCGCGCACACCGGCTTCGACTGGCGGCGGCACGCCGGTCCGTTCGGCGCGGACACGGCGGTCAAGAGCGACGTCACGGATGCGGCGATCCGCGAGATCATCGCGGAGATCGAACGCATGCGCGAGATGCCCGTGTCCGCGGAGGAGCTGTCGCTCGCGACCAGCTATCTCGACGGGGTGTTTCCCATCCGGTACGAGACCACCGATGCCATCGCCAGCGCCATCGCCAACCTCGAGGTGTACGGACTTGGCGATGCGTGGCTGGACCGCTACCGCGAGCGTGTTCGCGCCGTCACCGTCGAGGACGTGCAGCGCGCGGCGCGCGCCCACCTCCGGCCCGAAGAGCTCCAGGTCGTCGTCGTCGGCGATCCCGCCGTCGTGCGCGAGAAGCTGGAGTCGCTCGGGATCGGACCGGTCACGGTCGTCGACTCGGAACGTTGAACCTCATCAGATCCCTACATGTCCGAACCAGGCAAGGTTGACGGGAAGCGCGTATACGCGGGCAGGACCATCAACGTCGATCTCGATACCGTCCGCTTCCCGAACGACAGGACGGGCGAGCTGGAGATGGTGCGCCACCCCGGCGCATCCGCCGTCGTGCCCTTCCTGAGCGATCCCGCGGGCGACGACCCCCAGATCCTGCTGCTCAGGCAGTACCGCTACGCCGCCGACGGCTACCTGTACGAGATCCCCGCGGGAAAGCTCGACGCGGGAGAGGACCCGAAGGTCTGCGCCGAACGTGAGCTGCTGGAGGAGACGGGGTGCACGGCGGAGCGCATGGAGCCGCTGACGACGATCTACACGACCCCCGGCTTCACCGACGAGCGCATCCACCTGTTCATGGCGGTGGGGCTCACGCACGGGGAGACCGCGCACGAGGAGCACGAGTTCATCACCTTCGAGCGGATGCCGCTGTCGCGCGCGCTCGAGCTGATCGAGCAGGGGGAGATAAAGGACGGCAAGACCGTCTGCGGCCTGCTGTTCGCCGCGGGGTTCCGGGCGGGGCGGTAGGGCGGCGATCGGGGCACGGAGCGCACGGAGGAACCCCCTGGGATTTTCTCCGTGTCCTCCGTGCCTCCGGATGAAAGAAGCGCTCGATCTCTTCTCCGTGTCCTCCGTGTCTCAGTGGTTGCAGACCGCCCTACGGAGAACCGCCGAGCCCGGCACCTAATGAATTCCTAACGTTCTGCTAATCCGGCGATAACCGCAGTTATCGCCCGATTCGTTAGGATCAGGAGCGCGCCCCATCGAACGTCGGCGGCACTGCGGGGCGGTGACGGCCCAAACGATCTCACATCCGCGACCACCGGGTCTCCGGTAGATCGCATCCGAAGGCAACGGACTGGTGCATTGTGCGTGTCTCACGCCACGACGCACCCGTGGCGTCCGCTGCGCATCGCGTGTCGGGAACGGCTGGGGTTGCGTGGCTCGGCCGGAGCTGGCGGGGTTGTGAATGAAGGGACACACGTGTCCCGCGCAGTGGACAGATTCACAGGGACACCCGGCGACTGGCAACACGGAA
>DASTYL010000239.1:0-16521 GCA_035764975.1 Gemmatimonadaceae bacterium | reverse complement strand
AAGGAAAGCACGGGCCACGGTTCGCCGCTGCCGCACCTCGTGCACGGCGGCCCCGGGCGCGCGGGCGGGGGCGAGGAGATGGGCGGCATCCGCGGCGTGATGCACTACATGCAGCGCACCGCGATCCAGGGATCGCCGACCACGCTGACGGCGGTGACGCACGAGTACCACCCGGGCGCGCAGGGCAGGACGGATCGCATCCATCCCTTCCGGAAGTACTTCGAGGAGCTCGAGATCGGCGAGACGCTCGTCACGCACCGGCGAACGGTGACCGAGGCGGACGTCGTGAACTTCGCCGGGATCTCAGGCGACTTCTTCTACGCGCACATGGACGACATCGCCGCGAAGGAGTCGATCTTCGAGCGGCGCGTGGCCCACGGCTACTTCGTCCTGTCGGCCGCGGCCGGGCTGTTCGTGGATCCGGCGCCCGGGCCCGTGCTGGCGAACTACGGCCTCGAGTCGCTCCGCTTCACGACGCCCGTCTACGTCGGCGACACGATCCACGTGAAGCTCACGTGCAAGCAGAAGACGGCGAAGGAAGACCGGGAAGGGCAGGTGCCGCAGGGCGTCGTCGCCTGGGACGTGGAGGTGCGCAACCAGCACGACGAGCTCTGCGCGACCTACACGATTCTCACCCTGGTGAAGCAGCTGCGGGGGGAGGGTGGCACGGCCACGCCCGCGCAGGCACCCGTCCCGGAAGCAGGGAAGTCCGCACCCGCCGTGTGAAACCGGTCCCCTTGCGCCATCGTACCGTCGGATGGATCGTCTGAGGAAGATTCCGCGCCCCCACGAGGAGCATGATGCAGAACGTCGACGTGCAGATCCCCGCCCCGCCGCCGCCTCCCGACATCCCGGCGCCGGGGGTCTCGTTCCAGGGAGCTCCCAACGCCCGTGCCATCCTCCTGGCAAAGGAGCAGCAGCGCGAGGTGCTGGGTGACCAGATGTCGCGCCTGCTCCGGCGGCGCGAGGACGTATCGGAGCAGCTCCAGGACGCGACGATCAGCGGCGCCCAGCGCACGGCGCTCGAGCAGCACTACACGACGCTCAATGGGCGGATCATCGACATGGAGCGGCAGATGCAGACGGCCGACGCCGAGTGGTCGGCGGCGGCGGGCGTGCCGGGCGCCGCGGTCGAGCCGCGCGTGAGCATCCGCGAGTCGGGCCCGCCGGAGGAGATGCTGATCCTGGGGACGATCTTCACCGGCATCGCGGGGGTGATCCTCGCCGCGGCGTTCGCCCGTCGCCTGATCAAGGGGGGCGGCAAGGTCATCGCCCAGATCCCCGCCGCCTTCGAGGCGCGCTTCACCCGGCTCGAGCAGTCGCTCGACGCGGTGGCGATCGAGATCGAGCGGGTGTCCGAGGGCCAGCGCTTCCTCACGCGCGTCTTCGCGGACCAGAATCCGCGCGCGGTCGGAGCCGGGCCGGCGCAGCAGGTCGAGGTCGGGGCAGCGGAACGGGAACGGGTTCGCTAGAACTGCAACAGCAGTACTTCGTACTCGGTACCTGGTACGTGGACCCGGGGGCCACCACATCCAAGGCCAGGCGGGTCCGGCGCGGGGACGGAAACGGCGAGTACGGAGTACCCGGTACCCGGTACTTCGTACTCGCCGTTGTCGTTCAGGTACGCCTTCGTGTGGGTCGGATGTCGGTCCCCGTACGCGGTACCGGCTACCAGGTACTTCAGTTGTCGTCAGTCGCCGTGCCGCACGGCCGCACCGTCGGATACGCGATGCCGAGCTGCTCGAGATAGCTCGCGTGGCGGGACGGATCGTAGTAGAACTTCCGCATCTCGGGGCGGAACTGCGCCATGATCTGCGAGTTCAACTCGATGGCCGGCGTATCCTGCGGCCGGATGAACGGCGCGTACTGCATGTCCTTCGTCTGCACCGTGCGGAAGTAGTCCCACGCCTGCGTGATGATCGTGGGCTTCGTGAGCAGGTCGACGAGCGTCAGCGCCATGACCTTGGCGCCCGCCGTCGCGCCCTTGTGGGCGATCGGCGTCGCCATCGCGATCGCATCCGTCCAGTTGTGGCCGGGGATCCCGGGGATGTTCGACGGAAAGCGCAGCGTGACCGTCGGCACGGTCCATGTCACGTCACCGATGTCGTCGCTGCCGCCGCCACGCTTCTGCGCGTCGGCGATGGGATCCTCGAGCGCTCCGACGCGGGAGGCGAGCCCGCGCTGCGGGATGCTCATCTCGCACTGGAGGGCGCGGGCGAGCGTCTGGTCGGCCTCGCTCCACTGCGGCAGCCCGACCCTGGCGATGTTCGCCTGCATCGCTTCGGCGACCGGCTTGTTGAAGTGCTGGGGCCACGCGGCGCCGAGCACGCGGGAGCTCGCGAGGGTAGTGCCGGTCATCATCGCCGCCGCGCGCGCGATCGTATCCCCGACGGCCCACATCTCGCGGATGCGCGGTGCATCCGTCTCACGGAAGTAGTACCACACCGAGGCCACCTGCGGCACGACGTTCGGCTGGTCGCCGCCGTTGGTGATGACGTGGTGCGACCGCTGCTGGATGCGCATGTGCTCGCGGCGGTAGTTCCATGCGACGTTCATCAGCTCCACCGCATCCAGCGCACTGCGTCCGCGCCACGGAGCCCCGGCGGAGTGGGCGCTCGTTCCCTGGAAGGTGTACTCGACGCTCACGAGCCCGTTGCCCGACGCGCCGCCCCAGGCGGTGGACAGGTTGGAGCTGACGTGCGAGAACAGCGCCACGTCCGCATCCCGGAACAGCCCCTGCCGGACGAAGTACGCCTTCGCGCCCACCAGCTCCTCGGCGACGCCCGGCCAGAGGATCAGCGTGCCGGGCAGCTTCTCGCGCTCCATGATCGCCTTGAGCGCCAGCGCGGCGGTGATGTTGACCGCCTGGCCGGCGTTGTGTCCCTCGCCATGCCCCGGTGCGCCGTCGATCATCGCGTCGCGATACGCGACGCCGGGCTTCTGCGACGCCTTCGGGATGCCGTCGACGTCCGATCCGATGGCGATCACCGGCTTCCCGCTTCCCCAGGTCGCGACCCACGCGGTGGGCATGCCGGCGTAGCCGCGCGTCACGCGGAAGCCGCGTCGCTCGAGCAGCGCCGTGAGGTAGCGCGCGGTCTCCGTCTCCTGGTATCCGAGCTCGCCGAAGCTGAACACCATGTCGACGATCTCCTGCGTCAGCTTCGCCATGCTGTCGACGCGGGCCGTCGCTTCGGACTTGAGGCGCGCGGCCCGCGCGTCGTCCGCCGGCAGCGTGGTGGTGAAGGCCGGGGCGGTGTCGGATCGAACGGCGTCCTGGGCGTGCGCCGTGGCGAAGGGCAGGGTCGCCGAGGCGAGCAGCAGGCAGATCGGGATGCGCATGCGGTGTGCAGGGCTGAGGTGAAGGTCTGCGGCCATACTCCCGCCACGCGCGGCGCTGCGCAAGGGGGCACGGGCCGTCCGGCGGAACGCCCCAGCGTTCCGCGGGTCTCACGCGTTGAATCATCTGCCCACGCTGCGGCACGTCGCCCTCGTGCGCCCGTCCACCCTCGCACCGCATTCCAGATGAACCGTCTTATCGTGACCGCCGCCCTGTTCCTGTCCGCGCTCGCCGTCGTCCCGAACGCTGCCGTGGCCCAGGAGGGGCGCGGGGCGCAGCAGGGTGGCACGCCGGCGCCGGCCTGGACGATCGACAAGACCCACAGCGAGCTGACGTTCGGCATCCGGCACATCGTCAGCCGGGTGCGCGGCACGTTCCGGCAGTGGAGCGGCACCGTCACGATTCCCGATCCGGCGCACTGGGAGCGCGGGTCGTCCGTGGACGTCACGATCCAGACCGCCAGCATCTTCACCGACAACGAGAAGCGTGACGCGCACCTGCGCACGAGTGACTTCTTCCTCGCCGACAGCTTCCCGACCATCACGTTCCGCAGCACGCGGATCGAGCGCGCGGGCACGAAGGCGAAGATCCACGGCCACCTCACCATGCGCGGCGTGACGAAGCCCGTGGTGCTCGACGCGGAGTTCCTGGGGCTGCAGGGCGGCACCGCGCAGCGGATCGGCTTCGCGGCCACGACGACCATCAACCGGCTGGACTACGGCGTCGCGTGGAACCGTGCGCTGGAGGGCGGCGGGGTCACGCTTGGCGACGAAGTGGAGATCGGCATTGTCGTCGCGGCACGGCGGTGAGATAACGACAACCGAAGTAGTGAGTACCCGGTACGGGGTACCGGGACCGACATCCGGGCCCCGCTAAGGCGGTCCTTACTGCAACTGCAGTACTGAGTACCGGGTACTCAGTACTCGGTACTCGCCGTTTGTGAGTCCGACCCCGACTCCCACCATGCCTTAGCGGAGCCCGCAGGTCGGTCAAGCTACCGAGTACTCAGTACGAAGTACTTCGGTTGCCGTTCACCGACGGAGTACCCTCTCCACCTCCGAAAGGCTCGCCGCGATCTGCACCGGCGCATTCGCCCCCGGCCGGCTCGTCTCCCCGGCCGCGGGCGCGCGGTGATAGTCCAGCAGGACACCCGGGTCCTTGAGCACGTGGCCCGTCAGGATCGCGACCACGCGGTCGGACGGGCGGATCGTCCCGGCGCGGACGAGCGCCCGCACCCCCGCCACGGCCGCGGCGCTCCCTGGCTCGCATCCCACGCCCGCGCCATCGACGACGGCCTTCGCCTCCAGGATCTCATCGTCGCGCACGGCGAGCGCGACCCCGTTGGTCTCGCGAATCGCGCGGACGCCGCGATCCCACGATGCCGGGTCGCCGATGCGGATCGCCGAGGCCACGGTCTCCGCGCGAACCGGGGTGCGGGTCCGGAAGTCGTTCGCGAAGGCGGCGGCGAAGGGCGCGGCGCCCTCCGCCTGCACGGCGGCGATCCGCGGCACGCTCGCGATGAGGCCCAGCCGCTTCGCTTCCATGAGCGCCTTGCCCAGCGCCGCGGTGTTCCCGAGGTTGCCGGCGGGGAGCACGATCCAGTCGGGCGCCGCCCACTGCAGCTGGTGGAGCAGCTCGAGGCCGATCGTCTTCTGGCCCTCGATGCGGAAGGGGTTCACCGAGTTCACGACGTACACCCCGAGGGCCTCGCCCGCCTCGCGGACGAGCGCGAGACAGGCGTCGAAATCGCCGTCCACGAGGAGCGTCCGTGCGCCGTAGGCGAGCGTCTGCGAGAGCTTGCCGAGTGCGACGCCGCCCGCCGGAACGATGACGAGGGCCGGGATGCCCGCCTGCGCGGCGTACGACGCGAGCGATGCCGAGGTGTTGCCGGTGGACGCACACGCCACGGCGCGCGCGCCGAGGCGGCGCGCCTGCGTCACCGCCGTCGTCATGCCGCGGTCCTTGAAGGAGCCGGTCGGATTGCGCCCCTCGTGCTTGAGGTGGAGGGCCTCCACCCCGGTCCAGCGCGCGATCGCGGCGCGGGACAGCAGGGGGGTGTTCCCCTCCGGGTGCGTGACGATCTCCCGTTCCGTCGCCGACGGCATCACGAGCTCGTGATAGCGCCACACGCCGGAGCGCGTGGCCGGCGCGTCGGGGCCGTCGGGACGCAGCGTCTCCTGCAGGCGGGCGTCGAACAGCGCCTTCAGGGCGGGTGCGTCCCCCACCGTACCGTGCAGGAGCTCGAGCAGCCCGCCGCAGATCGGGCATTCGACGGTGCTCGCGAGCTCCGCCTGTTCGTTGCCGCATCGCTCGCAGCGCTGGACGGTCAGCGGCATGGGCGCGCGCGGCGTGGCGCCCCGGCGTACGGGGTCGCTGGGAGTGAGGACGGGAAACGTGAATCGGCCATGGTCCCCAGTATAGCGCCGCCCCGCGACGCAGACCGTCGTCGGCATGGTCCGGACGTACGCCGCGTGCCTTCAGGGAAGCGGGAGAAGTCCGCGAGACCGTAGGGATTCCTGCGCTTGACCCGGTTCACGTTTCGCCTGATGTTTCCCCGCGATCCGTCCGGTTCCCTACAGTTCGCAAACCTCCTCGACCCGCCATCGGCGGTGTCTCCCTGCGTTGCGCGGGCTCCGGACGGCTTTCCGGTCGCGAACGACCTCCCACGTGTTCCTTCCCGCGGCCCACGGGCCGCACACTCCAATCTCCCTCCGACGACCACTATGAGCCGTGCACTGTTGGTGAGTTGCATCGCGGCATTGTTCGCGAGCGGCCCACTCCTCGCGCAAACCGGAACCGGACGCGTGTCCGGCGTCGTAACCACGGCCGAAGGCGCGCTGCCCATCACCGGCGCCACCGTCTCGATCGTGGGCACGAACCTCGGCGCGATCACGCGCGAGGGCGGGGCCTACACGATCAACGCGGTGCCCGCCGGGCTGCGGGCCGTCCAGGTTCGCCTGCTCGGCTTCGCCTCGCGGACCGACACCGTCATGGTGGCCGAAGGCGCCACGACGACGGTCAACTTCGCGCTCGTGCGCCAGGCCGTCTCCCTCGAGGGGATGGTCGTCGTCGGCTACGGCACGCAGGAGGCCGAGAAGGTCACCGGCGCGGTGGCGACGGTGACGCCGGACCAGTTCAACACGGGGCGCGTGGTCAGCGCGGAAGAGCTGATCCAGGGGAAGGTCCCGGGTGTCCAGGTCGTGACCAGCGGCGAGCCGGGTGGCGGCGTGACGGTGCGCGTCCGCGGCGGCACCTCGATCAATGCGAGCAACGAGCCGCTGTACGTGGTCGACGGAGTGCCGCTTCCGGTCGGCGGCGGTCTCTCGTCGGGCCGCAACCCGCTGAACTTCCTCAATCCTGACGACATCGAGAGCATCACGGTGCTCAAGGACGCGTCGGCGACCGCCATCTATGGATCGCGCGGTGCCAACGGCGTGGTCCTCGTGGAGACGAAGGGCGGTGCCGCGACGGGACCGCGCCTCGAGTACACGGGCTCGATCTCGCAGTCGCAGAACGCCGGCGAGGCGGAGTTCCTGACGGCGGCCCAGTTCCGCACCGCGGTCGGCCAGCATGCGAGCAACCGGGTCGCGGACCTGGGCACGGCCACCACGGACTGGCGTGATGCCGTCCTCCGCAACGCGACGGGGCAGGAGCACAATGTCGCGTTCTCGGGCATGGGCGAGAACATGAACTACCGCCTGTCGCTCGGCTATCTCGACCAGGCGGGCGTCGTCCTGGGCTCGGCCACCGAGCGCGCCTCGGTGGGCCTCAACTACAGTCACTCGCTGTTCAACAACCGGCTGAACGTCTCGTCCAGCCTGCGTGGCGCGCGGACCGAGGACCAGTACACCCCGGGCGGGGGTCTTGGCGCCGCGACGATCTGGGATCCGACGCAGCCGATCTACACCGATTCCGGTTACTTCGAGTCGTCGTTCGAGCTCTCGCCGACCAACCCGGTCGCCGAGCTGGATCTCGGTGTCGTCGAGGGCACGACCTACCGGACGATCGGCAACCTGGAAGGCCGCTACGAGCTCCCCTTCCTGCCGGCGCTGACGGCGACGACGCGTGTCGGCTTCGATGTCGCGAACTCCGAGCGCCGCACCTTCCTGCCGACGATCCTCGAGGGGCAGCGCCGCAGCCCGATGCCGGGCTACCTGAATCGCTCGAACCCGCGGGAGAGCACCAGCCTCCTCGACATGTTCCTGACGTACGACTCGGCGCTCCAGGCGTACCAGAGCGAGATCGAGGCGACGGCGGGCTACTCGTTCGAGTCGAGCCGCGGCGACTATCCGTACTTCGAGGCGCGCGGGCTCAGCACCGACCTGCTCGGCCCCAACGGTGTGCCGGCGGCGGAAGAGAACCGCAGCACGCTGTCGGTCCGCGAGGGCAAGCTGGCCTCGTTCTTCGGCCGCGTGAACTACACCATGCAGGACAAGTACACGCTCATGCTGAGCGTGCGCCGCGACGGCTCGTCGCGCTTCGGCCCCGACAACCAGTGGGGCACCTTCCCGGCCGCCGCCGTTGCGTGGCGCATCGGGGATGAGCCCTTCCTCGCCGACATGGGGCCGCTCTCGGAGCTCAAGCTCCGCGCCTCGTGGGGGGTCAACGGCAACCAGGCGGTCGGCGACTACCTCTGGCTGGCCGACTACCGCTACGGCGATCCTGCCTCGCGCGTGCAGTTCGGGAACGAGTTCGTGACGACGATCCGTCCGAGCGCGGTCGACCCGAACATCAAGTGGGAGGAGACCACCTCCTGGAACCTCGGCGCCGACTACGGCTTCTGGGAGAACCGGGTCAACGGCTCCGTCGAGTACTACAACAAGCGCACGGACGACCTCCTGTTCCGCGTCCCCGTGGCCGCCGGCACCTTCGTGTCGAACTACGTGACCACGAACATCGGCAGCGTCCGGAACACCGGCGTGGAGCTGACGCTGAACGCGGACGTCCTCGAGCCGGTCCGGCGCGGGCTCACCTGGAACGCGACGTTCAATGCGGCGCGCAACAGCAACGAGCTGCTCTCGATCAACCCCTTCGGCGGTGGCGGCGAGCAGATCCTCGTCGGCGCCATCTCGGGCGGCGTCGGCAGCAACATCCAGGTCCTGCAGCCCGGCTTCCCGGTGAACTCGTTCTTCGTGTACGAGCACAAGCGGGATGCCAGCGGCAAGCCGATCTACTCGAACAACGAGCTCGAGATGTACGTGGACGCCGACTCCAACGGCGTGATCAACCAGAACGACCGCCGCGCGTTCAAGAGCCCGGCGCCGGACTGGATCTTCGGCCACACGTCGCGCTTCGGCTACGGCAACGCGGACCTGAGCTTCACGCTCCGGGCGCAGCTCGGCAACCACGTGTACAACAACGTTGCGTCGAGCCAGGGCTACTACAACCGCCTCACGGAGGCGGCGGGCCCGGTGAACCTGCACGCGTCGGTGCTCGAGAACGGCTTCGAGCGGGCGCAGTTCTTCTCGGATGTGTATGTGGAGGATGCCTCGTTCCTGCGCATGGACAACATCACGCTCGGCTACACCCTGCCGTCGACGCTCGGCGTCCAGCGGATGCGCATCTTCGGGACCGTGCAGAACGCCTTCACGATGACGGGCTACAGTGGCGTGGACCCGATCGCGGGGCTGAACGGCATCGACAACTACCTGTATCCGCGGTCGCGGACCTTCTCGGCCGGCGTCAACGTCGGTTTCTGACGCACGCGCCCCTCATCGGAGATCAGAAGGCATCATGAATATCAGAGCGTTCAAGCTCGCCGCCGCCGCCCTGCTCCTCGCAGGAGCCGCCGCGTGCACCGACATCACGACGGAGCCGCGCAGCACGGTTTCCGGCGCGAACATCTTCAACGACCCGGCCTCGTACCGCGCGTTCCTCGCCAAGCTGTACGGCGGGCTCGCGGTCACGGGCCAGCAGGGTCCCGCCGGCGCCCCGGACATCGACGGCATCGACGAGGGCTTCTCGCAGTACGTCCGCGGGTACTGGCAGCTGCAGGAGCTGCCGACCGATGAAGTCGTGATCGGCTGGGGCGACGAGAGCCTCCCCGAGATGAACACGATGGAGTGGGGCTCGGACAACCGCTTCGTCACGGCGTTCTACTACCGCGTGTTCTACCAGGTCGCGCTCGTGAACGAGTTCATGCGCGAGACGACCGACGACAAGCTCGCGAGCCGCAACACGCCGCAGGCGCTGCGTGCGGAGATCCAGCAGTACCGCGCCGAGGCGCGCCTGCTGCGCGCGCTCAGCTACTGGCACGGGCTCGACCTGTTCGGCAACATCCCGCTCGTCACCGAGGCCGACAACCTCGGCACCGAGCCCCCGGCGCAGGCGACGCGCCAGGAGCTCGCGATGTTCGTCGAGAGCGAAGTGAAGGACCTGCGCGATGCGCTTCCGCCTGCCGGGGCTGCCGAGTATGGCCGCTTCGACCAGGGGGTCGCGGACATGCTGCTCGCCAAGCTGTACCTGAACTGGGGCGTGTACACGGGCACCGTGCAGCGGTTCGACGAGGCACGGCAGGCGGCGGAGCGGGTCATCACCTCGGGGGCGTACGCGCTCGACAGCCGCTGGCAGGACAACTTCCTCGCCGACAATCACACCTCGCCGGAGATCATCTACGCGGTGCCGTTCGACGGCCTCGCGACGCGGACCTACGGTGGCACCACGTTCATCGCCCACGCCTCCGTCGGCGGCAGCATGAACGCGGCGGATTACGGCCTGAACGGCGGCTGGTGGGGCATCCGCGCCACCCCCGAGCTGGTCGAGAAGTTCCCGGGCGGCGCCGCGAGCGCTGACCGCCGGTCGGACGTGTTCTACACCAACGGCCAGAGCCTCGACATCACGCAGCTCTCGAACTTCAACCACGGCTACGCCGCGCCGAAGTACCAGAACATCACGTCGACCGGGGCGGTGGGCTCGAACACCGAGTTCCCCGACATCGACTTCCCGATGTTCCGCCTCGCCGATGCCTACCTGATGTACGCGGAGGCGGTGCTCCGCGGCGGAGGCGGTTCGCGCGCCACGGCGCTCACGTACGTGAACGCGCTCCGTCAGCGCGCCTACGGCGACGCGAGCGGCAACATCACCGACGCGCAGCTGACGCTCCCCTTCATCCTCGACGAGCGCGCGCGTGAGCTGTACATGGAAGGCCACCGGCGGACGGACCTCATCCGCTACGGCCTCTTCACGGGCGGCGAGTATCTCTGGACGTTCAAGGGAGGCACCACCTTCCCGAACGGCACCGCCACCGACGGGCACCTGAATCTCTACCCGATCCCGGAGAACGAGCTGATCGCCAATCCCAAGCTCGACCAGAACCCGGGGTACGAGGGTCAGTGACCCTCCGACGTACGCCGCGTCTCGACCGAGGCGCGGCGTACGTCGTCGAAGGAATTTCCTGCATTCGCCTGCAGCTCCGCCGGACGCTGGCGGGGCTGCTCGCCTTTGCGGGGGCCGCATCCCAGACCCGACACCGCGCCCATGATCCGCACCGATTCCTGGTTCCCGAAGTCACTCCTCGTCCTGCCGGCGGCGCTCGCGCTGCTCGGCGGCCTCGCGCCCTCCGCCGCCGCGCAGGCGAACCGCGCCGTGTTCGAGGCGGGCGGCAACCACCTCGTCCTCCACGCGCTCGACGAGGACCTGATTCACTTCGAGTTCGGTGCGGGACAGGCGCCGGACGCCGCGCCCGCGGCGTCGATCATGGTGCTGAAGCGCGACTACCCTGGCGCGAAGTCGTTTGCGAGGACGGCAAACGGGGTGCAGACCGCCGATGTCGCGGTGTCCGTCGCGGCGGCGACGCTCTGCTTCACGCTGACCGACCGGGCGCGCGACACCGAGCTCACCACGATCTGCCCGGCGGACGCCACGAAGGACGAGAAGGGGCTGACGCTCACCCCCAACCGGATCCGGAACGTCTACGGCCTCGGCGAGGAGTTCGTCACGCCGGGCGAGATGAACGGGGACTGGGTCGGGCGTGAACGCAAGCCCGGCGTGGAGTACGGCAACCGCATGATCGGCTTCCACGGCGGCATGGTGGGCAACGCGATGTTCCCCATCATGTACGCGGTGGGCGACGCCGGCATCAACTACGCGCTGTTCGTGGACAACACCTACGCGCAGCGGTGGGACTTCCGCACGGCGCCGTGGAGCATGCGCACGCGGGGCGAGCTCCGCGGGTACGTCATGACCGGGCCGAACCTGCCCGACCTGCGACGGGACTACATGGAGCTGGTCGGCGCGCCGCCGGTGCCGCCGCGGAAGGCGTTCGGCCTGTGGGTCTCCGAGTTCGGCTTCGAGAACTGGTACGAGCTCGAGACGAAGCTGGCGACGCTGCGGGAGCATCGGTTCCCCGTCGACGGGTTCGTCCTCGACCTCCAGTGGTTCGGGGGCATCATCACCGGCGCGGACATCTCGCCGATGGGCAGCCTGAGCTGGGATCTCAAGCGCTTCCCCGATCCGGCGGGCTACATCGCGCGGCTCCGGACCGAGCAGGGACTCGGCGTCATTCCGATCGAGGAGCCGTACATCTCCAAGGCCCTCGCCGAGCACGACACCCTCGCGGCGCGCGGCTTCATGCCGCGGCTGGGCGAGAACGGGGCGCCGGTGTACCTCACGGCCAACCCGTGGTGGGGCAAGGGCAGCATGATGGACTTCACGAACGACGCCGGCAGCACGTTCTGGCACGACTGGAAGCGCCAGCCGCTCGTGGAGGCCGGGGTCACCGGCCACTGGACCGACCTCGGGGAGCCGGAGATCTACGACTCGACGGCGTGGTACCACGGTGTCGTGCCGGGCCGCCATGCGCACGCCGACGTCCACAACGTGTTCAACATGAAGTGGAGCCAGAGCGTCTTCGACGGCTATCGGCGCCACGGCGTCCGGCGCCGCCCGCTGATCCTGTCGCGATCGGGGATCTCCGGCATCCAGCGCTACGGCGTCGCGATGTGGTCCGGCGACATCGGGGCCAATGCGGCCAGCCTGGCGACGCACATGAACGCGCAGATGCACATGTCCATGTCGGGGATGGACTACTTCGGCTCCAACATCGGCGGCTTTCACCGCGGCAGCATCCAGGGGGACAGCCTCACCGAGCTGTACACGCAGTGGTTTGCCGCCGGCGCACTGCTCGACGTGCCGGTCCGCGTCCACGCGGAGAATCTCTGCAACTGCAAGGAGACGGCGCCGGACCGCGTCGGCCATCGCGCGAGCAACCTGGCCAACCTGCGTCTCCGCTACTCGCTCACGCCCTACTACTACGCCCTGGCGCACCGCGCGCGCCTCTTCGCCGAGCCGCTCGTCGCGCCGCTCGTGTATCACTACCAGGACGACGCAGCCGTGCGCGAGCTCGGGGACGAGAAGCTCATCGGCCAGGATCTGCTCGTGGCCGCCGTGGCGCAGCACGGGCAGCAGCAGCGCGACGTCTACCTGCCCCGCGGGACGTGGTATGACTTCCATACCAACGCCCGGCACGAGGGCGGGCAGTGGGTCCGCAACGTTCCGCTGTATCGCGACAGCCTCTTCCGCCTGCCGCTCTACGCCCGCGCCGGCGCGATCATTCCGCGCATGCACGTCGACGAGCAGAGCATGAACGTCCTCGGCAAGCGGCTGGACGGCAGCACGCGGGACGCGCTGGTGGCCCGGGTCTATCCCCACGCGGCCGAGTCGCAGTTCGTCCTGTACGAGGATGACGGTGAGACCATCGCGTACCAGGATGGCGCCGTGGCCACGACGACGCTCTCGCAGCGCAGCGCGCCGGGCCGTGTGACCGTGGTCGTCGGTGCGCGCGAAGGCACCTACGACGGCGCCCCGGCGCAGCGCGACAACGTCATCGAGCTCGTGGCTGGCGATGCGCGCGTCGGCTCGGTGCGGGTGAACGGCACGGCGCTGGCGCAGCACCCGTCCCGCGAGGCCTTCGAGCGCGCGGGCAGCGGCTGGTACGATGCCGGCAACGGCGTCGTGATCGCCCGCTCGGGGACGCGCCCCGTCGGCCAGGTGAAGACCTTCGAGTTCCGCACCTCCGCAGCCGGCCGCATCGGCCGCGGCGGCAAGTAACTGCACGCGGCAACCCCGTCGCTCATGACCTCAATGGCTTCCTCGTCCGGCGGCGCCGCTGCCGCCGGAGCTCCCGTGCTCCGGCTGCGCGCGCCGCTCTCGGGCGTCCTCGTGCCGCTCGATGAAGTCCCGGACGCCGCGTTCGCGCAGCGGCTCGCGGGCGACGGCATCTCGATCGACCCGATGAGCGACGTGCTCGTCGCCCCGTGCGATGCGCAGGTGGTGATGGTGCATCGCGCCGGGCATGCGCTGACGCTCGCGGCAGCCGGCCTGGAGCTCATCATCCACATCGGGCTCGACACCGTCGACCTGAGGGGGCAGGGCTTCACCCCCGTCGTCCGTGCCGGCGACAAGGTGCGCACGGGTGATCCGCTCATCCGGTTCGATGCGGATCTCGTCGCACGGCGCGCGCGCAGCCTGCTCACGCAGGTCCTCGTGTCGAACATGGAGCGGGTCGGGTCGCTCATTCCACGCACGGGCAACGTCGTGGCGGGGCAGGACGAGGTGCTCGAGATCCGCCTCGCGACCGGCGGTGCCGGCGTGGCGGAGCCGGAATCGCGGCAGACGGCGGAGTCCCCGCCGATGGTGGTGAACGTGGCGTCCGGGCTGCACGCGCGGCCGGCGGCCGTGCTGGCGGCGACCGCGCGGCGGCACGCCGCGGACCTGCGCCTGCTGAAGGGCGACCGCGAGGCCAATCTCCGCAGCGTCGTCTCCATCATGGCGCTGGAGGTGGACGCCGGCGATACCGTGCGCATCATCGGGCGTGGAAACGACGCGGGCACCGCCGTGGCGGCGCTGGTCGAGGCACTCACGTCGGAGCTCGCGGCGGCCCATCCGGCCGCCGCGGGCGCTGCGCCCTCGGCACCGGCGGCAGCCGCCGAACGGCCGGCGCTTCCGGCGGACGGAATTCTGCGCGGCGTGCCGGCATCCCCGGGCGCGGCGACGGGCAACGTCCATTACCTGCGCCACGAGGATATCGTGGTGCAGGAGCGAGGGGCGGATCCCCACCAGGAGCGTCGCGCGCTGGACACCGCCATCGCCGCCGCGCGCGAGCAGCTCCAGTCGCTCAAGGCGCGCCTCGAGCAGGACGCGGACGCCGAGCGGGCGGAGATCTTCGCCGCGCATCAGGAGCTGCTCGAGGATCCGGAAGTCCTCGATCGGGCCACGGAAGGGATCCGGACCGGCGAGAGTGCCGCCTTCGCCTGGCGCGAGGCGTATGCGTCGCAGGCGGAACGGCTGCTCGCGCTCCGGAGCCCGCTCCTTGCCGCGCGCGCGTCCGACCTGCGCGACGTGGGACGCCGCGTCCTCCACCTGCTCACGGGCCACGAGGCCGCCCATGAGATCCCGCCGGACTCGATCCTCGTCGCCGAGGAGCTCGCGCCGTCGGATGTCGCGACGATCGATCGCTCGCGCGTGTCGGGATTCTGCACCACGACCGGCAGCGCGACCTCGCACGTCGCGATCCTCGCCCGGGGCCTCGGCATTCCGGCCGTCGCGGGGATGAATCCCCTCGTGCTCGACATCCCCGAAGGCACGCGCGTGGTGCTCGACGGCGATGCCGGTACGCTCAGGGCAGCTCCCACGGCGGCGGAAGAGGAGGCGATCGCCCGGCGCCGCGAGGCGACGGCGGCGCTGCGGAAGAGCCACCTCGCCGCCGCCACGCAGCCGGCGACCACCCGCGACGGCCACCGCCTCGAAGTCACCGCGAACATCGGCAACGTCGCGGATGCGGAGCGCGTGCCCGAGCTGGGCGGCGAAGGCGTGGGGCTGCTTCGCACCGAGTTCCTCTTCATGGACCGGCAGGCGGCACCCGACGAGGATGAGCAGACGCGGACCTACGAGGCGATCGCCCGGGCGCTCGGCCCCGATCGGATCCTCGTCATCCGTACCCTCGACGTCGGCGGCGACAAGCCGCTGTCGTACCTCCCCGTCGCCGCGGAAGCCAATCCGTTCCTCGGCGAGCGTGGCATCCGGCTGACGCTCAACCGCCCGGAGCTCTTCCGCACGCAGGTGCGCGCCATCCTGCGCGCATCGACGTCGGGGAAGGTCGCCGTGATGTTCCCGATGGTCGCCACCTTCGCCGAATGGCGCGCGGCGCGCGACCTCGTCGAGCGTGAGCGCGCGGCGCTCGGCCTCCCGCCGATCCAGATCGGCATCATGGTCGAGACGGCGGCCGCCGCGCTGATGGCGGGCCAGTTCGCGCGCGAAGCCGACTTCCTCTCCATCGGGACCAACGACCTCACGCAGTACACGCTGGCGATGGACCGCACCAACCCGCGGCTCGCGCCGCAGCTCGACGCGCTGCACCCCGCGGTGCTGCGCCTCATCGCGCAGACCGTGGAGGGCGCGAGCGCCCACGGCCGGTGGGTAGGCGTGTGCGGCGCGCTCGCCGGCGAAGTGCAGGCCGTGCCGGTCCTCATCGGGCTCGGCGTGCATGAGCTCAGTGCCGACCTGCCCGTCGTTCCAAGTGTGAAAGCGCGTGTCCGCGAGCTGACGCTCGAGGAATGCCGCGCGACCGCCCGCGAAGCGCTCGATGCGGCGGACGGCGCCGAAGTCCGCGCCATCGTCGCCCGCCGCCACGGCTGACATCCCCGCTGGTCGTGCAGGACAACCAGGAGAGTCGAGAATGAGATTCGGACGTGTCGCCTTCGGGTGGCTGCAGAAGATCGGCAAGTCGTTGATGCTGCCGGTCTCCGTGCTCCCCGCCGCCGGCATCCTGCTGGGCGTCGGGAGCGCGAAGTTCACGTGGCTGCCCGACGTCGTGTCGAACGTGATGGCCCAGGCCGGCGGCGCCGTGTTCGGGAACCTGCCGCTGATCTTCGCGATCGGCGTCGTCCTGGGCCTGACCAAGAACGATGGCGTCGCCGCGCTCGCGGCGGTCGTGGGCTTCGCCGTGATGCTGGCGACGATGGGGGTCATGGCTCCGCTCCTCGGCACCGAGCCGAAGCAGATCATGGGCATCGCGTCCATCGAGACCGGAGTGTTCGGCGGCATCCTCATCGGCGTGGTCGCGTCGGTGCTGTTCAACCGCTACTACCGGCTGCAGCTCCCCGCGTATCTCGGGTTCTTCGCCGGCAAGCGCTCGGTGCCGATCCTGACGGCGTTCGCGGCCATCGTGGTGGGCATCGGCCTCAGCC
>DASTYL010000238.1:0-6024 GCA_035764975.1 Gemmatimonadaceae bacterium | reverse complement strand
GGCGATCGCCCGCTCCCGGATGCTGAGCGACGGATCCGGCACCATGGACTCCTCGGTCACCTCGTACACGCGCCCGAGTCCGTGGCACTCCGGGCACGCCCCCTGGGGCGTGTTCGGGGAGAAGCCCTCGGCATAGATGATGGCCTGGCCGCGGGGATAGTGCCCCGCGCGGGAATACAGCATCCGCAGCAGGTTGGAGAGCGTGGTGACGCTGCCGACGCTCGACCGGGACGTGGGGGCGCCGCGCTGCTGCTGGAGCGCGACCGCTGGCGGAAGCCCCTCGATGGAGTCGACTTCCGGGACCTCCATCTGGTCGAAGAGCCGGCGTGCGTACGGCGAGACTGATTCGAGATACCGGCGCTGCGCCTCCGCGTAGAGGGTGCCGAAGGCCAGGGACGACTTGCCGGAGCCGGAGACCCCGGTGAACACGACGAGCGCATCCCGCGGGATGGCGACATCCACGTTCCTGAGATTGTGCTCCCGCGCGCCACGGACCTGCACGAATCCCGGCTCGATGGCGGGGGCCTGCTTCGCTGCGGTTTTTCGGGGATTGGCCATGGGGGTCGAGTGCGTTCCGTGCGCACCGAGGCGATAACCGCGCCACGGCGGGTGCGGGTGCCTGTTGCGGCCATCCGCCGCGCGCCCCATGTTACTGACAAATCAGTCAGTGACAGTTCAATCAGTAACAGAGGCGTCAGTGGCTCTCCCTGCTCCCCCCTTCCAGATCCACGGCCTGGCCCGCGGCGGCGCGTTCACCGATCGGGCGGCCGAGGTCGGCACGATCGTGCGCGCACTGCGCACCCCCGGGCACAAGCTCCTCCTCCTCGGGCGCCGACGGATGGGCAAGTCGTCCGCGCTCGCCGCGGCGGCGGACCGCGCCGCGCGGCATCGCACGCTCGTCGTCGCCGTGGACTGCATGGTGGCGACGAGCCTCACCGAGCTCGCCACGCTGATCGTGGATGCATCCGTCCGCACCCTCGGCCGGCGATGGAAGGACATCCTCCAGACGTTCGTGTCCCGCCTCACGCCGGGAGTGACCATGACGTCGAATCCGAAGACCGGGGACGTGAGCGTGCGCTGGGAGGTGTCGCTCGGCGACGCACGCGAGGAGCAGAAGCGGCTCGAGCAGGCGCTCGATGCGCTGGAAACGATTGCCGCCGAGCGGGGGGCGAGCGTGGGCGTGGCGCTCGACGAGTTCCAGCAGATCGGGCGAATCGCCGGCGAGACCGGCGAATGGTTGCTTCGCGGCGTCCTCCAGCGGCACGTGCACGTGAGCTACGTCCTCGCCGGCTCCGAGCTGTCCCTCATCGAGCGCATGACGGGACGGGGCGGCGCCTTCTACGACATGCTCACGCCGCTGCCGTTCGGCGCCATCGACGCGGACCACCTGGGGCGGTGGATCGAGGAGCGGATGCGCGGCGCCGGACTCGATCCGGCGCGTGGCGTCGGTGCCGAATGCGTCCGCCTCGCCGGTCCCCGGACCTTCGACATCATGCTGCTCGCGGACCATGCCGTCGCAGCCGCCCGGAGCGATGGCGGTGGCAAGGTCGCGGTGGAGACGGTCGCGCGTGCCTTCGCCGCCGTCGTCGAGGAGCAGGCCTTCGCGTGGGAGGCGCGCTGGAGCGAGCTGGCCTCGCAGCAGCAGTCCGTCCTGCGCGCGCTCGCCGCGGCGAACACCGGGCTCACCACGGGGGCGACGCTTGCGCGGTTCGGCCTGGGGTCGAGCAGCGCGACGACACGCGCCGTGCAGGCGCTCGCGGACCGCGAGCTCGTGCTGCGTGACCCCGCGGTGCCGTCCGGCTACGCGTTCGACAATCCATATTTCCGCGGGTGGGTGGTGGCCCGTGCCCTCCCGGCGCTGGGCATCCATCTTCCCGTGACGGCACTGCCGTCGTCCCCCGAGCCCGCTCCCTGACCCGCACGCCCATGCGACTGCCGCATCCGCTCGCGCTCCTCCTCGGCTGTACCCTCTTCGCGGCCGTGCTCACCTGGGTGTTGCCTGCCGGCGAGTACGAGCGGCGCGACGACCCGGCCACCGGCCGCCGGGTCGTCGTCGCGGGGACGTACCATCCGGTCCCTGCGCAGCCGGTCGGCATCGGCGCGACCGTGCTGGCGGTGCCGAGGGGGCTCGTCGACGCCGCGTCCGTCGTGATCGTGATCCTGCTCGTCGGCGGCGCGCTCGTCGTCGTGGATCGGACCGGGGCGCTCCAGGCGGGGACCGACTCGCTCGTCCGCGCGCTCAGCCCGTCGGGTGCGGGCGTGTCGACCTCGTCGCCGGGACAGGGGACGCTCGTCGTGGTCGCCGTCTCCATCGTCTTCGCGGTGGGCGGTGTGCTGATCGGGCTCCAGGAGGAGGTCGTGGGGCTGATCCCGGTGCTCCTCGTGCTGGCGATGCGCCTGGGCTACGACCCGATCACGGCGGTGGCGATGAGCCTTGGGGCGGCCATCATCGGCGGGGCGTTCAGCCCCGTCAACCCGTTCGGTGTCGGCATCGCCCAGAAGCTCGCCGAGCTGCCGCTGGTCTCGGGCTGGGGGATCCGGCTCGTCGCTCTCGCCGCGGCACTGTCGGTGTGGATCGGCGGGACGCTCCGCCACGCGCGGCGCGGCTGGACGCCGGTGGGCGACTCAGCGGCGACGATCGACGTCGCGAGCGAGCCGGCGCCGTCGCTCTCGAAGCGGCACGCGGCGGTGCTCGTGCTCGTGCTGGCGGCCTTCGCGACGTACGTGTTCGGGGCGCTGCGGCTCGACTGGGGGTTCGACGAGATGTCGGCGCTCTTCCTCGTGCTGGGCATCGCCGCGGGGATCGCGGGAGGCCTTCGCGTGTCGGGGACGGCGGATGCGTACGTGCAGGGCTTCCGCGAGATGGTCGGCGCCGCGGTGCTCGTCGGCATCGCGCGTTCGATCTACCTGGTGCTCGAGCAGGGGAAGGTCGTGGACACGATCGTCAACGGCATGCTGACGCCGCTGGAGGGGCTGCCGGCAACCCTCTCCGCGCTCGGCATGCTCGTCGTGCAGACCCTGGTGCACGTGCCGGTGCCGAGCACGAGCGGCCAGGCGGTGCTGACCATCCCGATCGTGACCCCGCTGTCGGACCTCATCGGCCTCGGGCGACAGGTCGCGGTGCTTGCATACCAGTACGGCGCCGGGCTCGCGGACCTCGTCACCCCGACCAACGGCGCGCTGATGGCCGTGCTCGCAGGAGCGGGTGTCCGCTACGACCGGTGGCTCCGCTTCATCGTGCCGCTCTTCCTGCTGGCGATGGCGGTCGCCGCCGTGACGATCGTGATCGCGGTTGCGCTGGGAGTGAAGTGACCGACCGGGTAACTTTGCCCGATGCATAAGACGGCGTTACCGGGATGGCATTGATCGGCATGCGTGACGTGAGCATCGCGTTCGGGGGACCGGCGGTGCTCGATCACGCTTCGTTCAGCATCGAGCGCGGGGAGCGGGTGTGCCTGCTCGGCCGCAACGGGGCAGGGAAGAGCACGATCCTGCGGCTGATCGCTGGCGAGATGCAGCCGGATTCGGGCGAGATCGTCCGCCAGTCGGGGGTCAGCGTGGCGATGCTCGAGCAGGATGTGCCGGAAGGGGTGGACGGCACGATCTTCGACGTCGTGGCGGCCGGGCTCGGCGATATCGGAGGCCTGATCGCGCGTTATCACGCCGCGAGCCATCGGGTCGCCGTGGATCACGGCGAGGCTGCGCTGCGCGAGCTGGATCGGCTGCATCACGAGCTCGATCGCGTCGGTGCATGGCAGACCCACATCCGCGTCGAGACGGTGCTCGATCACCTCGGCCTGGACGCGGACGCTCCGTTCGCGGCGGCATCGGGCGGGCGGAAGCGGCAGACCCTGCTCGCGCGCGCGCTCGTGCGTGAGCCCGACGTCCTGCTGCTCGACGAGCCGACGAACCACCTCGACGTGGATGCGATCGAGTGGCTCGAGCGCTTCCTGATCGATCGCGGCGTCACACTCATGTTCGTGACGCACGACCGCGCCTTCCTGCGCCGGGTCGCGACGCGCATCGTCGAGCTCGACCGCGCGCGCCTCGTGAGCTGGGGGGCGAGCTACGACGAATATCTCGCGCTCAAGGATGCCGCCCTCGCGGTGGAAGCGAAGGAATGGGAAGAGTTCGACAAGCGGCTCGCGAAGGAGGAAGTCTGGATCCGCACGGGCATCCAGGCGCGGCGCACCCGCAACGAAGGGCGTGTCCGCGCGCTCGAAGCACTGCGCGTGGAGCGCAGCCAGCGGCGGGAACGCGTCGGGACGGCGAGGCTCCAGGCGCAGGAAGCCGACCGCTCGGGACGCCTGGTGATCGAGGCGCGTGGCGTGACGTTCTCGCGCGGCGATCGCACGATCATCCGCGATGCGACCACGACGATCATGCGGGGCGACCGGGTGGGCATCATCGGTCCCAACGGCTCAGGGAAGACCACGCTCATCCGGCTGCTGCTCGGCGATCTCCTCCCCGATTCCGGGACGGTCCGCCACGGCACCAATCTCGAGATCGCGTACTTCGACCAGCTCCGGGAGGCACTCGATCCGGAACGGTCGGTCTTCGACAGCATCGCGGACGGCGCCGAATTCGTCGAAGTCGCGGGTGCGCGCCGGCACGTTCACGGTTATCTGCAGGACTTTCTCTTTCCTCCGGAGCGCGCACGCACGCCCGTCCGCGCGCTGTCGGGGGGAGAACGCAACCGGCTGCTGCTGGCGAGGCTCTTCACGCGCCGCTTCAACGTCCTCGTCCTCGATGAGCCGACGAACGATCTCGACATGGAGACGCTCGACCTGCTGGAGGAGCTGCTGCTCGAGTTCGCGGGCACGTTGCTCGTCGTGAGCCACGACCGCGATTTCCTCGACAGCGTCGTGACGAGCACGCTGGTGATGGAAGGGAACGGCCGCGTCGGAGAGTACGCCGGCGGATACACGGACTGGGCGCGCCAGCGGGCGCAGGATGCGGACATTGCCCGCCCCGCACCGGCGAAGCCCGCGGCCGTGCCCGCGGCACCGTCCGCGGCGAAGCCGGCGAAGAAGCGCCGGCTCTCCTTCAAGGAGACGGCTGAGCTGACGGCGCTCCCCGATCGGATCGACGCGCTCGAGCGCGAACGCGAGGCGCTCTACGGCCGACTGGCGGATCCCGCGGTGCTCCGGGACGGGGCGGCGGTCAGCGAGGCGAAGGCGCGGCTGGCCACGATCGACGCCGAGATCCCTGTGCTCACCGCTCGCTGGGAGGACCTCGAGACGATCGCGGCGGAGAGCTGACGCTCGGCGGCGCCGATGCACGCAGGGGGCGATGCCTGTCGGCGTCGCCCCCTGCGTCGTTCACCACAATGGCGCTGCCGGCGGGCGCCGGCTGCCAAAGGCCCCTGTGCTTCCGCTGGCGTCAGCCGCCGAGCGCCGCGGTGATGCGCCGCAGCAGCGTGCCGAGCGGCGTCGCATCGTCGGCCGCGATGTGGCCGATGCGTACGAAGCCCTCGAGTTGCCGGGACGCCTGCGCGAGATGCACCAGGAGCGAGCGCCGATCGGTAGCCACGGCCTGGAGCGCGGCATCCAGCTTCGCGATCAACGCGCGCCCATTCCCCTGGTTGACCGACCCGTCGGCGATGAGCGCTGACGTCATCGCCACCGCCTGCTCGAGCGCCGTGGTGTACGAGAGCACCGTCGCCGTCGTCGTGGCCGTATCGGCGAGGCCGCGGACGTCCGTGGCGATGAGCCGGATCGTGTAGGTCCCGGGCTGCGCATAGACGTGCGTCGCCGCGACGCCCGAGGCGGTCGTCCCGTCGCCGAAGTTCCAGGCGTAGCGGAGCGCGTCCCCGTCCGGATCGCTCGACCCGGCCGCCGACATCGCGATCCCCTCGTTCTGGATCGCGTGATAGGGGCCGTCCGTCACGGCTGCCGGAGGCGCCGTGTTGCTCTCGACCGCGATCTCGATGTCGTCGCGAAGGAGCGCCAGGACGTCGTAGCCGCTCAGGGCCTCCACCGAGTCCACCGTGACGGCGTAGCGCTGCCAGCTCTCGTTCCTGAT